>JADHVH010000024.1 GCA_016784085.1 Candidatus Pacearchaeota archaeon
ATAATCAAGATGATGATTCTGAAGAAAGGGATGATGAAAATGAGACTGAAGAATTTGAATATGAAAATGAAACAGATGATGAAGAAAAATTTGAATATGAGTACGAATATGAAAGAGAAATTGAAAATGCTACTGGTAAATTTAAGTATAAGGAAAAAGTTAAAATAAATTCTCAAAATAGAATTAAATATGAATATGGTCAAGAAATTGAACTTCCAGAAAATTGTAGACAAACAGGTAATGTGACCAAATGTAATCTAGGAAATGGAACAAGACAGATGACAATTATTGCTGGCAAATCTGGAAATATTATTATTCAAAGTAAAGGAGTTAATATGTCTACAAAAGTAGAATTATTTCAATCAAAAAATGGTTTATTTGCTTTGTTAAATGATAATAGTACCAAAGCAATTAATTATCTTCCAGATGAAATTAAATCTAAATTAAAAGAAAAAGTTAAGTATAGAATTAATGATAGTGAAATAGAAATTGAATTAGATGAAGAAGGAGAATATAAAATTAATTATCAAAAGGAAGCTAAATTTCTTGGAATGTTTAAAGTTAAAGAAAAAGTTCGAGCTAAAGTTAATTCTGAAACAGGAGAATTGATCAGAGAAAGAAATTCATGGTGGGGATTTTTAGCTAGAGATATTCTAGAAGATGGTGAAAATAATTCTACAAAAGAAATTGGTTTTGAAGAAATTAGTGAAAATCAAACAAACGAAAGTCAATAAAAATTAATTCTTTTTTATATAATTCTTTAAATCATTTATGTAACTTGTAGAATTAAAAAATAAACTATTTAGACTGATTCCTGCATATGCTTTTTTTGTTTTATATGCCACCCCCATCCTAATTATATTTGCTAAATTCATTGCACCAACAACACCCCACCCAGCTGTATCTGGATTAACGTCTATTCCTGTTAAAGATGAAACTCCCATTGCAAGACCTTTTGCCATGGGGTAATATTGATAAGATAATGCACATATGAGAACTCCATTTTTTAATGTTAATTTATATGGTTCTTTATTTGCAATTTCTGCAAATCTTTCCTGATCCTTTCTTTTCAATTCCCCCCCAAAATATGCTTGAAGAAACCAATCTGCAGGTTCTAAAAAGTTATGGTCTTTTAATAGACTGTATAACTTTATGATGCCATTATTTATTATCCCTGGTTTAATGAAATTACTTTCTGTTAATATTTCTAATTGTGATTTTTTCTTCATTTTAGATTAAAATTGAGAGTTGTTTTATTTTATAAACGCTTTCACCAACATTTTATAAACATTAAATTTTTTCAAGTTATAGTAAAATCTAAAGGAGGCCAAAATGCCAATTTATTCACATTCGAGGTTAAGTACCTTTGAACAATGTGCCCTAAAATTTAAATATAAATATATAGACAAAATTATTCCCCCTCTTGAAAAAAGTATAGAAATTCATTTGGGAAAAGTTTCCCACGAAGTTTTAGAATGGCTATATATAGAAGTTAAAAAAAATAATATTCCCAGTCTTGACGAGGCTTTACTTTATTATAGAAAAAAATGGGATGAAATGTGGGATCCTAAAATAGTTATTGTTCGAAAAGATTTAACTCGAGAAGATTATTATAACAAGGGAATAAAATTTATTATTGATTATTATATGAAAAATGCTCCTTTTGATGAAAATACTTTATCTGTTGAAGAAAAAATTATGATTAATCTTGATGATGTTGGCCAATATAAAATACAGGGATTTATTGATCGTTTAGTCTATAATTTAAAAACAGAAGAATATGAAGTGCATGATTATAAAACAGCAAATAATTTACCTCTCCCTGAAAAAGTTGATAATGATAGGCAGCTAGCTCTTTATTCTATAGCAATAAAGGAAAAATATGGCCAAGATAAAAAAGTTTTATTGGTTTGGCATTATTTAGCATATAATAGAAAAATACAATCTAGAAGAACAGATGAACAATTAAAAAAATTAAAGGAAGATACTTTTAAATTAATTAAAAAAATAGAATCAACAACAGAATTTAATCCTAATAAGTCTACACTATGTAATTGGTGTGAATATAAATCTGCTTGCCCTCTTTGGAATGATAATCCTCCTACTACCAAGGAAGAAATTGAAAAAACTATTTCAGAAAAAAAGAATTAATTGTTTTTTAATCTATTTTGACATACCATATCTTGCAGAAAATCAATTTTTTATGTTGTTATGTTTTAGGAGATATAAAACTTTAAATAGAAAATTGAATTTTTAGATTAGCTTTATACAATTTAGAGGCATAATTTAGTCCAAAAATACAAGATATTGTATATTTTATAAAAAGAGAAATTAAGATGGAATGTATATATTGTTCGCATAATAAGACAAAAGTTACAGATAAGAGACCCTCTCCTGATGGAACAAGAAGAAGAAGAGAATGCAAAAAATGCAAAAAAAGATTTACAACCTATGAAAAAATTGGAAAAAATAATTTTTACATAATTAAAAAAGATGGAAATAGAGAAAAATTTGATAAAAACAAACTTGAAAAAGGAATCTACAAGGCTTTTGAAAAAAGGCCTATTTCTCAAGAGAAAATAGATAAAATGATTAATGATATTGAAGAAATATTAAGAAGAAAGGGTAAAAGAGAATTAAAAAGCACTGTTATTGGAGAACTTATTATGAAAAAAATTAAAAAATTAGATAATGTTGCATATATCCGATTTGCATCTGTATATAGAGACTTTCAAGACATAAAAGATTTTAAAGCTGAATTACGGGAGTTAAATTAAATGGAGGAAAAAGTGATTATGATACAAGAAAAAGAAGTTGAAAAGACAATTTATCCTTATGAAGATGCTGTTAAATCATCTATAGAATATTTTAAAGGAGATGACCTTGCTGGAACTGTCTGGGTAAACAAATATGCTCTTAAGGATTCTAAAGGAACTATTTATGAAAAAAATCCAGACCACATGCATCAAAGAATTGCAAATGAAATTGAAAGAATTGAATTAAAAAAGAATTATCCTAATCCTTTATCTTCTGAAGAAGTTTATGGTTTACTTAAAGATTTCAAATATATTATTCCAGGAGGAAGTCCAATGTCAGGTATTGGAAATAATTTTCAAAAAGTTTCTTTATCCAATTGTTTTGTTATTGGAAATGAATCTAATTCAGATTCATATGGGGGAATAATGAAGGTAGATCAGGAACAAGTTCAATTAATGAAAAGAAGAGGAGGAGTAGGTCATGATTTGTCCCATTTACGTCCAGGAGGAAGCCCTATTGAAAATAGCGCACTTACTTCAACAGGAATAGTTCCATTTATGGAAAGATATTCAAATTCAACAAGAGAAGTGGCACAGGATGGAAGAAGAGGAGCATTAATGTTAAGTATTTCTGTTAAACATCCTGACTCTGAACATTTTATTGATGCTAAAATGAGTCATGGCAAGGTTACTGGGGCAAATATTTCAGTAAAAATAGATGATGAATTTATGAGAGCTGTTGAACAGGAAGGAAGTTATCTTCAAAAATATCCTATTTATTCTGAAGATCCACAATTTAAAAAAGAGATTAATGCAAAAAAAATATGGGATAAAATTATCCATAATGCTTGGAAATCTGCAGAACCAGGAGTTTTATTTTGGGATACTATTGAAAGAGAATCTGTACCTGATTGTTATTCTGATTTAGGATTTAAAACAATTTCAACAAACCCCTGTGGTGAAATTCCTTTATGTCCCTATGATAGTTGTAGATTATTAGCTTTAAATTTATATGAATATGTTAAAAATCCATTTACAGATGAAGCTGAATTTGATTTTGAATTATTTAAAAAACATGCCCATTATGCCCAAAGAATTATGGATGATATTATTGATTTAGAAATTGAAAAAATTGATGCAATTCTTGAAAAAATAAAGAATGATCCTGAAGATGAAGAAATTAAAAGAAATGAATATCAATTATGGAATAACATTAGAAAAAAAAGTATTGAGGGAAGAAGAACAGGTATTGGAATAACTGCAGAAGGAGATATGATTGCTGCACTTGGGTTAAGATATGGTGATCAACCTGCAACAAAATTTTCTACCAAAGTTCATAAAACACTGGCTATTGAAATTTATAGATCTTCTATAAATCTTGCAAAAGAAAGAGGGCCCTTTCCTATTTTTGATTTTGAAAGAGAAGTTAATAATCCATTTATTCAAAGAATTTTTAATGAATCTCCAGACTTGGTTGATGAAATGAGACTTTATGGTAGGAGAAATATTGCCCTATTAACTGTAGCTCCTACAGGAACAGTTAGTTTGATGACTCAAACAACTTCTGGAATAGAACCAGTTTTTTTACCTGTTTATAATCGTAGAAGAAAAGTTAATCCTAATGATCGAAATGTCCAGGTTAATTTTGTTGATGAAGTTGGAGATTCTTGGGAAGAATATAATGTTTTTCATCCTAAATTTAAAATTTGGTTACAGAAAAAAAATTATAATATAGAGGAGGTTAAAAAATTAAATCTAGAAGAACTAAATGAAATAGTTAAGAAATCTCCTTATTACAAGGCCACTTCTAATGATGTTGATTGGCTAGAAAAAGTTAGATTGCAAGGGGCTGTTCAAAAATGGGTTGACCATTCAATTAGTGTTACAATTAATCTTCCAAACGATGCTACAAAAGAACTAGTGAATAGACTATATATGGAAGGATGGAAAGCTGGTTGTAAAGGAATTACAGTCTATAGAGATGGATCTAGAGATGGAGTTTTAATTGCTAAGAAAGAAATTAAAAAAGAGGAGGAAGATCCAACTTTGAGATATAAACGTCCTAAAATTCTTGAAGCAGAAATTCAAAGATTTAACAATAATGATGAAAAATGGGTTGCTTTTGTGGGATTAAGAAAAGGTAAACCTTATGAAATTTTTACAGGAATAATTGAAGATGATATGTTTGCAATTCCTAAATCAATTGAACATGGACAAATCATAAAAATAAGGGAAGAAAATGGTGAAGCAAGATATGATTTTAGATATAAGGATAAATATGGATATTTGAATACAGTGGGTGGTCTTTCCCATCAATTTAATAAAGAATTTTGGAACTATGCTAAATTAATTTCAAGTGTTTTAAGACATGGTATGCCTCTAAAAAATGTTGTTAATTTAATTGATTCTTTAAACTTTGATAGTGAAAATATAAATTCTTGGAAGGCTGGTGTAAAAAGGGCTCTTAAAAAATATGTTCCAAATGGGACTAAAGTTAGTAAAGGCCAAAAATGTAAAGAATGTAATTCTGAAAATTTAGTCTATCAAGAAGGATGTCTTACATGCACAAATTGTGGTTCCTCTAAATGTAGTTAATAGGAGAAAAATAATGATTACATGGGTTTTAATGGTTCTTGATTTATTATCTTTAGTATCTATAACTTTAATTCAATTTAAACTTGCAACAACTTTTCAATTTGTAATTCTTTCTTCAGGATATTTAATTTCTAAAGGAATTATTTTTAGAGATAATATGAGTTTGGTTGATTTGATTTGCGGATTTTATATTTTAATTGCTTTTTTTCTAAATATCTCATCTTTTATTTATTATTTAATCGTTGGTTGGTTTGCATATAAATTAATCTTTACCATAATTTTTGCGTCACTAAACCATTAATAATAGAATTTAAATAGGGCCAATTTTACTTTACATTATGAAAATTCAAATAAAGAAAATTTCTGAAGATGCGATAATTCCAAAATATGTTCATGAAGGAGATTCTGGTTTTGATTTTTATTCTATAGAAGACCATAAACTTGCTCCTGGAAAAAGAATTTTGGTTAAAACAGGTTTACAAATGTCAATACCTCTTGGCTATGAACTTCAAATAAGACCTAAATCAGGATTGGCTCTTAAAAATGGTATCACAATTTTAAATACTCCTGGAACTATTGATGCAGGGTATCGTGGAGAAATAGGTATTATTCTTATTAATTTAAGTGAGGAAGAATATTCTATAGAAAAAGGGAAAAAAATTGCTCAAGGAGTAGTTTGCAGAGTTGAAAATCCTGAAATAGAAGAAGTAGATGAATTATCTGAAACTTCTAGAGGTGAGGGTGGTTTTGGATCCACAGGATTACATTAAATTTATAAATATATTATTTTTAAAAAATAAAATGACAAACAATGATAAGGTAGCTGAATTAAGCACAGAAAAATTTAATGAAATCATTAAAGAAGGAATTGTTTTAATTGATTTTTTTGCAGATTGGTGTATGCCATGTATTATGATGGCCCCCATAATTGATGAGCTTAGTGAAAAATTCAATGGTAAAATAAAATTTGGAAAAGTGAATATAGATGAAAATTCTGAGCTTGCCCAAAAATATAATGTTGTTTCAATTCCTAATTTTGTTTTATTAAAAGACGGGAAAGTTATAGAACAGTTTATGGGAGCTATGTCTGCTGAAAATTTTGAAGAAAAATTGAAAAAAGCTTTATAAACTATTTATTTCTACTTAATTTATAATATGGCTTCGTAGCTCAGCCTGGCAGAGCACTGGACTTTTAATCCAGGTGTCGGGGGTTCAAATCCCTCCGGGGCCATTGCTTCGGCAATGCCACGCCAAGATTTTAAAATCTTGTCCAAGGCCATTTCCCCTTGAAGAATCAAAACCTTTATAAACTAATTTTTAGTTTCTTTTATTATTCACAAGTTGTTAAATTTAGCCCGCAATTTGTAACTATATTAAACACCCTAAAACCCCCTCTATAATATGCATATTTTACAGCCCAAACATTTCAAATTAAATGAAAAAGAAACTGAAGAATTATTAAAAAGTTTAAACATTTCTAAAGCACAATTACCAAAGATTCTTTCAACAGACGTTGCCTTACCAGAAGGATGTGTCATTGGAGATATAATTAAAATAGAGAGAAAAGATGGCGACAAAACAAATCTCTACTACAGGGTTGTTGTATGAAATTAGAAAATATAAACAACAAAGAACATTTAATTGTGAAAAAATATCTAGAAGGACATTCATTGGTTGAATCTAATATTACTTCTTATAATAATTTTATTGGACACAGAATGCAAGAAATTGTAGAAGAGATCCAGGAAACAATAAATAATGAAGATTTTGAAATAAATCTTGGAAAAATAAAAGTAGGTAAACCAAAAGTTATAGAAGCAGATGG
>JADHVH010000002.1 GCA_016784085.1 Candidatus Pacearchaeota archaeon
GTTTGATTGTTTTTTCTTACCTTCTCTTTTAGGCCGTTTTTTCATTCCTTTACCATAGGTTAAAAGAACCTTTTTTTTACCAATACCTGAAACATCTTTCATAGCTGTAAATCCTGATTTATCACTGGCACCTGTAATTTCAAATTCATAACCTTCTAAATCTGGAAGAATCATTTTTCCTTCAATTTTATCATGAAGATTTTTACCAACTATTTCTTCTGTTTCAAGTTCTAATTTAAAGGTGTTTCCTTCTTTTGATGCTATATTAATTTTAAATGGCATGTTTACTAATCGAGAAATCTATTTTTAAAGCTTTTCCTCTTTTTTATTTCAAAAAATTTATAGATAATAGGCTAAAAGACCAAGTATAATAGCAATAACTAATTCAATCCAAGCAATGTTTCTTATCTTCCCAATCTTCAACTTTGCCATTTTTTTGCAAAGTCCTAAAGTCCACTTTGGAAAAATCAAAACCACTAAAGCTTCGATTGCAGCTAATACACCTAAAGTCCATAACACACTTACTGTATCACACATATTTCTTCTAAAGAATTATTATTTATAAATTTTACATTCCCCAATCTTCTTTTGTTTTTCTTTTTATTTCAGCAATTTCTTGAAGAACTTTTTTTTCACCAGGAGATAAAAGATCTTTATTTTTTTTAAATTGTCTAAATTGAGATTCTCCAAGATTGGAATAAAGATAGGACTTATCTTTTATTTTTCTTTCAAAATTAGATCCTGGAATTGAAATTGCCACCTCAGCACCCTCATCAGCTTCATTAACAGGTTTATTATTTTCTTGAATATTTTTTATTTTTCCAATCTTTTCATCATTTTCATCAATTAGAGTTAAACCTGATTTAGCTTTTCCACCCTCAATTTTAACTCCAAAAATAGCTGGACTAGTATTTCTAAAAACATATTCTGGCAATACTTTTAATTTAAACACAGATGTTAATTCCATTAATCTTTTCTTTTCAATTTCTTTTGATTTTTCTTGTCTAAATTCAATAAGGTCTTCAATTAATTTGTAAACAACCTCTTCTTCAAAAACCTTAATCTTCCCTTTCATTTCTTTTGCTTCATCGTCCAAAGTAACATTAAATCCTATAACAAGAGCATCTAATTCATTGATATCTAAATTAGCTTTTGCACTAATAATATCTCTTTTATTTATAGAACCAATTCCAGCTTTTACAACAGGAATATTACTTTGATCCAACATAACCATCAATGCTTCTAAGCTTCCAAGAGAATCTGCTTTTGCAATTATTCCATGTTGAGCTGTTTTAATATTTTCAGAAATTTCTTTTTTGAATTTTTCCTTAATTTCCTCTAAATTTCCTTTAAATATTTCAAAAGGCATTCCAGGTAAAATTTCTGTTTTATTAATTAGTTGCATTCTTATTCCAGTGGAGGCTTCAACTTTTTCCGTAGGAGAAAATTTAGCACAAAGAGGTTGAATTTCTTCAAGAACTCTTATTTTTGTAATTATAGGTTCTCCATCAATATTTGCAATTGCTATTTCATCTTTTTTAGAAAGTTCACCATCGTATAAAATAGATTCAGCATAATTACAATCTTTTTCTTTTTTAATCTCGAGAATAACTCCTTTTGGATCCTTTCCAAGAGTTAAACTATTTCCCAAATATTTTTTACTAATTCCACATAACATCATAATTAACTCAGGAATTCCTTCTGTTGTTTTTGCAGAACAAGGAACCAGAGCAATTTTCTTAGTAAAATCATCAATATTAAAATAAAGATCTGATTCAAAACCATAACTGCTTAGACTTCCAATAAGAGTCATATATTTTTCATTAAAAACTTGTTTAAGGTTTTGAGGTTGCATATCAATACTTTTCTTTAAATCTTCATCTTGTTTTCTCCAACCAGAAATATTATCTATTTTATTTAAAGCAATAATAAATGGTGTTTTATTATGTTTTAAAATTTGAATTACTTCTGCAGTTTGAGGTTTTATACCTTCATTAATATCAATTACAAGAACTGCTAAATCTGCTAAACTTCCTCCACGTTTTCTCAGATTAGTAAATGCAGCATGACCAGGAGTATCTATTAATAAAAAACCAGGAATATCTAATTCAATTTTAGATTTTTCAATTAAAGGGCAAGCTGATTTTAATTGTTTAAGAGGATACGATGTAAAAGAGATTTTTTGAGTAATACCTCCTTTTTCTCCTTCTTGAACACAGCTCTGTCTAAGTTGATCTAAAATAGATGTTTTACCATGATCTACATGTCCTACCACTGTTACAATTGGTTGTCTAATTTTCATATATTTTCAAGAATAGTACAATTTTTAAACCTTAAGATAAGACCAATTTAATGACAAGAGAATTTTCAGATAGATTAAGTAGGCTAGTAAAAGGTTATGAAGAAATAAATATGCCAAAAACTAGTACTAACTATGGATTGGGAGAAAAAACATTACTTATAATTAATGTAGAGGGAAATGGAGTTAAAGGGGGAAGGATGCCTTATCATTTAAGGCAGGGAATTGTGGCTGGAAAATGTGTAACAAAGAAAAGAAAAGGAGAAACATCACCTTCAGAATGTAATGCCATAAGATTAAAATTAACTCATGAAGGTACTGAAAATTCTGGTCTAGTTGAAAGATCAATAGAAAAAAGAGAAACATATGAGACCTATTTATATGATAATATTGTTAAAGCATATCTTGTAAAATAATTTTTATCAATAGATTTATTAATTATTATTTACTTTTTATAAAATGAAAAAAAGAGGAGAAGAAATAATAAGACTTGAGGGAGCTACAAAATATTATCACATGGGAGAAGTTATTGTAAAAGCTGTTGATGGTATTGATATATCAATAAATAAAGGTGATTTTGTCGCTGTAATGGGCCCTTCTGGTTCTGGAAAATCAACTGCAATGAATTTAATTGGCAGTTTAGATATGGCAACTAAAGGACATATTTTTTTAGATAAAGAAGACATTTCTTTATTAGAAGAATCTGATTTAGCTCAAGTAAGAGGAAAACATATAGGATTTATTTTTCAACAATTTAATTTAATTCCAACTTTGACTGTTAAGGAAAATATTATGCTTCCAATGACTTTGCAAAATCTTGATGCAGATGAAAGAGAAGAAAGAGTTCAAGATCTTATGAAAAAAATGGAATTACAAGAAAGAGAAGACCATTATCCAAGCCAAATTTCTGGAGGTCAACAACAAAGAGTTGCAATTGCAAGATCAATAGCAAATGATCCTGAAGTAGTATTAGCAGATGAACCTACAGGTAATTTAGATACTAAAACAGGGGAGAGAGTAATGGATTTTTTAAACAAGTTAAACAAAGAAGGAAAAACTATTGTAATGGTTACTCATGATCCAGATTTAGCAAAAAAATATGCAGATGTTGTTTATTGGTTAGTCGACGGAAAAGTTAAAAAAATAACAAGGAAAAAAAGATAAAATGGATTATTTCGTTTTCTCAGTTAGAAATTTAAAAAGAAAAGGAATTAGAAGCTGGTTAACTCTTTTAGGAATTTTAATTGGAATTGCAGCTGTTGTTTCATTAATTACTGTTGGAAGTGGATTAAAAGTAGCAGTAAATTCCCAGTTTGGAGCAAGTTCAACAGAAGTTATTACTATTCAAGCAGGTGGAACTTCTTTTGGCCCGCCAGGATCTGGGACAGTTATTCCCTTGACAAAACAAGATGCAATTGCCATAGAGCAGTTAAGTTCAGTAGAATTAGCAATTCCGAGAAATATAGAGGTTGGAAAAATGGAATATAATAATATTGTACAATTTGGATATGCTGGGTCTGTTGTTGATGGAAGAGAAAAAGAAATTTATGAATTAGTAGGAAACATAGAGGCAGAATATGGAAGATTATTAGAATCAGGAGATTTTGGAAAAGTAATGTTAGGATATAGTTTTTATGAAGGAGAAAAAAATGGTTATGAAAAAGATATTCTTCCTGGAAAAAAAGTTTTAATTAAAGATAAATCATTTGAAGTTGTAGGAATTGTGAAAAAACAGGGAAGTTTTATTTTAGATTCTATTGTTTGGATTCAAGATTCTGATTTAGAAAATTTAATTGGTTATGGGGACAATGTTAGTCTAATAGTTGTAAAGGCTAAAAATAAAGATTCAATAGATAGAGCTAAAGAAGACATTGAAAAACTTTTAAGAAATAGAAGGGATGTAAAAATAGGAGAAGAAAATTTCGAAGTTTCTACACCTGAAGCAACTCTAGAAAGTGTAAATTCTGTTTTAAACGGAATTCAAATATTTATTATAATTATTGCATCTATATCTATATTTATAGGAATTATTGGAATTGTAAATACTATGACTACTTCTGTTTTAGAAAGAAAAAAAGAAATTGGAATTATGAAGGCAATTGGTGCAAAAAATAGCCAAATTTTTATGCAATTCTTTGTAGAATCTGGAATGTTAGGCCTTATAGGAGGGGCAATTGGAATTATTCTTGGTTTACTTTTAGGATATGTTGGAATTGGGGCCATAAATAGTTTTCTTGGATCTGAAACTCAACCTCAGATAAATTTTATATTAATTTTATTTTCTTTAATTGGAAGTTTTTTAATTGGATCAATAGCAGGAATTTTTCCCGCAATGCAAGCTGCTAAACAAAATCCTGTGGAGGCTTTAAGAGGATGATCAGCAAAGAAAGTGTAAACTATTCTTTAAGAAACCTTAAGAATAGAAAGTTTAGAAGCTTCCTCACTATTTTTTCTATTTTTGCAGGAATAGTAACTATATTTATTTTCATAAGTTTTGGGGCTGGATTATACAAATATGTTGATGAAGTTGCAGGAAGTTCTTCTGCAGATAAAGTTCTAGTAATGTCTAAAGGGGGATTTGGAGGATTAGATACTTCTTTTGAACTTACAGAAGATAATTTAAAAGATTTTGCAGGCACTCCAGGAATATATGTTTCTACAGGAGTTTATTTTAGATCTGTAGAGATAGGTTTTAATGATCAAACTATTTATTCTTTTTTAATTGGGTTTGACCCTCAAAAACCTTTGATTATGGAAATGTCTAATATTGGAATTTCTAAAGGAAGAATGTTAAGTTCAGGAGATGGAAGAGATATTTTATTAGGATATAATTATCAAATTAAAGATAGAATATTTTCTAAGCCAATTGATTTAAACAATAACATTGAAATTAATGGTGAAGAATTTAGAGTAATAGGATTTTTAGAAGAAGTAGGAAATCCTCAAGATGATTCTCAAGTGTATATTGCAGACGATGCTATGAAAGAGTTTTACGGAGATGAAAATTTACCCTATAATTGGATTATTGCTTCAGCAGATACCAGTAATATGGATCAGGTAGTTAAAAATGCTGAAAAAAGTCTTAGAAAATCTAGAGGATTAGAAGAAGGAAAAGAAGATTTTTTTGTACAATCTTTTACAGAATTAATGGAAGGATATAGTACTGCATTAAATGTTATTGTAGCATTTATTATTTTAATTGCATTAATTTCTATTTTAGTTTCATCTATTAATACTGCTAACACCATGATAACTTCTGTTTTAGAAAGAGTAAAAGAAATTGGAATTATAAAATCAATTGGTGGAAAAAATTCAGAAGTATTTAAGATATTTTTATTTGAATCTTCTTTCCTTGGTTTTGTTGCAGGAGTATTTGGAGTGGTTGTAGGGTGGGCTGTTAGTGCACTTGGAGGAGAAATTTTAAATCAATTAGGATATGGTTTTTTATCCCCCTATTTCCCATTAGAACTTTTTATAGGATGTATTTTATTTGCAGTTTTAACAGGAGCTGTTTCAGGAGTAATACCTGCAATAAATGCAACAAAGATAAATCCTGTAGAAGCTTTAAGATATGAATAGAATTATTTTTTATTCTTCTTTTTATGTTTTTTAATTCTAACCCATACAATCCAAATAACAAGAGCAAGAATTATAAGATATAATAAAACAGGAGTAGATTTTTGATCTCTTACTAAACCATCATAATATTCAGGGTCAAAATGAACAGTTTTTTCAATACTTCTTCTTTCATTGATTTCATCTGTATAAAATATTTTTAGATTAATATTTCCTTCTTCAGGAAGAGTTGTTTCAAAACTAGTAGTAGTATATTCATTTGAATCTAAATCACCCACAACTTTTCTATTGGCACCCTTAATATTAATAGAATCTTGTTTAGGAATTTCAACTGTTAATGCCTCTACATCTGAATCCCCAATATTTAAAATTTCAAAACTTAATTCTTTAGTTTTAATATCATAATCATTAACATAAACTTCAAAATCAATCATAAGATCTTTAATAGAAATATTAAATTTTTTACTAACAGAAGATTCTTCAGGCCAGTTTCCGGGAGAATATTTAATTTCTAATTCATATTTTTCATTTAAAGCATTTTTATCAATAAGAACTCTATATCCTACCATCCAAACAGTTTCATAATTCAATAACCAAGTATCTCCATCAATTACTTTTTTAGGGGAAATTCCTTCATCTAATGAAAAAGGATAGGAAGGCACAATTTCAAATTTAGCTCCTTCACAATTACTAGATTGGGCCCCACTTAATTGAAAAGTTAATTCAACATATTCTCCAGGAAGAGCAGGATAAGGATTTTGATTAATTAATGTAGCAGATAGAGCACATGAAGTATCTATTGCTGAAGATATACTAGGTAATGTAAATACTAAAATAAATAGTAATACTATTAATCCTCTTTTCATGACTCAATATATTTTTTATTCTTTTTAAACTTTTAGATAAAATTAATTATTAGAATTAAAAATAGTAAAATAAAATTATAAAAAATAAAATAAAAAATTAATAATCTGGCAATCCTTCTGGTGAATTTCCTGAAGGTGCTTCTGCTTCAAGTGTTCCTTGTTCTTGAGAAGAGGCTTCTGCTGGTTGTTCAGAAGCTACTAAATCAGCATCTTGAACAGAATTAATCATTTCCTTAAACTTAGCAAAACTTTCTGCTGGAATTCTTAATCCTTTTTTTGTTGGACCAGTGTATTTGTCGCTTGTAACAAATTCTCTTATATCTACACCAACCTTCCCATTATATTCTCTAACACCAACAACAATTTCAGTTACAGTTCCCTGATATTCACCTTTGGTTATTTTTCCAATATCTTTTTCTACCATAATAGGAGTTAGAAGTCTTATTTTATAAAGTTATTGAATCACTTATATATTTTTAATCCAAGACCAATTAACCAACCAAGAATAACTCTTGGCACTTCAACAATAAACATCCAGCCTAAAAAACCACCTGGAACAGGCCCAGGATGAATTCCAAATCTTTCAAAAAGGGACATTGTTATTGTTAGATATAAGGCCCAGTAAACAATCATTAAGATAGTTTTCCAGATCATCTCTTTTTGTTTCTTTTTCATATTACATAAGAGTTTCTAATTATTATAAAAGTATTTATTCAACATCTCTCTAAATTTCCACTTGCACCTTCTTCAGATTCTCTTCTTGCATTAGCATAATATCCATTTGCATCAAGATCATAGACACCTTCACCAGGACTTAAAATAGCTCCTTTTGTGCAACCACCATTAATTCCACATCCCCAAGTTCTATTAACATCTTCAAAATAAATTTGTCTAATTTGAGCTTCAAAATTTGAATTTCTTACTTCATCACTTAATTTTACCATTTTACTTTGAACCAAAATTAGTATTTAAAGTTAAATAGGCTCCAAAACCTTTAGTTTCATTTCCGCCTAATTCAAGGCCACCTTTAATATCTCCAACTTTTAAAGGAGTGTAAAACATAAATGCTGGAACAGAACCTTCTTCATCTGTATAAACACCTGCGCCAAAACGCCCAAACTTAGTGTTTCTTCCTAATCTTACTTCAGATTGAGTAATTCCTTCTTCTTTATTTCCTGCAAAATCAACCATCAAAGTATTATTTCCTTTTGTTTCAGCAGGAGTAAAATGTGGGAAAAAGAAAGGTGGGAAAATAAATAATTCATTAGTTGGATTTGAAAATCCTTTTGAATAAAAACCTTGAGAAACATCTCCTGCAGCTGTTCTTGTTTTAACAAAAAAGTTTTCATCTTGAGGATTATAAACTGCTATTCCTAATGTTCCAAAATTTTCCATTCCGTGGGTATTTCCAGTAAAAGAAAGACTATTGTGTCTAGGCCCTTTACTACCTCCAACACTAGCATAAAATTTATCAAAAAAATCAGCACCAACATTAGCAAAAAAATCAGAATTTTCTAAATTAGCTTTTGAAATATTATTTGGATATAAACTTGCCACCATACCATATAAACTTCCTTTTTTAGCATTACCATACATCCATTGTAAGGGATTCATTCCTTTTTGAGCCATTACACCCCAATCTAATCCAACATCTGTTTGTCCTGCTTGAAGCCCTTTATAAAATTCAACAGCTGCTAAATCATCTTTAGTCCAATCTCCAACACCGTATAAAGAAAGACTAGAATTTCCAATATTAAATGGTTGAGGAATATTAACCTTTAAAGCATCTGCAGGATCTGGATCACTTCCACTTGAAGAATTTAAATCATAATCAATCCCAATATCTCCTATTTTCACTTTTGTTCTTTGTTTAGATAAAAAAGGAGCACTTCCAGTTATAATATTGCTTTCAGAATTTATAGAAACAGGCATTTCAATTTTTTTTGGTTCAGGAATTCCTAGATCTAGAGTTTTAGCCTCTAAACTAGTTGTATCTGGATCTGCAGATAAAGCTCTTACAAGTTCTGCAGCAATCATTGATGAATTTCCCATAATCCATTATGCAAAATACCCTTTTTAAATATTCCTATATTGTTACCACACAATAGTTACAATATAGCTAAACCAAAAACCTTATAAATAAACTTCACAATAGTTAACTATGAGTCATGAGTTACCCAAGTTATCTTTTTCTTATGATGCTTTAGAACCTTTTATGGATGCTAAAACAGTAGAAATCCATTATACAAAACATCATCAAGCATATTTAGATAACTTTAACAAAACATTAGCAAAACATCCTGAACTAGCTGAAAAGCCAGTAGATGAATTATTAGATAATGTAAATGAAATTCCGGAAGATATTAGACAAGCAATAATAAATCATGGTGGGGGATATTGGAACCATAGTTTTTTCTGGTCTATTTTAAAGAAAGATACAATGCCTAAAGGAGAATTATTACAGGCAATTGATAGTGATTTTGGAAGTTTTAGTGATTTTAAAGAACAGTTCAGAAATGCAGCTTTAACTCAGTTTGGATCTGGGTGGGCATGGCTAGTATTAAATAAAGAAGGAAAATTAGAAGTTGTTAAAACATCAAATCATGATAATCCCATTTCTCAAGGAAAAATCCCTCTTTTAGTAATAGATGTCTGGGAACATGCTTATTATCTTAAATATAAAAATCTAAGAGCAGATTATATAGACAATTTTTTTCAGATAATTAATTGGGATCAAGTAGCTAAATATTATGGAGAAGCAAAAAATGGAAGAAAGTAAAGATAAATTTGATGAAATTCTAGAAATTATGCAAGAATATGAAAAAGGATTAACTCCTAGATCTGATCAAGATTTTGAAATGTAAAATGGCAGAATTAAAAATTGGTGACAAAGCACCTCAATTCAAGGAACTTAAAAAATATAAAGATAAAACGTTAGTCCTATATTTTTACCCTAGAGATAATACTCCTGGATGCACTAAAGAGGCTTGCAGTTTTAGAGATGAATTTAAAATTTTAAAAAAGAAAGGAATAGAAGTTTTAGGTGTAAGCCCTGATTCTGAAGAAAGTCATGAAAAATTTAAAGATAAATTTAAACTTCCTTTTGAATTAGTTTCAGATCCAGATAAAATATTAGCTAAAAAATATGGCGTGTGGGTTGAAAAAATGAATTTTGGTAAAAAATATTTTGGAATCAAAAGAACAACTTTTATTATAGAGAAAAATAAAATAAAACAAATAATAAAAACAGTTGATACAAAAGATTCAGCAAATCAAGTTCTTAAAAAGCTAGGTTTATTTGCATAAACTACAACCCTGGCAATTCTTGGGAAGAGTTTTATCCTTACATTTATGCATTCTACAAACAACTTTTTCATTTCTAAAATAAACACATAAATCATAAAGAACTTCCATCATATTTTTAGGATCATCAACAACTTTACTTGCTGCCTGTTTAATCTTTTCTAATTCAGGTTTTGTAAATTTAAGCTCTCCACCACGCTTATCCTTTAAATATTGAGAAATAGCAGCTTCTGTAATTCCAAGTATTTCCGCAGCTTTTTTTTGATTCATTTTATGATCTTTTACAAAAGATTTTGCAAGTTCTCTTCTAAGAGCGGGAATCACATACCATACTTCTATTTCCTGGGGCATTATTTTTTTCATTTTATTAAATCTAATCTAAACTATATAAATATTAACCAGAAGCTTTTTATATAGTTAACTATAGTTAATATATGCATGAAAAATGTAAAATTCAAGTCAAAACCAGGTATTAGTGAGCAACTTGTAAGACAGATTTCTAAAGATAAAAAAGAACCTAAATTTATGTTAGATTTAAGATTAAGAGGATTAAAGCTATTCAATGAAATAAAAATGCCTAACTTCGGTCCAGATATTAGTGATTTAGATTTGGAAAAAATATCCTATTATGTTAGGCCAGATGCTAAAAAAGCAAAAAAATGGAAAGATGTTCCTAAAGAAATTAAAGATACTTTTGATAAGCTAGGAATTCCAGAATCTGAAAAAAAAGCATTGGCAGGTGTAGGTGCTCAATATGAATCTGAAATAATTTATCATAATTTAAAATCAGATCTAGCTGAAAAAGGAGTTATTTTCTTAGATATGGATGAGGCTATTAACTTATATCCTGAGTTAATTCAAAAATATTTTATGACTTCTTGTGTACCAATTGGTTTACATAAATTTTCTGCAATGCATGCAGCTGTTTGGTCTGGAGGAACTTTTATTTATGTTCCTAAAGGAGTTCAAGTAGAGTTACCTTTACAAGCTTATTTTAGAATGAATGAGAAAAATTCAGGTCAGTTTGAACATACTTTAATAATTGCAGATGAAGGTTCAGAAGTTCATTATATTGAAGGTTGTTCTGCACCTCTTTATTCAGAAGATTCTCTACATGCAGGATGTGTAGAAATTCATGTTTTAAAAAATGCAAGAGTAAGATATTCTTCTATAGAAAATTGGAGTAAAAATGTCTATAATTTAAATACCAAAAGAGCAGTAGTTCAAGAAAATGGAATTATTGAATGGGTAAATGGAAACCTAGGGGGTAAAAAAACAATGCTCTATCCATGTAGTTTACTTGTTGGAAAAAATTCAAAATCAGATTATATTGGAATTGCCTATGCAGGTAAGGCCCAATATCAGGACACAGGATGCAAAGTATATCATTTAGCTAAAAATACTACTTCAAATATTCTTAGTAAAGGAATTAGTTCTGAAAATGGAGTTAGTTCTTACAGGGGTTTAGTTAAAATAAAAAAAGGATGTGAAAATTCAAAATCATTTGTAAAATGTGATGGCCTAATGTTGGATAATAAAAGTAAGGCTTTAACCTTTCCTGCAATGGAAGTTGAAGAAAATAATGTTGATGTAGCTCATGAAGCTGCAGTTGGAAAAATCGGAGAAGATCAACTATTTTATTTAATGTCAAGAGGATTATCAGAAGAAGAGGCAACCAAAATAATAGTTTCAGGTTTTATAGAACCATTAATAAAAGAATTACCCTTAGAATATGCTGTAGAATTAAATAGACTAATAGACCTTGAAATTGAAAAGTCGGTTATTTAATATGGAAATTGATAATAAAAAAGCTCACGAATTAAAAAAAGATTTTCCTATTTTTAAAAATAATAAAGGATTAATATATTTAGACAATGCTGCAACTTCTCAAAGGCCCCAAGTTGTTATAGATTCAATAAAAGATTTTTCAGAAAAAAATAATGCTAATATCCAAAGAGGACTTTACACTTTAAGTGAAAAAGCAATGAAAAAATATAATGAAGCTAGAAAAATAATAACTAAATTTATCAATGCTAATGAAAAAGAAATTATTTTCACTAAAAATACTACTGAAGCCTTGAATTTATTGTCCTATACTATTTCAGAGATCATTTCTAAGGAAAAAGATGAAATTCTATTAACAGAAATGGAGCATCATTCTAATTTAGTTCCTTGGCAACAGTTAGCTAAAAGAAATAACATGAAATTAAAATTTATTAAAATTAAAGATGATTTCACATTAGATTTAGAAGATGCTAAAAATAAAATTACAGATAAAACAGCTTTAGTTTCAATTGTTCATGCTTCCAATGTTCTTGGAACAATTAATCCTATTAAAGAAATAATAAGTTTGGCAAAAGAAAAAAAAGCTTTAACAATAATTGATGCTGCTCAAAGTGCCTCCCATATTAAAATAGATGTGAAAGATTTAGATTGTGATTTTCTAGCATTTTCAGGACATAAACTTTTAGGGCCAATAGGAATAGGGGTTTTATATGGAAAACAAGAATTATTAGAAAAACTTCCACCCTTCTTATTTGGTGGAGGCATGATAAAAAAAGTTACTTATGAAGATTCAGAGTTTGCAGATTTACCAGAAAAATTTGAAGCAGGAACTCAAAATATTTCAGAAACAATTGCTCTTGCAGAAGCAATAAAATATGTTCAAGAAATAGGTTTAGAAAATATTTCAAAATGGGAATCTGAATTATTTGAATATGCTTTAAAAAAACTAGAAGAACTAGGAGATATTGAAATCTACAGTCCTAAAAAAAATAATATTTCTATTCTATCTTTTAATCCAAAAGGAATTCATGGGCATGATGTTGCATCTTTATTAAATGAAGATAATATTGCAATAAGAGCAGGACATAATTGTGCTATGCCCTTATTAGAAAAATTAAATATTCCCAGTGTTTCTAGAGTTAGTTTAGCCTTTTACAATACTTTTGAAGATATTGACTCATTAGCACAATCCTTAAGTAAAATAAAGACTAAGTTTAATTAACATGACTGAAGCATTATATCTAAAAGATAGTTATCTTAAAGAATGGAATGCAATTGTTCAAGAAGTTGATAATGATACTTTTATAGTTCTAGATAAAACAGCTTTTTATCCAAATGGAGGTGGACAACCCTATGATGAGGGTTTAATAACAAAAGAAGATGGAACTATTTTCAAAGTAAGATATTGCGGAAAATTTAATGGATATATTAGTCATGAAGTTAACGAACCTGGATTAAAACCAGGAGATGAAGTTTTTTGTAGATTAGATTGGAATAGGAGATATAGGCTTATGAAAATGCACACTGCTATCCATATTTTAAGTGAAGTTATTCATAGGGATACAAATGCTATGATTACTGGTGGCCAATTAGGAGAAGAAAAATCTAGAATGGATTTTGCTTTAGAAGAATATGATCGAGATAAAATAATGTCTTATATAGATTTTGCAAATAAAAAAATACAAGCAAATTTACCAATAACTATTGAATTTTTACCCAGAGAAGAAGCGGAAAAAATACCTATTATGACTAAGTTAGCAAAAGGCCTTTCAAAAGAAATAAAAGAAATTAGAATTGTAAATATTGGAGATTTTGATATTCAAGCAGATGGTGGAACTCATGTTAAAAATACAAATGAAATTGGAACAATAAAACTTCTAAAAATAGATAATAGGGGAAGAAATAATAGGAGGATTTATTTTACATTAGAATGACAAGTGAAGCAGGAGATATTTACAGGGAATATATTTTAGATTTATACAAAAATCCTCATAATTTTGGAATTCTTGAAAATGCAACCCATAAACATGAAGAATTTAATCAAATGTGTGGAGATAAAATCAAAGTTTTCTTAGATATAAAAGAAGGTAAAGTTAAAGATATTAAATTTGATGGAGAAGGATGTGCAATAAGTATGGCCTCAGCATCTTTAATAACAGATAAAGTAAAAAATATGCCTGCAGAACAAATAAAAGATCTTGGAAGCCAATTTGTATTAGATTTAATGAGGATTCCTATTGGGACTTCAAGAATGAAATGCGCTTTACTACCTCTTGAAGCTATTAAAAGAGCTTTAAATTAAAAATGAAATTTCTAGAAATAAAAAATTTACATGTAGAAGTTGAAGGTAAAAAAATCCTAAATGGAATTAACCTTGAATTAGAAAAAGGAAAAGTAGTTGCTCTAATGGGCCCTAATGGTTCTGGAAAATCAACTCTGGCAAATGTTCTAATGGGTCATCCAAAATATAAAATCACAAAAGGAAAAATATTCTTTTTAGGAAAAGATCTTTCAAAGCTAAGTCCAGATAAAAGAGCTAATTTAGGGTTATTTTTATCTTTTCAAAATCCTCAGGAAATAGATGGGGTCAAAGTTTTTAATTTTCTTAAACAATCATATAATTCCACCAATAAAAAACAATTAATGACTTTCCAATTTCAAGATCTATTAGATGAAAAAGCAGAACTTCTTAAGATAGATCAGAATTTTCTAGAAAGATATGTGAACAAAGGATTTTCAGGAGGAGAAAAAAAGAAGCTAGAAATATTACAGCTTCTAACACTAAATCCAAAAATGGCCATATTAGATGAAACAGATTCTGGCCTAGACATTGATGCTTTAAAAACAGTTTCAAAAGGAATTAAGAAGTTCTTAAACAAAGACAAATCAGTATTGATTATAACTCACCATCAAAAGATTTTAAACTATATTAATCCAGATCAAGTAGCAGTAATAAAGAAGGGCCAAATAGTAAAATTAGGCAAAAAAAGCTTAATAAAAAAAATTGAAAAAAAAGGTTATAGTTCTTTGTGAAGTTTTATCTTCCCCCACAACCGCCACCACAACTTGATCCTGTTGTTGCTCCACAATTAGATGATCCACAGTTATTTCCTGCAGTACATCCTCCTTGGGCTGCGTTAGGACA
This sequence comes from Candidatus Pacearchaeota archaeon, assembly GCA_016784085.1. Classification (GTDB taxonomy): domain Archaea; phylum Nanobdellota; class Nanobdellia; order Pacearchaeales; family GW2011-AR1; genus BS150m-G67. The sequence goes on from JADHVH010000002.1 coordinate 14,975, forward strand.
GCTTCCTGATTCACAAGACCCAGTATAAGTATTATCCGTAGCATCTACACTTGTTATTGCTGCTGTTGCTAAACCTACTAGAACTAACAAGCCTACCATTATTGCTACTGTTACTAAAGTTTTCATATTTGTTTTTACCTCCTTTTAATTTACTATAAATAAACCATTCATACTACTATGGCCATGACCACATGGAACATTACAATAAAAGCTAAACGTACCTTGTTTATTAGCTATAAATTCTATAGTTATTTGATCTCCTTGATTAATAAATTCATTTATTTCAAAATCATATAAGGCTATTCCATGGGCTCCTTCAACACTTTCAATATTTAGTATAACTTGATCTCCCAAATTAACTTCTATTTTATTTGGAGAAAAATCCCAATTATTTGCAACTATATCAAATTCTTTTATTTCCCCTGTTTCTTCTACATTTTGAACAAGATTTCTTCCACTTGATTGCCAGGTATTCATTCCCCCATCTAGATCATAAATATTAGTATAACCTAATTCTAATAATTGGTGTGCAGATATGGTAGACATTCTTCCACTTCTACAATAAATAGCAATAGGTGTTGATTTATCTTCTGGAAGTTGATCTAAATAAGAATCCATATTTTCCCAATTATACGCGTTTAAATCTGTTCCCTCAATCTCTCCAATATAAGGAGTATGGGCATTAATAACATATACTTCTTCAGAAGAAATTAATTGTTCAAATTGATCTGAACTTACAGAATTAATTTTATTTGGGTTTAAAAATACAAAAAAGAAAATAAGGATTACTACAAGTAATCCCCCTATTAAAAAAAATAAGTTATTTTGTTTTTTCATCTTATAAACTAGGATATTTTTCCTCAATGATTCTTTCGATGGCCTCTAATTCACCTGTTTTTTCAGCTATAGCTTCTGCAAAATATTCTTTAAGATAAGGATTTCCATGACCTTCTAAAATTTCTCCAATACATTCTCCACAAGGATGAACTCCATTAACTAAATCTTCTAGACAACTACATTCAGCACCTTCTCCATGTCCAGGTGATTTTTCAATACAATATGTGCATGGTTTTTCAAGACAACATCTATACATACCATTAGATAACATAGTTCCCTGGATAGATGTTTTTAATCCAATAAATTCTTCTCTTTGTTCAGTTACAGATGCACTACCTGGAGCTGTGAATATTGCTATTAAAATAGCTACTAAGAAAACAGCTGTGATTAGATAACCTCCTTTTTGTTTCATATTTTTCATCATATTTTCATAAATGTGGATGTTTTTCCATCTTTAATTGCATAAATTATCCATTGACCACTTTTAATTCCAGGCATACCAGGACTACCTGCAGGCATATTTGGAAGAGAAATACCATCAATATCTGGTTGTTCTTCTAATAATTTATTTATAGCTTCAATTGGAATGTGTCCTTCAATAAAATAATCTCCCACAATAGCTGTATGACAACTTTCCATTGATCTTGGAATATTATATTCTTCTTTTATAGCCTGCATATCCTCAGTCATTATTGTTTCTGTTAAAAATCCTTTATTTTGAATATAGGGGATCCATTTTGCACAACAACCACAATTAGCAGATTTATATACAGTCATAGGAATTTTATCACTTACAACATTACCAGTAGAAACCACATAGGTTGTTGAAACAGCAATCAAAATTACAATTAAAATAAAAATATTTTTTCCATTCATTTAACAACCACCAACCATTCCACCATAACCACTTGCAGCTTGTTGTGCAGCAGCTTGACTAGCAGATAAAGTACTTTGAGCTGTTGCTGCAGATCCTTGAAAGAATACTACATATAAAACTAATATTCCTAAAATTCCAATAAGGCTCCACAATGCAATTTGTCTATTATCCATATTTATTTTTCCTCCGTTATTATTAGCAGCCCCCAACCATTCCTCCGCTTGTTTGACCTTTTTCAATATCTCTATAGTCATTAGATGTTAGGCTAATATAATCTGTAGATATTCCTTTACTAGCCATAATATCTGCCTTACCCTGCATTATTCCTGGGAAAAATAATACTTTCCATTTTCCAACTTCTTCTAAGATTTCTTCATCAGTATATTCCTCTCCATGGTTTAAGATTAAATATTTTGCAAGCCCCCTCATTGCATATGAATGAGCACAACCACATGCTGCTTGGCCATTTTCAAATATAATAGATCTAGCTCCACAACAATATTCACAAGAAATTCCTCCGTGTGAAACATATAAGATATTAATATATCTCTCTAAGTCAGCACCTTCTAATGTTTCTGTCCTATCTATACTAGAAAGAAAGGAAATTGTTTGATCTGCTAATTGAGGATCATTAGCACTCACAAAATCATAAGCAACACCTAATTCATCACCATATATTTCTGGAACGCCTGTTGGAATAATACTTGAAGCAGAAACTCCACTCTGTGAACTAGAATCTAATATAACATTAGAATTTGTTCCAAAATTAACATTAAATAATAATACTAAGATTAATACAGACAAAATAGCTATTTGGCTATAAAATGTCAAATCGCTTTTTTTCACCTTGATTTTTTTTGTTTTCATGAATTTTTTAAGAAATAGTTTATTATAACTACTTTGGTGAAACTAGTTTCATAATGATTTATAAAAAATATGTTTGATTTTCACGTCGGTATTTTTAGAATTAAATTAAATTCTTTTTCTTCTTAAGAGATTAGCATTGGCAATAACTGTTATACTTGATAGGGCCATAGCAACTTCTGCAATCACCGGGTGTAAAACGCCTCCAACTGCAAGGGGAATTGCAACCACATTATAAGCAAATGCCCAGAATAAATTCTGTTTGATTTTTCCAAATGTTGCTTTACTCAATTCTATTGCTTGACAAACCCCTATTAAAGATCCTTTAGTAAGAACAATGTCTCCAGCCTCAATTGCAATATCTGTTCCAGTACCCATAGCAATTCCCACATTAGATTGTTTTAAAGCAGGGGCATCGTTTATACCATCTCCAACAAAAGCAACATACGAATTACTTTTAGATTGAAGCCTCATTACAGCTTCTGATTTATCTCCAGGTAAAACATTTGCAATAACTTTCTTTATTCCAACTTCTTTAGCAATTGCTTGAGCAGTTTTTTCATTATCTCCTGTAATCATTACTGTAAAATAACCTTTCCTATGTAAATATTTCAATGCTGCAATAGAGTCTTCCTTAACAGAGTCTGCTACTGCAATTAAACCTAAAACCTTTTTATCTTTTTTAGAAGTCAAAATCATTACTGTTTTTCCTTGGCTTTCTAAGTGATCAATTTTCTTCACAAAATTCTTTAAACTAATTTTATTCTCTTTCATGAGTCTTTTATTTCCAATGATATATTTCTTACCCTGTATTGTTCCTTCAAGACCTCTTCCTAAAAGAGTTTTGAAATTTTTAACTAAACTATATTTTTTTAATTTTGAAAAATCAACTATTGCTTTTGAAAGAGGATGACTAGATAACTTTTCAAGACTTCCAGCAATTTTTAGAAATTTTTCTTTTTTAATACTTTTAGACAATTCAATATTGGTTACCTCTGGCTTACCTTTAGTTATAGTTCCTGTTTTATCAAAAGCTATAATTTTAATTTCTTTCATAGTTTGAATTGCTTCACCCTTTCTAATCAATATACCTCTTTTTGCACCCATTCCAGAACCAACAGTTAAGGCAATAGGTGTTGCTAAGCCCAAAGCACAAGGACAAGAAATTACTAAGACTGCTATAGATGCGCCAAAAGCATTATTCACATCTCCAAAAATCATCCATCCTATGAATGTTAGAATAGATAGGATTAATACTGAAGGAACAAATATATTTGTTATTTTATCTGCAAATTTTTGTATTGGAACCTTACTTCCCTGTGCATCTTCAACCAAATCAATTATATGTGCTAAAAAAGTATCTGAACCTATTTTTGTTGCTTTAACATAAAGAATTCCTTCTTGATTTATTGTAGCCCCTATAACATTATTTCCTTTTACCTTATCTATAGGTAAGCTTTCTCCAGTAATCATAGATTCATCAACAGAACTTTGACCTTTAGTAACAATTCCATCTGTTGGAATTTTTTCACCAGGTTTAATAATCATAATATCTCCAATTTTAACTTCTGAAATTGGGATTTCTACTTCCTTGCCATTTCTTATAACTGTAGCATTTTTCGCACCTAATTCTAATAGTTTTTTTATTTCTTGGCCAGCTCTCCCTCTTGCTTTAGATTCAATATATTTTCCAGTGATAAATATTGCCATTATCATTGCTGAAACTCCAGAATAATTTTCAAAACCAAAAATTAAACTAGCTATTCCTGTAAGATATGCTACAACTGTTCCAAGGGCAATTAAAGAATCCATATTAAAATAGAAGCTCAAGAAACCTCTAAATCCAGATTTTAAAGTAGAAAATCCTACAATGAATATCACTGGAAAGGCAAAAATTAAAGTTAAAATTATAGTAATTTTTTCTTCAAATAACATTACTCCAAAAATCATTGGAAGATACATTAATAAAATAAGGGGAATTGAAATTATCCAGCTCCAAAATAGTTTTCTCTTCCAACTATTAATTTCTTTTTCTTCTAAACTTTCTTCATTTTTGTGATCCATTTTTTATTCAATTGAAGCTACTTTATATCCTGCTCTAGAAACAGCTTTCTTCAAATCATCTTGAGAAATATTTTCCTCTGCTTGAACAATTGCCTTATTTGTCATCATACTAACTCCTACAGATTCAACACCTTCAAGTTTATTCAAACTCTTCTCTATATTTAAAGCGCAAGAGGCACAATGCATTCCTTCAATTTTTATTTTTATTTTTTTCATTTTACAATTAATGTTCCAACTCCCATTCCCATTGAACATGAAAACCTATAGGTTCCTTTTTTATTAGGAGTAAATTCAACATAATCATCAACATCTTTAAAATTTTTATATACTCCAAAATCTTTAATCACTAAAGATCTATAACATCCTCTTACTGTTTCATCTAAGTAGATTCTAACAGGTTGATTAACATTCACTTTTATAGTGTTTGGATTATAATTATAATTCTTCATACCAATAGTAATTTCTTGAACCCCTCCTGAACCTAAATTTCCAATAACATTCCCCATAATGGGAGAATCTTTTATTAAAAATAATCCAAATCCAACCACCAATAAAAACAGCACAAATAAAGCAATTTTATTTCCCATTTTACCCAAATAAAATACTCCTTGGCCCAAAGACCATAAACATAATTGTTATTAAGGTTAAAATTAAGCTTGCTAGTATAATTGGAAAATAATCTTCTTTAATTTCTCTTTCCCTTTCATACATTTCAAGATATACCATATAGTTAAGTGCAGCCATTATTGCTAAGGAAACTAAAAAGACTACTATTCCTGCTGCCCTAAGATGGTCATTTATCATCATAACTGCAGTCATAGCCCCCATTAATCCACCCATGAATCCAGACATCATTCCTTCCATTATTCCCATTATTCCGCAGCATCTTCCGTTTTGAACTCCTAAAATAATCCCCACACTCATTCCAAATATACTTCCCCAAAACATCCCATTTGTAGCTGCAACATAATATCCTGCTAGAAATCCTGAAATCATCCCAATAGTCATTCCAACCATCATTCCAGACATGCATGCAAATGTTTGATAAGCTTTAACCTGTCTTAGAGAAGGTAGAACAATAGCATAACTTAAAATTGCAAAGAATATAAAAAACCCATATTTTGGAATAAAATTTTCAAAGTCTTTTAATCCTAAAAAATATAATACTATAAAAACAATAAATGAGGTAACTAAGGAATAGGTTACTGTTTTTATTATTTCACCTTCAACTCTAGAACCAGAGAGTTCTTTCACAAATTTTTTTGCAGACATGTAAGTCTTATAATAATTTTTTTATATAACCGCTTTGGTGTAACTAGTTTCAATGTTTTTTATTAAACATATTATCTAATAAATGGCCCAAAATAATTAAAAATAAACCTACAACTCCAATAATTAAAAAGAATGCAAGTTGGTATCTAAAATCTGCATATCCAAAATAAGAGGCCATAAATGCTTTTGGAATTATTCCTAAAAGACTAGCATAAAAATATGGTTTAAATTTAACATTACTTAAGATTCCTAAAGCATAGCTTATTAAATCAACAGGAAAAATTATTCTTAATAAGAAGATACTCCAAAATTGATTTTCTTTAGGGATTTTATTTTCAAGTTTGTAAATATCTTTTAAAGGAATTATTTTTTTAACTAATGCAACTCCCCATTTTCTAGAGATAAAAAATACTAATACAGATCCCAATGTCCAGGAGAAAACATTAATAATACTTGCATAAAAAGGACCCATCATTTGAGAAACAACTGGGATTAGAGGCATTGAACTAATTGGGGCAAAGACCATTGCTATTTGTCCAATAAGAATATATGCTAAAATTCCCCAATAACCATTTCCCAAGAATTTTTTAAAAAAATCTAAATTAGATTGAACAATATAGGATATAGTTAAAAATATAACAATTATTATTAAAAGTTCAAGAAAATATTTTGTTTTTTCTGATTTCATCTTCTTAAAACAACAATATTATTCATTCCACGTCTTTTACGTTCTACAATTTGTTTAGCTTCAAGTTTATCAAGAAGTCGAGTAGTTTTAACCTTACCAATTTCAAGCTTTTCCATTAAAGTTTTTTGAAATATAGCTCCATTTTCTTTTTCAAGAAAGTTAACAACTCTTTTTTCATCTCTATCAAGTTTAGATTTATCAATTTTTTTTCTTTTTGCTTTAATAGTTTTAGTTTTAACCACAATTTTTTCTTTAGGTTTTGTAAAGATCAAAACAATTGCAATAAGAACTAATAATCCAACAATAGCTAAAGCAAGATATGTTTGTTGATTTACTGTTTGACTCATTGGACAACTTAACGCATGTTCACCTGTACAACTTAATGAAACAACTTGTCTAAGTGCTTTTTGAAATAATAAAACAATTGCGATTAATACTGCTGAAATTCCAAGCATGATATATCCTACATATTTATTTTCCATTTTCTAAATTAAGATCTATTTTACATACAGTTGGCCTTGTTAATAAAACTATTGCTGTAATTAAAAAAGCTGCAGAAATAAATTGCAATTCCAGACCATAAAGAGGTAGGCTACTTAGAGTTGCAGATATCCCAAATATCCCTATAAAAGCAGGAAAAAAACCTGCAAAGCAACCAGGACAAGCCCCCCCTAAAATTCCCCCAAAAACTCCTAAAATACCCAAGCCTTCTTCCCCTTTAGAATTTATAGATTTCCAATCTTGGAATTTTATTGCAGTAAGGTTAATAGTTAATGCAATTAAAAACGGAATTAATAAAAAATTAAAAAATACAAAGGGAATCAAAAACCAAGCCTTAAATGAAGTAAATAAAGTTGGTAAAGTTGTCTTAAAATCATTTAAGAAAAAATTCAATAAAAGATATGCTAAAAAAATAATAATAAAAGAAAAAATATAGGGCTTTGTCAAAATAGATTTTTTTATAGCAAACTTCCTATTTTGATTTAGCCACATTTTAAAATAAAAAATTAAACACCTGAAGTGAATAAAGCATCATGCATACCCCAATAATCTCCTTGTTCTCCAGCACATCTAGCAGCTTCTGCAGCTTTTTGAGCTTTAGCATGGAAATTTAATGGAAAATCTTTGAACACCATTTTTACTTTTCCAGTATCAACATATTCAGATAATAGTTGTGGATAAGTTTGAGCAAAGTGTCTTCCACAATATGGGCATTCATAGTCTGAGAATTCAACAATTGTAACTGGAGCATTTGAATCTCCTTTTACAGGAGAATCTCCAATTTCAACATCAATTCTAGCCTCATTAGTTGCAGTTCCAGATAATTCTTCTTCAATAATTTGTTGAAATACTGAGAAAGGTTGAGCACCAGATAAGATTCTTCCATTAATAAAAAAACCAGGTGTTCCTGAAATCCCTATACTTGAACCATATTGAAGATCTGCGGAAACATTTGAACTATATTTTCCAGAATTAACACATTCTTCAAAATCTTTTGTGTCTAATCCTAAATCATCAGCATATTGAACATATTTTGTAACTCCTTCTAATTGAGTACCGCTATTATCATTTACAACTTGTCCACTTGGCCTTATAGCTATTACAAGAACAATTACAAACAGAGCTGCAAATAAAAAAGTCCCTGCCTTCCAAAGAGTATCTTTTTTGATACTTATTGTTTTTTCTTCTTTTTTATGTTCAGTCATTTTTTACCTCCTTTAATTTAATTTGAATATTTTTTGAATTAATTAGAATAAGGGTTGAATTTATTAGTAAAATTCCCTATAAAAAGATTTCTATAGTTTAATTAGGCCGATTTACTTAAGAGTTTTATCTCTAACCAAAAGAAGATTATGTGTTAGATCTTTTTTTCCAGAAGGAATTTCTTGAACATCTTTTACTTGGGAATATTCCGGCATCGTTGTTTTAAATCTGGGAAAATATATTTCTCCTGAGTCAATCCAGAATGCAACCCTTTTATCACCGCTTGCAGTAGTATTTTTTTGGCCATGACAAACTCTTTCAAATTGACTATCCAACATTTCAGCAGCTTCTGTTTCTGTAGGAAACCTCCATTGTTCTCTTGCTAAAAAAGACCCTACATTAATAATGTCTCCTGCAGTTTTAAAATCATATGCTCCCGGAATTAAAAGAAATGCTTTATTCTCAGTATAAAATCTTAAGTTAGCCATAAAAAATTAATCAATCAAACCTTTTTAAGAATTATTGCATTTCAAAATAGCATCATAAAAAACCAGTTTTTAATCCACTACCTCTATTAATTCAGATTTAGAGATTTTTTCCAATCTTCCCTTAGTTTCTGCTAGTTTAGATTGAGTATCTGAGAAAATTTTTATATTACTCCAGGCATCTTCTTCTTCATTTTCAAGACCTTGAGTCACATTTGAATAACGCAAGTTAACAAAAGAACCAAATAAATAAACTATATCTTCATCTGAGCCATATTTTGCTTTTCCATAACCCCCTTGAGAGGTGGATCTTTCAGTAAGCAAGTGAACTATATTATTTGAAGAGTTTTCTAAAACATCATAACCTCTACTAACCCCATGATAAGTTCCCTTTACCAAACAGTTAATTTTTTGGGTTGAAGCAAGGCTCCATTTATAATTAAATAATTTCAAGGCGGGAGAACCCTTTAAAGAGTACTTTTTCATGAGAAAAGGATTATCTATTTTTTGAATTTGTTTTTGATTTTCCATTTTAATTACGCTCTTTTTCCTGCCTTTCGATAAAGGTTTAAATCATCTCTTGGAACATAAATAAACATTGTTCCCTGATAATCAATATTTTTTAGAATATTTTGCATAGAATTGTTTCTTTCCTCATAGAATTTCCCTTTTGGTTTTGTAGCCAATACAATTCCTTCTGTTTCTGCAAAAGCTATCCAATGATCTAATAATCCTTCTAGTTTCCCCATATTAAGCATTTCCTGAAATACCCTATAATGGGGTGATTTTTGCATTTGCCATTCTGTTTTTGTCATTTTAATTGTCCACCATTTCTCCTTTACTATTATAGTGTGTTGTTGCTATTGGTTTTTGATTTCCATCAATCCAAACTAAATCTGTAACCCAATAATATGCATTGTCAAATCCACCACCACCAATATTTACCTCTGTAAAATCAGGTTCTTTAATTCCCAAATGGTTTAATTTTAGTTTATAGTAGGGGGCTCTTTCCTTTTTTCTATCCCTTGAAATTAAATTTTCTGCTAAACCTACAACTTTTTCAAGTTGGGAAGTTGTTATTTTCTTCAAGTTTATATTTATTCTATGATCTCTCATAAAACCAACACAATAGAAACCCTTATAAATAATGCCTTACCACTTATGGTAGTACAATTAACATGAATAAACAAATATTAAAAGACGCCGGATTAACTGAGGGAGAAATAAAGGTTTACTTGGCTTTGCTAGAGTTAGGAGACACAACTACTGGGCCCTTAGTTGATAAATCTGGAGTTGCAAGATCAATTGTTTACCAAATACTAGAAAGATTAATTGAAAAAGGTCTTGCCTCATATATTGTTAAGGATAAAACAAAATATTATCAGGCCGCAGACCCAAATAAATTATTAGATTATGCTCAAAAAAGAAAAGAAGAAATAGATAATAATGTTAAAGAAATTGAAAAAATTCTTCCAGATCTACTTTCTAAAAAAAAGTTAAAAGATACTAGTAGTGCTAAAATTTATTTTGGAATGAAAGGAATTAGAACAGCTCATGAAGGCACTTATAGACTAAAAAAAGGTGAATCATTTTATTATTTAGGTATTCCTGCCAGTCAGCCAGAGGAACAGCATATTTATTGGAAAAAAGATCATTTAAGAAGAATTAAAGCAGGCATAAAATCTCAGGTATTATTTAATAGAGATACAGATCCAGAAATTATGAAAAATAGGAATAGTTTCAAAGGGTGTGATGCAAGATATATGCCTAAAGGCATAACAACTCCTGCCAGTTTTCTAATTTATAAAGACACTGTTGTTATTTCGGTTCAAGATCCCCAACAAATAGCTGTTGAAATTAGAAATCAAGATATTAAAGATTCTTTTCAGGCTTATTTTGATAATTTTTGGAAGAAAAGTACAAAGTTAAAGAAATAATTTTACAAAAAACCAGTTTCTAAAATATTTTCCCAAGTTTTTTTACCTAAGGCCACCAGAGCTTCCTTAAAAGTAACAATTGGTTTTTCATATTTTGAAAAATCATCTACTGCAATTCTTGGACATCCTAATTCTATAAAACAATCTACATCATAAAAATTCATAAGTTTTTCCTGAGTCATTTCATCAATATTAATTACTACAACTTTCTTACCTTGTTCTTTGAAAGCTTTTTCTAGTAGTTCTGGCTGTCCAAATTTCTGTCCAGGTTTAGCTTCAACTAAGATAGCAATTTTTTTTGCATCTTTTAATTTAGAGATAGATATTGCTCTTTGTTTTAGTATTTTATCTCTAACACCATCCATAACTTCAATTTTATCATTATAAACATCAATTAAAATAACTGGTTTTTCAACAGAAATTGCAGCACCCATTGAATGAAAATTATTACCTAAAATAACAAAAGCTTCAACATTTTTTTCAATTTCCTTTAAACCATCATATTGGCACCCAACAATATGTCCTTCATAAGCAACATTTCCTTTTTGAGTAGATAAAGTAATTTCTTTTTTATTATCATGATAAAATTCAATTATTTTCTTTAGATCATGCCTATGCTGAATAGAATATGACAATCCTATTTTTTTAAAATTTTTAATAGATTCTAAAGATTTTTTTAATAAAGGTAAAAGATCTAATTCATCTCTAACTTCAACATATAATACTGGAAAATCAACTTCTATAAATTTTGCATGTCCAAAGTGAACAATTAAATCTGCACCAACTAAATCAGCTTCTTCAATAGAAACACAGCATCCTCCCCAACAAGTTTGACCTGAAAAAACAACTTTAATTCCAAGATCTGAAATCAATTTTTCAATTTCAAAAGAATGTTTTTTAACTCCTTCTGGAAGTTGAACTAGTACTTTTTTTGGCCCAATTTTTTTGAGCTCTTTTACAAGTTTGTCATGTTCAAAATTAAATGCCATATTAGAAAATCACCAATTTGGTTTATATTGGTTTTGGTAAGTATAATAATCATTATAAATAGAAATATTTATCCCTTTCTATGAAATTCCTTACAAAATTATTATTTAAAGAAGAAAAAATATCTGCAAAGGATTTAGAACAAAATACAAGCTCTATAGGTAGTTCTGCACCAATTGTTTCAATAGGAAGCCTTAAACATAATACAAGTGCTCTAATCTCCCATGATTTTGTTTATTGTTCTGCTTTGATTTTTGATTTTGGAGAAGAAATTATTATGGCCCATGTTCTTCCAGTTCCCGCTCCAATAGATAACCCTGTTTATTTGGGAAATGTTTTCCAAAAAATAATTGAAAAAGCTAAAGAATATAATTTAAAACTTTTAGATTCTCAAGCAATTATTCATTCAGGAACAAGAGAAGATATGAGATCACTCAAATCTGGAATTTCTCAATTCAAAATCCCCTTAAAGTCAGCTAGTTTTTCTTCTTCAACTCAACCTTCAAGAACTGTTTTTTATGATCCAAGAGAGAGTTATTTAGAAATAAGAAGAACTAATGATCAAGATGTTTCAAGTTCTTATGAAACTTTTGAAAAAGAAGAATAGATAAAAAAATAAAAAAAAGAAAAGCGGAAAGAGATTATATCTTTCCAACTAAATCAAGTCCTGGCTTTAAAGTATCCTTGCCTTCATCCCAGTTCACAGGGCAGACTTCTCCACCATGCGCACGTACAAACTGAGCAGCTTTAACTTTCCTAATAAGTTCTTGAGTTCCTCTACCTATGCTATTGTCATTGAATTCAAAAGATTTGACAATCCCATCTGGGTCAATAAGTACAGTAGCTCTTAAACTTAAACCTTCATCTCTGATATATGTCCCATAGGATTTACAGATTTTTCCTGTAGGGTCTGCAACCATTGGATACTTAATCTTCTTGATAGCTTCTGAATTATCATGCCATGCTTTATGGACAAATTCAGTATCTGTGCTAACACTCAGAATTTCTACATCAAGGTCTTGGAAAGCTTTGTAGTTTTTAGCAAGGTCTTCAAGTTCTGTAGGGCACACAAAAGTGAAATCAGCTGGATAGAAAAATAATACTACCCATTTCCCCTTGTATTTGGACAGCTTAATGTCTTTTACACTCTCTTCATGAAAGGCCTTGGCCTCGAAGTCAGGAGCCTCTTGGTTTATTCTTACAGTCATTTGTTAACCTCCGTTTTAATTTAATTAATATAATTGTAAAAAGCACTAAGAATACAATAAAATAATGAAGATTTGATTTAAAAGGTTGTTGGTTTAGAAAGAATCTAGAGGACTTTGAATATTTATTAATTTTGGTGAAGAAATATGTGTGTATATTAAAGTTGTTTCAGGGGATTTATGCCCAAGAATTGCCTGAACATTTGAAAGAGAAAAACCATTTTCAATTAAATGCGTTGCAAAGGAATGCCTTAATGTGTGAGTGTGGATTTCCTTCCAATTTTTTAAATTTGCTGTTTTAGAAGATTTTTTAATTATTTGTTGAATAGTTCTTATTGAATATTTTTTGTTTCTATCACTTTTAAAAAGAAAATCATTTTCAATTAGATGTTCTTTGTTTATTAGTTTCTCTATGTTTTTAATTATTTTAGTTGGAATAATAATTAATCTATCTTTTCCACCCTTTCCATTCCTAACATAACCATAATTATCTTCTAATTTTAAATCTTTTAATTTAAGATTAATTAATTCACTAACTCTTAATCCACTTCCATACATAAATTCTATCATTAATTTATGTTTTTCATTTGAAATAGAATTTATCAATTTTTCAATCTCTTTTTTAGATAAAACAATAGGTAATCTTCTTGGAACTTTTGAATATTTAATATTAATCCAAATTCTTTTTTCTAAAACCTCTTCAAAAAGAAATCTTATAGCCATGTGGTATGTGTTTAGAGTATTTCCAGCTTTATTTTCATTAGCCAATTTTTCCAAAAATAATCTAACATCTTTTTTAGATATTTTTCCTAGTTCTTTATTGCAATATTTCAAAAATTTATTAATGCAATAAATATATGTCTTTGCAGTTCTTGGACTTAATCGTCTTCTTTTGCATTTATTAGTCACTGCTTTTTCTATATCTATTGGATAGTAGGACATAAATTATTTATATAATATATAATTTTTATATATAAGTTTTAATTTTAAAATGAAACAAGGAGCAAATAAAAGCAAAAAATTAGCACAATCATCATTTAAATACAACAGAATTAAGGCTCAAAAAAGCAAGATTTAGTGCTTTTCGTTAAAAGACTGTTATATTCAATTTTTGAGAATGCCTACAAGTTAGAATTAAGACAAAGAAATAGGAAATAATATTTTTTCTCCCACCCTATAGGAGAGACGCGCGCAGTTTTCGAATTCTCGAAAACTAGATAGCAAAAACTTCGTTTTTAGATTTATAGGGGGATTTCCTTAGTCCTTCGGACAATTTGTAAAACTCAGAGATTTTTTGAGATAGTTTTATAAATATCTTATTCAATATACTTATAACATGAAAAGAGGAATAACATTTATTTTTTTATTGAGTATAATAATTTTATCTAGTTCGGTTATTGTATCTGCTTCATGGTGGGATAAAATTACTGGAAATGTAGTTTCAGATTCTTGTATTGATTCTGATGGAGGATTAAATTATTATATTAAAGGGAATGCAACAGGATTTCTCTTTTCGGATAGTAATGAAATTGGAACAAGAGAAGACAAATGTGCTCAAAAAAGATTTGAGAATGGAGAATTTGTTGGTTGGAATTATGTTCAATCATGCGAAGAAAATTGCGGAGTATCAGAAGCATTCTGTCATGAACTAAACTCAGGAAAGACTACTGCTAGTAGTTTAGAGTTTGGGTGTCCAGGAGCGTGCGAAGATGGAGCATGCTTACAGGAAATAGACATTTCTTGCACAGATAGCGATAAAAGTCTTTCAGATGATATTGGAGCAGGATTAAATTATTATAAAAAAGGAACTGTCACAATTTGGGTAAATAATCAAATTTCAGAAACAAAAACCGATTACTGCAATGGGAATCAATTAGTAGAGTTTGTTTGCGATTCCAATAAAATAGAATCTGGTGATTATGATTGTCCTAATGGTTGCAAAGAAGGGAAATGCTTAGAACCTTCTCAAAGTTGTACAGATACAGATAATGGCATCAATATTTACAAAAAAGGTTATAGAACAAATTGGAATAATGCATATGCAGATTACAAAATTAAGCAAGGAGATTATTGTATAAAAAATCCAACCATAACAAACAAAGGCAATGCAATTGCAGATGAAGCAAAAAAGGTTTCTTCTTGTCAGGGAGAAGGATGTTATATTATTGAATATACCTGTCAAGAAGATTTAAGCAGTGCGAGTATTGGTTTTCCTTGTCCTAATGGATGCACAGATGGAATTTGTGTGGAAAGTAATGATAATAATAACTTAAAAGATTTATCAAAATTTTCTTCAAAGAATGCTTTTTTGGTTTCAGATGAAAATTGGAGAAAAGTTCTAACTATGATACCTTTGGCAGTTTGGACCAATACAGACAAGACAATCACCAAATATCCTCTTTTAATATATCATAAAGAAAATAATGCATTTGATATTGATTCAATTTATTATTTTTTTGAACAATTTAATACAAATAAAATAACCCACTTTGAAAATCTGCCCACAGACTTAGATTCTTTACTTCAGAGTTCTTTTAATATAGAACAAAAGCAAAATATGCTTGATTTTTGGGCAGAATACAAAGATGTTGTTTATGTTGAAAATAACTATGAACTATCACTCTTGGCATCATCTTATGCTTCATTAATCAATGCTCCTTTGATAATCCAAGGTTACAATGATAATATTGATTTATTACAAAAAAATGTTATCTGTGTTGGGAACCCAACACCTATTTGTGATGAGCAATATAATCTAGAAGAATTACAAGATAAGTATTTGGAAATGACGCAAACAAATAAGATAATCCTTATTAACTCGGGCGATTGGGATATAACTCTCTCAACAACTACTCCATTTGAAACAGATAAATGTAATGAAGATATATTTGAGTTATATAGTAATACCTCCTTAGCTTCTCAAATATTGGACAGTGCTAAGCACGAACTAATCTTAAGTGCGAACTCTCAAGATTATGTCTCCATTGATCAGTTTCTTGAAAACAAAATTGAAAGTTTAGGGATTGATGCAAATTATTTAACTATCATGTCCAGTCCTGACGCAATTCAAATGAGTAAAAATGAAAAAGATGATATTTGGTTTGAAGTAGACAATTCAATTTATGGCCGTTTAGGAGATGAGACTTTTCAAAAGCTATCTGTAGGAAGAATTTTTGGAGTTTCGGTTTCTGATGTTTCTTCCTATGTTTCTAGAGTTTTATTTTATCCTGATTTAGCTCTATCAAGTAAATTTGCAATGCTGGTTCCACATGGTCAAAGCAGTCCAGAGGAAGCAATTGGGGGCAAAATGCAACTTAAACCTAATGAAGAGTTATTAGAGTCTCTAGGTATGAAATCAGGAAGTATCTATTTGGACGAGACAAATTATGATTTATTCCCTTTACAAGTATTAGAAGACAAGATGATAATAAGCTATTCGGGACATGGGGCCCCTTCTGGATTGCAAGATGGAATTGGCACATTTTCAATTAGATCAGAAGATATTTGGCTTTCACCATCTTTAATGCTTGTAGAAGGATGTTTAACTTGTGCATATGAAGGGATATGGCCTGGAAATAAAAGGGAAGATTTATTTTGCACAAACATTTTAAGAAGAGGAAGTTTGGGTTATATTGGAGCTGTTGATGAGTCAGGATCTACAAATTCTCTTTCAAAATATCTAATTGAAAATTTAGTAGAAGGAAATTCTTTTGGAGAAATGATTAAAAAGATAAAACATTTTGAATCGTCTGTTATAGGGGGCTGTCGAGAGGGACAAAATGTTTATGCGCCCTTTTGTGAGCCTTATTATATTTTAATTGGAGATCATACCATAAATCCAGGGTATAAATATCCTGAAATTGATACAACTGAAATAACTAATGAGATAAATAATCTTAATATAGTCTCTACAATTACCATGCCTCAATCAAGTCAACTAGAACAGTGGAGTAACTCATTTTACAAAATTCCCCACGGAGCAAATCTAATAAAAAGTTATATTGAGATAGATCCAAATGATGATTCAGGAAATTCACTAAGAAGCGAAGGAATATTTTATTTTGATGTTGATTTGTCTGGAGAGTATAATTTCACTCCAATTAAAGCAGAGATGATAGATTCAAAGCTAAATGTTATTGAACTACCTCTTTCTCAAGTAGAAGAAGGTATTTTTGATTTTGTAAATCTTGATATTCCTAAAAAAAGATTTGTTCTGAGCGTAGAGCCGATATATGACCAAAATACTGGGGCATATAAGATATTTGTGTCTTCCTCTTTTGGCGGAGAAATGACAATTGATGATTTTAGTCCAAATTATTCTTATAAAATTTACTATGAAACAGATGGAAAAATACAACCAAATATTGCAGAAAAACAAACAAAAGATAATAGTTGCATTGGTTGTTTTATTGATAATAAATGCTATCCATTTAATCATAGAAAAAGTGGAGAATTTTGTTCAATTAATGAAGGAGAATTTATTTCTCAATTAGAAGCAGATTCTACTTGTGAAAATAATTTTGAATGTCTTAGTAATATCTGTATTGACAATAAATGTGTAGATACAAGTATTTGGAATAAATTTATTTCTTGGTTTAGAAATCTCTTCTGATTAAAATCTTCTTTTAAGAAAAGAAGCAAAAAGACGGAAATCCCCATTTTCTTTTTTTAGAAAAAAGAAACAAAAAAAGCGCGCGTCTCTCTAATACATAGCCCACCCAAAAAATATTATTTCAAAATCATACAAACGGCATTCTCAAAAACTTTGATTTTTTGCCTTCGGCATCGTTGCACTAAAAATCAAGTCCTCCAAGTATTCGGACGAAACTAACAGGGCTTAATTGCAATAAATTTGAAGTCCTAAAAATAGAAGGGGCGAACTCATAAGATTTCTTTTTTCAGATTTTCTAATAACTCAGGGTAAAGAGATTTTCCCTTTTCTGTTTTGAATCTTTTTGGAAATTCTCTTTCCCACAAACTAATTACTTCTTGATAGCTTTCGGATTTATATTTTTCTTGAACATGTTCAACACATAATTTGCTCAAACTATCTGCATCAACGATAATTGCCTCGTCATCATTTTGAGAATCATGCTTATCTGCTGCCTTAATTAATCGGATTACTGTATTGATATCGGATTCTTCAAATTCCATTTTGCCTAAAACTTCTGTGACTAATCTTTGTGTATTTTCATTTGCTTTTTCTTCAAATTTCAGCATTTCTTGAAAATCCACTTTTCCTTTAGGCAAAATGTTAGACCATCCGATATCATGTATATAGGCAGCAGTAATCAATAAATCTAAGTCTTCTCTGCCCTCACCTAATACCTTAACCCATTTAACCACCCTTAACGCATGATTCCAATCACCCGCTCGGCAATTATCTAAATAGGGTTTGATTATCGTAATTAGTTTGTTTTCATCCATATAACAATTAGTTTGTAGAAAATCTTAATAAATCTTACTATAAAATGAGTTCGCCCTCAATGTGTTCTCATTATTGTCGCTTTGCTCCTTGATAGAACGGACTTCAAATTTACTTCTTCGGCTTCGCCTCGACCACGCTGCGCTCTCGCCTATCGGCTCGGGGCAATTAACAGCGATTAGACGAAATCGAGAAAAGGGCTAATACATTTTGAAGTAGGGCAAAACTTTTATAATCTCATAGTTTTTCAATAATATTATGGCAGTAAAAATCACTTATTTTGTTCATGGAACGACAACTGACAATCA
>JADHVH010000025.1 GCA_016784085.1 Candidatus Pacearchaeota archaeon
GAATGACTATTGATCGGTACTAAATATTGAACGCCTTTTAGACTATAACAATCTTTAAAAATAAAAATCACCAAATAAAGATTATAAAATGATAGTAAAAGATGAATTTTTAAGCAGACTAAGGAAAATTTTCGAATTGAACCTATATGAAGTCAAGGTTTGGACGGCATTGCTTTCACGCGGAACTTCTACTGCTGGAGAATTAAGTAATATTTCTGATGTTCCAAGATCAAGAACATATGATATTTTAGAAAGTTTAGAGAAAAAAGGATTCATTATTATGAAGCTTGGTAAGCCTATTAAATTTGTAGCACTAAAACCTGAAGAAGTTGTTGAAAGAGTTAAAAAGAATTTAATGAAAGATACTCAGGAAAGAACAAAAAGACTTGAAAGATTAAAAGGTGATGATGTTTTACAAGAACTTAAAGTATTATTCACTAAAGGAATTAAATTTGTTGAACCTTCTGATCTATCTGGAAGTTTAAAGGGTAGACAGAATCTATACAATCATTTAGATATGTTAGTTAGAGAAGCTGAAAAAACCATTACAATTGTTACAACTGCTGAAGGTTTAAATAGAAAATTAGAAGCCCTTTTACCAAGTTTAGAAAAAGCTAAGAAAAGAGGAGTTCAGATAAGAATCGCTGCACCTATAGATAACAATAATACTAAAGTTGCTAAAGATTTTAAAAAAGTTGCAGAAGTTAGAAAATTAGAAGATATTAAAGCTAGATTTGTAGTTATTGATTCAAATCAAGTTATGTTTATGTTATTAGATGATGAAAAATTCCACCCTAATTATGATATTGGGGTTTGGATTAATACAGAATTCTTTGCTCAAGCATTGGAACAATTATTTGACTTGGCTTGGAAAGAAATGAAACCAGTTAAATAAAAAAATATTTTCTTTCAAAATTTTTAAACCTTAAAATATAAATACTTAATCTAAGATATTAGTTTATGAAAAATTATTGGGTTCTATCTTTAATTATTGGCTTAATTGTTTTATTCTTTTTTCCAGAGCCAGAAACAAATTTTTTATCTTATTTTTTAACGGCAATATTTTTTATTGTTTTAACAATTATGTTATTTAAAAAATTTAAAAAATAGTTTTTAAATTTAAAAAATTGCAAGAATTTCTTTTCCCGGTTAGGGCGTTTGACTTTTCATTATAACATCTGTTTAAAAATAATGCCTATCCAGAATTAATAAAATATAAAATTAAAAAATAAAAAATAAAGTTATCTCTTTTTCTTTGTTCGAACGACCTTTCTTTTTATAGGCTTTTTCTTTACAACTTTCTTTTTCTTAACAGCTTTTCTTTTAACAGGTTTTCTTTTAACAGCTTTTTTCTTAACAGGTGCTTTTTTTCTAACTACTTTTTTCTTAACTACTTTCTTTTTTTTAGCAGCCTTTTTTTTAGCGCCCCCTGAAATCCCTGTTAAAGATGCTCTATATGCTATAGGTGCTTGGGCAAATACTAACTTCATTCCCCTATCTGAAGCACTTTTTGCTCTAGCAATATTCTTTCTAATTTCTGCATCTAGCCTCATAAGTTCTTTGTTAGTTTTTTTAACAGAAGCAATCAAAGCTCTTTCAGAAATTTTTCCAAAGAAAAATCTTTTTGTTTCTTGATCAAATTCATCTAAAAGACCTTGTTTTTCTTCTTGACGTGCTCTAATAATCTCACCAACTACATTAAATTCTTTTAAAATCTTTGCAAAGAAATTCTCGTTCATTTTTTTTGTTTGAACCACTTTATACCTCCTCTTTTTATTTAATTATATATAATTAAATAAATAATTATATGTTTAATTAAACTTAATTTAGTTTAAATAAGTTTTGTTTTACATTCTCTCGAGGGTTGAAATTCCTAATAGGTTTAGGGAATTTTTCAAAACTTGTCTAAATGCCTCTATTAAAGCTAATCTAAAAGATTCTTCTTCAGATCCTATTACTGGGCATGAATGATAAAATTCATTAAATAATTTTGAAAGTTGATAAGCATAGTTAGCCACCAGCGACGGATTTAAAGACTCATATGCTTTGAAAGCAATATCTGGAAATAAAGAAAGTTTTTTTACTAATTCTAATTCTTTTGGATTTAATTCTGGAACTTCAAATTTATCTTTATTGGTAGATTTATTTAAAATTGAAGTTGCTCGTGCATAACTATACAAAAGATAGGGTCCCGTGTCTCCTTCAAAAGAAACAAATTTTTTCAAATCAAAAATTACATTATTTGATCTATTATTTTTTAAATCCCCATAAAAGATAGACGCTATTGCAATTTTATTTGCTTTTTTTCTAAGATCTTCTTTTTTAATTTTAGATTCTCTTTTTTTAATTTCTTTTTCAGCTAGAGAAACTGTTTTATCTAAAATTTCTTCCATAAAAACTGTTTTTCCTTTTCTTGTTGCAAATCTTTTCCCATCTGAATCTAAATAATGTCCATGGCCGACGTGAATACAATTTTTAGACCACTCATAGCCCATTAATTCTAAAACTTTGAAAAATTGTTTAAAATATAATGTTTGTTCTTGACCAACTTCATAAATTATTTGATCAAATTTATATTTTTTATATCTACTAATTGCAGAAGTAATATCTCTTGTAGCATAAAGTGTTGCTCCATCTGTTTTTTGAATTAAACAAACCCCCAAATCATGTTCTTTTAAATTGACTATTCTTGCTCCTTGGCTTGTTTTTAATAATTTTTTATTTTCAAGTTCTTTAATTACTTGAGGCATTTTTTTATTATAATCTGATTCTCCAATTAGAGCGTCAAATTTGATCCCCAATCTTTTATAAATTTCTTCAAAATCTTTTAAACTAAATCCTTTGAACATTTTCCATAAAATTAAATTTCCTCTATCTCCTTCTTCCATTTTTTTAAATTCTTCTCTTGCTTTTTTTTCATTTTTCTTATCTTTATTTACTCTAACATAGATATCTAACAAATGTTTAATGGGGTCTTTTTTTAATTTATCATCATCCCCATATTTTTTATATCCATAAATTAATTTTCCAAATTGAGTTCCCCAATCCCCCAAATAGTTCATTCTAATTGTTTTATATCCTTGAAAATCATATAAATTTGAAATTGAATTTCCAATAATTGTTGATCTTAAATGGCCTATTCCAAAAGGTTTAGCAATATTTGGAGAAGAAAATTCAACAATTACTTTTTTCTTTTTTCCAATGTCCCCCATTCCAAATTTTTCTTTAAAAGTTATTGCATCCCAAACTATCTTTCTGGCCATATTTTTTCGATCTAAAAAGAAATTAACATAGGGGCCCTGAGTTTGAATATCATCAAAATCAGTTGCAGGTTCAGTGCCTATTTTTTCTCTTATCATTAATGCAACTTCATGAGGATTTTGTTTTAGTTTACTTGCTAATGAAAAACAAGGAAAAGAATAGTCTCCCATTTCATGGGAAGGAGGAATTTCTATTAAGATTTCTATTTCTTCTAAAGATAGTTTAATTTTATTAGATTTAAGTGCACCCTGTATTAACTTAGCAACCTCTTTTATCATTAAATATCTAATATACTAACTTTTTTAAATCTAACTTAGTTATATTTTTCGTGCGCGGGGGTGCCGGAGTGGTCAAACGGGCTGGACTTAAGATCCAGTAGCTTAGTGCTTACGCAGGTTCGAACCCTGTCCCCCGCATTAAATTTTTCAGTTTTATCGTTAATAGGAAGCTTTAAATACTCTATAATTATTTAAATAAAGTAGAAGGGCATTGACTTCGGTTAATGTTTGGATGCTTTCGGGTATCCTTCTTCTACACTTTATATTCTTTAGATATTACCAATATTTATTTATATTAATATTAATTCTAAATAATAGAATGAAGCGAGAAAAGAGAACCTTAATTATTTTACTTATATTTCTGCTCTTTCTATTATTTATTATGAACTATACTTTTTTAGATAATTTAGTTGAAAATTCCCTATTAGAAAGAGAATCTTTTGTTGTTGAAAGGATTATTGATGGAGATACTATTATGGCAAATGGGGAATATATACGACTTTTAGGGATTAATTCTCCTGAAAAAGGGGAAAAATATTATGATGAAGCTAAACAATATCTTGAAAATTTGATTTTTAATAAAACAGTTCAATTAGAATTTGGAACAGAACAAAGAGACAAATATGGCCGAATTTTAGCTTATATTTATGATGGTGAAACATTAGTTAATCAAAAACTAATATTGAATGGTTATGCAAATATTTATTTTCCTTCTGGAAAAGATAATTATTATGGTTTATTTTTGAATTCTTGGAGAGAATGTATTAAAAATAATCAAAATTTATGTGAAAAATCTACCTCTGTTGAAGCTCATTGTATTGAAATTTTTGAATTTGACACTGAAAATCAAGAAGTGATCTTTAGAAATAAATGTGAAAGAGATTTGAATCTAGATTATTGGAAAATAAAAGATGAGGGAAGAAAAAGATATTTTTTCCCTATATTTACTGCTAAAAAATATGATTATTTTACTGTCAAAGTAGGAGAAGAAGATAGTTCTGAAAATGTTTTATATTGGAGGGGAGAAGATTATGTTTGGACAGAAACTGGAGATAGTCTCTTTTTAAGAGATGATCAAGATAAGCTTATTCTTTGGTATTCTTATTAATAAAAAACCTTAAATAGTCTCGATAATCCTTAATTTTGTAGACTAGGTTGGCAGGTTAGCCCTCTGCCGTTTGCAAACGGGCTTTATGGCAAACTGCAAGAGAGTGCGTGATAAGTGCGTCAAAAAGTCTTTATTCGGACGTTGACGTTTTGTCTGTTTTGATCTTGCATATGCGAATCGGGTCAGGCCTTGATCGGAGCAGCCCTAAACATTTGTTAAGATGCTTAGCAGGTCGCAGAACTGAGAAAGAATAAGGGTAGCTTTTTGGTTATCTTTGAGCTAACTCTCGAGTCTACATTTAATTTTTATAAAATTATTTATTCCAACATTAGATTAATAAACTTCTTTTAATTTTTTAAAATATGAATAAAAAGGGGCAATTTTATTTGATTATTGCAATAATTATAATTGCAATTATCCTTGGTTTTGCAGTTACTTCTAATAAATCCTCAATTCAAGGAGCTAATATTTATAGCCATATTGGATCTGAATTAAAAATAGAAAGTGATTATGTTTTTGATTATGCCACCTATAATGAATTAAATTCAACTAGTTTATTTGATTTAATGTTAAATTTTACTAGGCCTTATGCAAACTATTCCCAAATGGATAATTCATATTATGTTTTTGGAAATAGCACAAAAATAAGAGTTGGAGGATATAGAAGATATGATTCCTATGCTATGTTTATTGATCTAGGTTCTTCTAATGATACTATTTCCCTCCCTGCGGGGGAATATATTTATCAAGATTATAATAATCCTGGAAATTCTATTACCTTAATAACTAAGGAATCTGAATATAATTTAGATTTGGGTGCAGGCAAAAGTTTTTATTTTATACTTTCTCAGGAAATAGGTGAAGAAGTGCATATAATTACAAATTTTTAAAAATGAGGCCAATAAGTAACAAAAACAAAAAAGGAATTAGTGTGATGATAGGTTATGTTCTATTAGTTACTTTTGCAATAGTTATGGCTGCAGGAATTTATACTTGGATGAAAACTTATGTTCCCTCAGATATTTATTCTTGCCCAGAAGGTACTTCTATTTTTATTAAAGATTATACTTGTACTAATGAATCTATGACTATTACTCTAAAAAATAATGGACGATTTGATTTAGCAGGAATTTTTGTTCATGCTTCTAATCAGTCTGGTTCAGAAATTGCAACATATGATTTATCTTCAGGTCTTTCAGAGGGAGGAATAAATTTACAAAATTCAATTATTTTTATTGCAGGAAGCACAAATACTATGGCTCCTGGAGATGAAAAAGGAATTATTATTGATCTTCCAAGTGTTTTTTCTGGAACACCCTATTTACTAGAAATAATTCCTGTTAGATTTCAAGAAGAAAAAGGAAAACTTAGGTTTGTGAGTTGTGGGGATTCCCAAGTTGCTCAAGATCTTAATTGTGTCTGTGTACCTAATTGTGAATCAGAGAGTAGAGTTTGTGGTAGTGATGGTTGTGGAGGAACTTGTTTACCCGGATGTGCACAAGGAGAAACATGTAGTGGAGGGCAATGTTATATACAGGGGGCGCAGTAATTATATAAAATGAATAATCTTAATTTTAATATGAAAAATAAAAAAGGAGTTTCTCCTGTTATTGCAACTGTCCTTTTAGTAGCAATGGTGATTGTTATTGCATTAATTGTTTTTTTATGGTTTAGAGGATTAACTCAAGAAGCAATTACAAAATTTGGGGATAAAAATATCAAACTTGTTTGTGATGATGTTCAATTTGATTTTGATTATTCTGGAGGAATTTTATCTGTTTCAAATACTGGTAATGTTCCTATTTATGAAATTTATATAGAAATAACTACTGAGGGTGGGAACTATGTTACTCAAAATATTAGGGATGTTTCCAATGGTTGGCCAACTACTGGTTTAAATCAAGGAGGCGCATTTTCAGATAGTGTTGCTGCAAGTGGAGCTGAAAAAATAGCTGCGATTCCAGTTCTTGTTGGAGACTCAGAAAAAGGTCAACAAAAATATGTTTGTGAATCAAGACATGGAAAGGAGATTTTATTATGATAAATAAAAAAGGTATGTCTGTTATTGTAGGGAGTATGATTCTAATTTTACTTGTAATTGTGACTGGATTAGTTGTTTGGAATATTGTCAGTAATCTTATTGATGAGGAATTAGGGGATGTTGAATCTTGTTTTGGAGTTTTTGAACAAGTTACTTTAAATGAAAGATATACTTGTTATG
>JADHVH010000026.1 GCA_016784085.1 Candidatus Pacearchaeota archaeon
CTATGGGCGCTGGAGATGTATACGAAATCGGGGAGAAACTAAAAAGTTGACAGATATATATTATGTAATACAATTAATGTTAATGGAATACAAATATTACAATCAAATAAATTATTGCCCAGCCAATTTAACTGTTGGTGTCTTTGGTATTTCTATGAATACCAATCATTTTATTTGGCCTAGACGGTGTTTAATTAATTGTAATAATATGTTTATTGTTTAATCTCTAAGAAAAAAATTATATTTAAAGATCTCCTCGGCTAAATAAAGGCCGATTTTTTTGTTTTTAAGTTCATTAACAAATTAAAAAGGAGATCAAAAATGAAAAAGAGAATTGTTAATCTGTATTTGGTTATCGTGTTTTTATTTAACTTGGGTCATTCTTTCTTTTTTGCAACCTATGTTGTTTTCTTGGTTTCAAAAGGATTAGATTTATTTCAAGTTAGTCTAATTAATTGTTTTTTTATGGCTGGGGTATTTTTTTTGGAAATGCCTACTGGAGCTTTTGCTGATTTGATGGGTAGGAAACGAACTTTTGTTATTTCTTGTTTTATTTATTCTCTTTCTATGTTCATTTATTATTTTTCTGAAACTTTTTGGATCTTTGTTTTAGCAGAATCAATAGCTTCTTTAGCTTCTGCTCTTCATTCTGGATCTTTTGAAGCTTGGATAGTTGATTCTTTGAAATATTATGGATTTGACGAAAATGAAGATATAGATGAAGTTTTTAGAAAAGGAAATCAGATTAAGCCATTTGGTATAATTATTGGTAGTTTAATCGGTGGATATATCGGAATAAATAATCTTGCTTTGCCTTGGTTATTCTCTTCAATAAGTATGGCTTTTGTTGGAATTTTTGCTTATTTAACTATGAAAGAAGAGTATGTCTTAAAAAAAACTAGAGAATTCAAAATCACTGATATGTTTAGTGATATTAAACAGATTATTATTGAAAGTATCCATTATGGAATTAAAAAAAGATCAGTATTTTATATTATTTGTTTTAATGTTATATTTATGTTTATTATTCAATCATTGAATATGTATTGGCAAATAATGTTTAAAAATTTTGGTTTAAATACTGACAAACTTAGTTGGATTTTTATTGGTATTGCTGGATTTACTTCTCTGGGTAGTTATTTATCAAAATGGTTTCGGAGTATTTCTAGAAATGAAAAAGAGGCAATTGTCCTATCGCAATTAATTACAGTTATTGGTATCTTAATAGCTTCTCAGTGTAATATGGTTATGTTAATTCTTTATAGTTTTCTTTTTCATGAAATAGGCAGAGGAATGTTTCAACCTCTTAGTCAATCATATATTAATAAAAGAATTCCTAGTAAACAAAGGGCGACTATTCTTTCATTTGATTCAATGATAACTAAAGGAGGTGCTGTGTTTGGGTTGATTATTGGTGGTTGGTTAGCTAAAAATTATTCTATTTCTACTTCTTGGTTTGTTTCTGGTATAGTTCTTTTAATCGCTATTCCTATTTTCTTTAAAATGGAAAATGGAGAATAAAAAAAAGACACCCACAACGGGTGTCTTTTTAATGTGCCCAGAGCGGGAGTCGAACCCGCACACTCAAAGAGTCACGGCCCTCAACCGTGTGTGTAAACCAATTCCACCACCTGGGCTTGCATTAACCCGAGGTCGGATCTCATTTTGCCGAATCTTTACTAAGGTTCGGACAAAATGAGGTCCGACCTCTATGCTTTCTTCTCAACTTTTCTAGGTTCAGATTTAATCTCTTTAAGACGAGATTGTTTAGCAGTTTTATCTCTAATATAATAGAGTTTAGCTCTTCTAACTTTTCCTTTTTTAACTACTTCAATTTTTTCAATAAAAGGAGCATGAATAGGTAGTATTCTTTCTACTCCTATGCCTGAAGTAACTTTACGAACTGTAATAGTAGCATTAATACCTTTGCCATGTTTTATAGCAATAATTAAACCTTCAAAGATTTGGATTCTTTGTTTTTCACCTTCTTTTATTTTCTGATAAACTTTAACAGTATAACCAGATTTCATTTCTGGTAAATCTTTTTTTAGTTGTTTTTTATTGAAGTTTTCTAATTTGTTCATATAATTCTTTTGGTAATTCTGATTTGAATTCCATAATCTTACCATCAATTAATTTAAATTTCAAGTAAGAAGCATGTAAAAATTGTCTAGTTAAATTTTCAGGAGTTTTTAATCGTTTAAATTTATATTGTTGATCACCAACAACTGGATACCCAATTGAATGTAAATGTATTCTGATTTGATGAGTTCTGCCCGTTTCAATAGAAGCTTCTAATAGGGTATAGATCTCAAATCTTTCTATAATCTTATATCTTGTAATAGCTGATTTTGAATTTTCATCTAATAAGGCACTTCTTTTTTTAAAATCTTTTTTTGAGAAACTGATTGATTTAGTTATGATTCCTTTATCATCTTTAACTATTCCATGAACTAAAGCTAGATATTTTTTTATTATTTCTCTATTTTTAAATAAATCTTTTAAATATTCAAAAGATTTATTATTTTTAGCAATAACCATTAATCCTGAAGTATCTTTATCTAATCTGTGAACAATACCTGGTCTTAATGGGTCATCGCCTATATTTTTAATCTCTGGATAATAGGCGAGTAATTGATCAACTAAAGTATCTTTTTGAGTTTCATTTATAGGATGAACTGTTAAATTAGCTGGTTTATCTATAATAAGAATATCTTGATTTTCAAAAATAATTTTCATAATGGACTTTTGATATTTTTTAGAGCTGGATTTGTAACTTGAGTATAAATTTGTGTTGTCCTTATATTACTATGTCCTAATAGTTCTTGTACATATCTAACGTCTGTCCCGTTTTCTAATAAATGTGTAGCGAAGCTGTGTCGCAGAGAATGAAATGTGGCATCTTTTTTAATTTTTGATTTAAATAGAGATTTTTTAAAAATAATTTGAAAAGATCTTGTTGTTAGTTTCCCACCATGATTAGAATTGAATATTACATCATTTGCTGATTTTCCATTTATAAGATATTGTATATCATTTTTTAGTTTTTCTGAGAAAATAGTAATTCTATCTTTTTTTCCTTTTGCATTTTTAATATGAATAATATTTTCTTCTAAATCAATATCTTTTACTTTTAGATTTTGTATTCCACTTATTCTTAATCCTCCTGCATAAGCTAGAGCTATACTTAAATAATATTTTTTATTTGTAGTATTTTTTAAGATTTCATTTATTTCATTTCTAGTTAAAACGATAGGAAGTTTTTTATTTCTTTTTGCAAATTTTAAATCAATTTTCTCAGGATCTTTTAGAATTTCTTTATAGAAAAATTTTATTGAGTTTAGAGCAAGATTTATTGTTTGAGGTGATTGTTTAGAGTTTATTTTTTGAAGTAAAAATTTTTCTATTGCATATTTTCTATTTTTGATATTGTGTTTTTTTGAAAAAATTAAATATTGTTTAATGTATAAAAGATAGGATTTTATAGTTCTTGGACTGTAATTCTTTAGCTTTAAAATATTTTTAGTTTGTCTTAAAAGCTTTTCCATGATAATATATTAATGTATTTTGATATATTAATATATTATCAAATATTCGTATAATGTACAAGTTTTTGTATAAATAAATTATTTTATTCGTATAAAAACCAGTTAGATGAAATAATTAAAAGTTTTTAAATTTCCTTCGGAAATTTATTATTTGGGGCTATTTTTTAAATATTCTTTATGAAATCACCAGAACAACAATTCAACAATTTAAATCAAGAGGCTGATCCAGTAGAAGATTTGGAAGAAAAACAAACTGCAATTCCTCCGCAGTATAAAGGAATGCCAAGCGAAATAGTAGAGGAGCTTTGGCAAAATCCGATTTATATTGATGAAGCTAAAAATAAATCGGAAACAGAAAGAAGGCAAAATGCATTAGAAGAAATCAAAAGAACAGAACAAGACAGAGAAGCACAAAAGGAGGAAAGATTAAAACAGCAATACTCTGGTCTATCTGATGAGCAAAAAGCAAAATTTCCCGACGCTCAAAAAGATGTTGCCAAAGTTTTAACAGAGTATATTCAGGGCAAAAAAGAGATTGACATTTTATCAACTGAAGAGTCTTTTGTGCTTCAAAAATTGAAAACGAGCTATGAAAACTTTAAAAAAGATAACCCAGACAAGCCTTTCTCTTTTGATTTTGCCAAAGACATAGACAAAAGCGTTTATAACAACCTAGCGCAAAGATTGTCGTTTAACTTTTTAGAAAGTAAGAGCAAGATTGATGACCAGGAAAAAGCAAACACCATTCGTGAAGAGCTCGGCATTCCTAAACAAGAAATTCGGAGTGATAGCCTAACAACGCCCGAGCAAAATTCGCAACAAAACTATGAGGGTTTGGAGGATAGAGATTTTGAGGATTTTAAAGTTAAGAATGGAGAAACAGATATTGGTGTTTTTTGGTATGAATATGGAAATGCGGCGGCTAAAAAACTAAAAGAATCTGGTCAATTGGAATGGGGTAAAGAAAGAATTTATTTTGATATCCCTTTGGATAATATGAAAGAATTACGAGATCTAGCCTTTGAATTAGCTAAAAGCGAAAAAATTCCTATCGCATTCAAACATCTCGATGTCCAAAAAACACACCAAGTAGATTTAAAACCAGATAGCGAAACAACCCGTTTTGTCGCTAATTTTGCTTCTGTAGAAGACGCAAAAAGATTTTATCAGGCATTGCAACAAAGAGATGAATACAAAAAAATGAAATCAGACAGAAATTTAGATTATCACGGATATAATATTGATGGGGTTGCAAATTATGCTTCTGGATATAGAGAAAAAAGAGAGCCCCTGAAGCGTATTATTGAAACTGCGCAAAAAAATCCAGACAATACATATAGTTATTATTCTGCTGACGGGTCAAAACAAATTACTATTACTGAAGAACAATACAATAATTTTACTGACCAGTTTAATGCAATGCCTGATCCAGAAGAAACATGGAAGAAAACGAATATTTAAAAAATAGCCCCAAATAATGTTTTGCTTCGCAAAACAAAAACTTTTAATTACATCATCTAACAGCGTGTATGAGGTTACGGTTTTTTACAAAAACCTCCACCCAAATTTGCTTCGCAAACTTCTCATACACGCGAACGTTATACGAAATAATGAAAAATTCTTTTGCCCTATCGGGCAAATTTAATCGGGACAAATTTATTTTTAATTAGTGAATATGAATATAGAGCAACCAAAAAATATACCGGAAACCGAAATAGCGACAAGTGTGGAAAGTTTACAATCGTTAGAAATATCAAGACAAAAAGGCGAATCACAAGCGACTTATTTACATCGTGCTGAAGATGTAGTAACAAAAAAGCTAAGAAAAGAGAAAGGCCTTTTATTTGATCCTTCTCGTTCAACGGAAGAAGAATTATCGACAGAAATAAAAACTTTGATAACTGCTATAGCTGAAAATGCTCAATCTTGTAACAATGATGAGAGTACCGAACAAGATATTGATAAAGTTATGGAAAAAGTTTTGGATAGCACAGGCGAACACTCCAAACTTCAAGGTGACGAATTTAGCAGTAGTAGCTTTGATACTACGCAACGTGGCAGAAAATTTTTTGAGATCCAACCTGGCACAGGAGCTGCCAAAAGAGAAACCTACTGGAACACTCTTTTTTTTCAATACAATACAAAGGAGACAAGAAGATTAGCTAAAGAAATGCTAGATGGTAAAGAAATAATTTTATTGGGTGGTGGGCGTAGCAAACTAAAAAAAGAATTGGAGAAGTATGATATTCGCCCAGAGCATATTTCAAATATTGATCCATTCGTGGAAGATCCTGAGCAAGATGCAGACAATGTTATTCCACTCAATTCCTGTAGCGAAAATTTAATTGAATCATTAAATAAAGCTGGGATAATCTCTGCCGATGAAATTTGGGCTGAATATTCTGTTCCCGCTTATGTAAGCGATCCTAAAGAAATTAAACAACTTATGTTCAACATTGATGGTTTATTAAAACAAGGTGGTACAGCAAGAATTTGGCCACTTGAAGTTGGCAAGGGAATAAGTGATGAACAATTTGAAGCTTGTAAAACTGCATTAGTTGAATCCATAAGAAATATCTGTTCTGATAATAAATACGAAATTTCTTTATACAAATCTGCTAGTAGAAATGGATTAATTCTTCACAAAAAGAATCCAAGTAGAGATGAGTTGCGAATAAAGCAAGACCAGGAAGATCAGAAAAAGATTGAAGAGATAAGAAGACAATTACAAAATGGTTAAAAATAAATTTGTCCCGATTAAATTATTTGCTATCGCAAATTAAGAATTTTTCATTACATCGTACAACACGGCATATCTGGTTACGGCTTTTATACAAAAGCCTCCACCCATATTTGCCTCCGTTTCACTACGCAAAACATCAGATATGCCGAAACGTTAAACGAAATTTTGATTGCCCTTAAAAATTTTTCTATTTTTTAAAAAGCCCCTTTT
>JADHVH010000003.1 GCA_016784085.1 Candidatus Pacearchaeota archaeon
TGAAACTGTTTTAGTAAAAATAGGTAATGAATCTTTGAATATTGATGTCTGTATAGATGTGGATGATACTAAAAAATATTTATTAACAGCTCCAGATGGTGAATATGAAATTGAAATAAGAAGTGAAGGAGAAAATGTTCTTTCAGGTAATTTTGCTTTAACAGGAAGGGCAATTGATTTTAAAGAATCTTCAGATCTTATTGGAAAAATCACTAGCCCTGTTGTTTGGATTTTTGTATTAATAATATTAGGATTTATTGCATTTCTTTTATTTAAAAAAGGATATAAGAAAAGTTTTATTGGAAAAATTTCTAAAAAAAAAGTTACTCCTCACAAGATAAGCTCTAAATCTCAGGATTTAAAGTCAGAATATAGTAAATTAGCTACAAAATCTATAATTTCTTCTTCAAATAAAGCAGAAGTTTCATTATCAATTAAAGGGCAAAAACAGGCTGTAAGTATTATTTGTTTAAAGGTTAAAAATTTAAAAGAAATTAAAAATAAAAAAGGAGGAGCAGAAGAAATAATACAAAAAATAATTGATTTAGCAGAAGATAAAAAAGCTCTAACTTATCAAAACTTAGATAACATTTTCTTCATATTTGCTCCAGCTAAAACAAAAACATTTAGAAATGAAGAATCAACTATTTCACTTTCAAAAACAATAAAAGATATTTTAAGCAGTCATAATAAACTATTCAAACAAAAAATAGATTTTGGAATCTCTTTGAACTATGGAGAAATTGTTGGTAAACAAGAACCAGATGTTTTCAAGTTTATGGCAATGGGAAAACTAATAACTGCTTCTAAAAAAATTGCAAGTTTAGCAAAAGAAGAAATATTACTAAGTGATGAAATAAACACTAGATTTGGATCTAGTGTTAAAACAAATAAAAAAATAATTGATAAAATTCCTGTACATACCATCACCCAAATATTAGATAGATCAAAGAATGAGAAATTTATCTCAAATTTTTTATCTAAACTAGAAAAAGATAAAAAATAAAATTATTTGTCTGTCTTTTTTGAAGGAAATTTTCCAACAACCTTCATAATAGGTTTTGTAAGTTGTTTTGCAGGAGACTTTACAGGGGTATTTTCTATTTCTTTTTTAACACTTTTTTCTCTAAACCATTTAGCTATTTTAGTTCCAGCTAAAACAGTATAAAGTAAAATTCCAAATATGATTAAAGAAAGTCCAACTATAAATCCTGTCCAAAATACTTGATATGATTTAGAAAGGAAAATTGATAATATTTTGACAATAAATCCATCTAAAAAAGATAAAAGAGATATTAATTTTAAGAAAGGAATTGCTGGAATTAAAATTAAAATACCTAAAACAATTGGATAGTTTATCTTTTTTTCAATTAATAAAAACATTAAAACTGCTAAAATAAGGCAAACAATTAAAGAACTGTATACTTTTTGGTTCCAATATTCCTGGGCTTTTTGAGAAATTAAAAAATAAGGAATACCTTCTTGACCAAAACAATTCCAAAAATTACAGGAATAATTATCATAATAAATTTCTTCTACAAGATCATAAATAGTATCATTAATAATTATTTCAATTTTATCTTCTATTAAAATTTCAGGATTTTCAGGAATTGAATCACAGGGAATTTCTAAATCTAAACCATATCCAAATTCAGTTAGATCATATTTTCCAGAATTATTTTCACAAAATAATTCTATTTGATCTAGATTTTCTTCTATTTGGTCTGTAATATTAAAATCTTCACCAACAAGATCATTAATTCCCTCTCCAAAAATATTACTATCTCCAATTATTTCTGTTAATCCCTGGGTAGTAAGATTTTCTATTAAAGGTGTTATTTCATTTTGAACAGTTTCATATTCTAAAGAAGAACTAAGTGTTGCAAAAGAATAAAATGAAAGAATAGAAATTATGAATAAAATACTAACAAAAAATAATCCTGCACCTCTAAAAAATCCCATGAATAATTTATGAAAAGATAATTTATAAAACTAACCCCAAGGAAAACCTTTATTAAGTAAATTAATTTTTAACTAATATGTCTGAAAAAAGAGGAGAAAGTCCTAAAATTGACTTTGTAAAATGGTTTTCTGAACTAAATAAAAATTCTGGAAATATTGCTGGAGGAAAAGGAGCAAACCTTGCAGAAATTTATAATTTAAAAGTAGCAGTTCCACCTGGCTTTGTTGTAACAGCTCAAGCCTATGATTATTTTATTAAAAAATCAGGTTTATCTACTGAAATAAAAAATCTTCTAGATAAAATAAACTATGAAGACACTCAAAAACTTAATGAAATAACTACTCAAATAAGAAAAATCATTACTCAATCCCAAATGCCTAAAGAAATGGAAGAAGAAATTCTTGAAGCCTATTCTCATTTAGATGCCCCAGAGGGGCTCAATGCAATGCAACAATCTGCATTAGATATTTTAAACCCCTCATCAGACCCCCCATTTGTAGCTGTTAGAAGCAGTGCAACAACAGAAGATCTTGCAGAAGCTAGTTTTGCAGGTCAACAAGATACCTATCTAAATATTAAGGGCACAAGAGATTTAATTTTACATGTTAAGAAATGTTTTGCATCTTTATTTACTGCAAGAGCCACATATTATAGAAATAAACAAGGATTTACTCATGAAGAAGCAAGTTTAGCAGTAGTTGTTCAAAAAATGATTGATTCAGATAAATCTGGAGTAATTTTTTCAAAAGACCCTTCTTTTAAAAATGAAAATGTTATAATAGAAGCTGTTTATGGGTTAGGAGAAGGAATTGTTTCAGGAAAAATAACTCCTGATAAAACTGTTATTTCAAAAGAATTTGAAATTCTTGATCAACAAGTATCTGAAAAGAAAATTGCCATCACTAGAGATTCTGGGGGGAATCAAACAGAAGTTAGGTTATCTGAACAAAGATCAAAATCTCAAGTATTAAAAAATCATGAAATCCATAAGCTTGTTGAAATAGCTCAAAAATTAGAAAGCCATTATCAAAAGCCACAAGATATAGAATTTGCAATAGAAGGAGAAGGAATTTATATTGTTCAAACAAGACCAATAACAACTATAGCAAATAGGGTTAAAAAAAGTGAAGATACTGGAGAAATAAAGGGAGAAATAATTTTAGAAGGTTTAGGTGCTTCTCCAGGTGTTGCTTCTGGAAAAATAAAAATAATTAATAATTTAGAAGATTTGCATAAGATGGAACAAGGAGATGTTTTGGTTACAAAAATGACTAATCCAGATATGGTTGTTTCAATGCAAAAAGCTGCAGCAATTGTTACAGATGAAGGAGGGTTAACAGCTCATGCTGCAATTGTTTCTAGAGAAATGGGTATTCCAGCAATTGTAGGAACTCAAGAAGCAACTACCAAATTAAAAGAAGGAGAAATAATCACTGTAGATGGTTCTAATGGAAAAATTTATCAGGGAAAAACAGCAGAAACAAAACAAAAAGAAATAGCTCCTGTAAATGTTCAAACAAAGACAGAAATAAAAGTTACAGTAGACCTACCTAGCTTTGCAGAAAGAGCTGCTAGAACTAATTTGAAAAAAGTTGGTTTAACAAGAATAGAGGGTATAATTGCAGAATCTGGAAAACATCCTAATTATTTTTTAAAACAAAATAAAATAAAAGATTATGAAGAAGTTATTTTTAAAGGAATAAAACAAATTGCTAATTATTTTGAAGAAATGTGGATAAGAACTTCAGACATAAGGAGTGATGAATTTCAAAATTTAGAAGGAGCTCCTCAAGAAAAAGAAGCAAATCCAATGTTAGGATATCATGGAATAAGATATAGTTTAAAAAATCCTGAAATATTAAAAGCAGAATTAAATGCTCTAAAAAGAATTTCAGAAACAGGAAAAAAAATAGGAATTTTAATGCCCCAATTAATAAGTGTGAATGAATTAAAAAAAGTAAAAGAACATGTTAAAGAAATTGGTTTTGAAAAATTAAAAATAGGAATAATGATTGAAACACCTGCTGCAGTTCAAATAATAAAAGCTCTTTGTGATGAAGGAATTGATTTTATTTCATTTGGAACAAATGATCTAACACAATATATGTTAGCAATAGATAGAGGTAATGAAGATGTGCAATATTTATATGATGAAATGCATCCTTCAGTTTTATATCAATTAGAATATGTAATAAGGGTTTGTAAAAGAAATAATGTTAAAACAAGTATTTGTGGTCAAGCAGGAAGTAAAAAAGAAATGGTAAAATATTTGGTTGAAAGAGGAATAGATAGTATTAGTGTTAATGCAGATGTTGCTTCAGATATAGCGCAATATGTTTCAGAATTGGAACATGAAAAAATAAAAGGGACTGATAATGAGCCTAGAAAATATAATCCTGAACAAAAAAGCCATCAAGAAGAGAAGCCTCAAGAAGAGCCTTCTAGTTTAAATCATCAAGAAGAGAAGCCTCAAGAAGAGCCTTCTAGTTTAAATCATGAAGAAGAGAAGCCTCAAGAAGAGCCTTCTAAAGAAACAGAACAAGAAAAGAAAGAAAGAGAAGAACTTCAAGAAAAAGTAGATCATGAAACTAAAGAAGAATCTGAAAAAAGAATTGAAGAAGATATTCATGCTATTGAAGAAGAAAAAAAAGAAGTTGAAAAGGAAGAATCCCTAAATATACTTTAAAATTTGATTAAATTTATAAATAACTAAACCTTCCACAAAACATGGTAAAGGGAACTAAAAAAACTAAGATTTCTAAGAAAAAAGTAAAACCTAAAAAAATTATTCCTAAAAAAATAATTAAAAAACAACCTACAATGAGAAATAATGCCCCTAAACAACAATCTTCAGGTATTGAAAAACAATTGATTGAAAATTTTATTGCATTGCAAAAAGTTATGGTTAATTTATCTATTAAATTTGATAATCTATCTACACAAATTTCTAAATTATTAGAAGTATTTGAAATTTCTGCAAAAGCATTAGCAGAAAAAAATTTTGATTTAGGTCAAGAAAAAGTTTCAGAAAAAATGGATACTTTATTAGATCAAAATAAAATAATTGCAAGAGGTTTAACAATGATGCATGATAGAGTGGTCCAACCACAAATGATAGCCCAACCACAAATGATGCAAATTCCAGTTCCCCAACCCCAAATGTATCCTCCTCAAATACCTCAACAAGCACCTCCAGCTCCAAAAGCAGTAACTGAAAATGAAGAAGATCTAAGAGATATAGCAGATTATGAAAAATCAGTTTCATCACAAGACCCCCTCCCCCCTAAAAAATTTAAAAAACTTTAAATTTTTACAAATGGCTCTTAATCAAACTTCTGAAAACTTTAGAAAATTATTTCTATTACTTTTTACAAAAGAATTACTTTTAAAATCAATGCCTAAAGATTTAATCATAAAAAAGCCAGAAATTAGTAATTTAAAAAAAGAAGTTAAAGAAATAATAAAAAAAGAAGAAATTAAAAGGCCTTTTGAAAAAAAAGATTTAAAATTCCAAATAAAAAATCCTTTTAATAAAAAACCATTAATAAAAAGAAAACCAAGGTTTCTAAAAATACCTAATCAAAAACTTCCAAAAAGACTTCAATATTTAAAACCAACACCTACTAAACTTCAGATAGATCTAGGTGTAAAATTAAATCCATTGATTAAAGATCCTGCTGTAAAAGATATAGAATGCTATGGCCCAAATACAAATTTAATTGTAAAAGGAATTATGGGGACAAAAAATACTAATATTCTTTTGACAAAAGAAGAAATAGATTCTATAATTAAAAAATTTGAAGAGGTTTCAAAAATTCCTTCTCAAGAAGGAATTTATAAGGTGACTAAAGGTAAATTTATGTTTTCTGCAATTATTTCAAAAATTACAGGTTCAAAATTTATTCTTAAAAAAATGAGTTATAATCCTAATTTTAATTAAAAATTATTCTAAAGTTTCCCAATCTTCAGAAGAACCAGAAGAAGATAAGCTAGTGACAATATCTCTCAACCACTTTTCTTGATCATTGTCCATTTGTATTTTTAATTCTTCTTTAGAAAGACTAGTATCATATGTTGCTTTATACCAGTAATCTCCTAATTCATATCTAATAGTTATTCTTTTTTCTTCTTTTTTGTCTTTCTTTTTTTCAATTTCTTGATCTCCAAATCTTGCAAGAAGAATATTTTTCTCTAAATCTGTTAATCCTGTTGGAAGACCTTTTAATTCAGTTGTTGGCTGTTGAATTGGTTCTGCAATAGGATCTTCTTCTTCTATTATTTCACTAATAGGAGTTTGAATTACTTGTTGTTCTTCAGAAATTTTACCTTCAAGAGTTGTGCTTAAAGAAACTATTTCTTCAAGATCATATACTACACTTACTTTTAATTCCCCTGGTTCAAAAACCATATTTAAATTTTCTAAATGAATTTCTAAAATTTTTTCATCACTGCCTAAATAATCTTTTCCAAAACCAGTTTGACCTTCAGAATAATCTGTAGTTACAATAATATTATTATCTTCTCTAGATAATGTAATTGCTTCGTCTTCAAGATCAAAATTTTCTGTTCTTACACTTCCTGAAACAAGTTCTACAGTCTGATTATCAGATAATGTTAAAACATAATTATTTTGAGAAGAAACTTCTCCTTGAATTTCATTATTTGATTCTAAAACAACATTTCCTGTAGGAGTTAAAGATAAAAAGAAATTAGATACAACATCTCCTAAAGAGATTGCTCCAGATTCATTAACATCTTCAATAATAGCATCAATTTGTTCTTCAATAGCAGAAGTTTCAGAAGTAGATACAATTTTTAA
Organism: Candidatus Pacearchaeota archaeon; assembly: GCA_016784085.1. Taxonomy (GTDB): domain Archaea; phylum Nanobdellota; class Nanobdellia; order Pacearchaeales; family GW2011-AR1; genus BS150m-G67. The sequence continues at coordinate 6,783 of JADHVH010000003.1, forward strand.
AGAAAAATATACAGTTGGATTTAAAGCTCCTTGGCCTTGAATTCCAAAACCAGGCCCTGATCCTAAAAGAGATTTTCCAGAAATATAATAATCTCCCTCAATAATTTCATCAGAAACCAACTCATTTAAAGTATATCCATAATTAGTATTTTCAGTTTCAAAAATAACTTTTGCTTCAGAAGGCATTAATTCTCCTTCTGTTAATAATAATCTTAAATTTCCTTCAAGGGGTTGGCCCTCTAGATAATTTGCTCCTAAATCCATAACTACATTTCCAGAAACCCAATTTTTATCTAAAGCAGAAAACCCAAAAATCAAACCTAATAAAGCTACTACAATTAAAGTTGGCCAAACATATTTTTTATAATCAAAAGAACTTGAACTTCCCCTATATTCTGAAACAACTTTACCATTTACCCTACGACTATGATAAATATAAGGTCCATAAGTTTTGCCTCCTCTTTTTATATATTTTTTATATGCCATCTCTTTTGTAAGGTAACTAATAATTAAAGAAAAATATAGTATTTAAATATTGCTAAATATCGAAGATAATTATAATAAAAGAGCAGCTTCACCACAAGAACCAAAATCTACCCAAATATCAAAACCATCATTTGTAGAAATTCCTGTGCTTTGAGTAACAGCTAATCTAACATGGCTTTGATTATATGTTTCAGGTTCAATAGGAAAAATATAATCATATATTTGGTAACAAGCACCTTGTGAAGATCCATTATTCATTAAAACCCAATGATTAATATAACTAACATCTACTGGAAAATCAGCACTATCAAAATATGTTGAAACTCCAGGTGGCCAAGTAAATCCGACAACTCCTGTTAAATTTGCAGCTAAAGGAGCAATACATAATCCTGTTACTTCATTACAACTTTCTTCAATACCACAACCTACAATCTCTGTACAATTCACATCATAACCACAATTATTTTGCCAAGTTCCACATTCATAAGGCCCGGCACTACAAGTATCTGCAGCTGTTTCATTTACACAAGCTTCACAAGATAATTGGTCCACACTACATGCTTCTCCAGGATTACAACCTGGACTACAAGTAAGAATTGTTCCACAACCATCATCTACTTCTCCACAAATATATCCTAAACCTGCACAAGTTGTATCAGGGGTACAAGTAATAGGATTATCTCCACCACTTCCACCAACATAATCTCCAATAACAGCAGTATCTGTAATATCTCCGGTACTTGCAGTAGATCCTGTTTCTCCAGAATTAAAAATAGGCGCAACAGAAACAGAAGTTATAGTATTTGGATCCATATCTACTAAAGTAAATGAATATGTGGCTTCTCCTAATTCATTCAGAACTTCATCTAATTGTTGAACTTCGCTATCAGTGGCATTACTAAACACAAAATTCATTCCAACAATATCTCCTTCTCCAACATTTCTTTTAACATTAACCATGACATTTTCACCATCTAAATAAGCTCTTTCTATTTCTAAATCTACAAAAAATTGACTTATAGTAACATCATCTGCTCCTTTTCTAAGAAGATTACTAACAACACCCCAAATAATTCCTACAGCTACTAAAACAAGTAGAATAATAATTAAAGTGGATACAATCATAGATAACCCCTTTTTATTATTCATGTTAAAATAATTACTTTTAGGTTTATAAATATTATTAAAAAAATAAAAAAATAAAAAAATCTAAGAATTCTAAAAAAAATTTATTGTTGAGCTGCTTGTTGAGGATTAAAAGGTGCCAAAAATAAACTTTGATTTTCGCTTATTGGAATCTGGATATATTGTTGTTGCTGTAATTGATTCAACATCCCATTAATAAAATCTACTTGGGCAGTGTTATATCCAGCAGTATAAACAATATTTTGTCTATTAGTAATTGCTGGTTGAACTGCAAATGCATAAATCATAACCAATGCAAGAACAACAATTATTGCTATCAAACTCCAAATCACTGCTTTTGTTTTATTTGCCATAGATACCATAAATAAAACTTATTTAAAAACTTTTGGGAAATAAAAAATGATTTTAATCAGAGGTAGTTATTTCAATAGAAGTTGTAACATCTGCCCAATCAATATTTGCAGTTGAATTTACATAAACAGAAAGAATATCTCCTGCTTCAAATGTTAAAATTCCTTCTGATTGAATATCATAATCTGTTTTAATTCCATTTGTAGAAGAAACTAAAGTATTTCCAAGACCAACAGAAACTCCATTTTTATAAATAATAACATCTAATTGAGTATTATTTTCATTCTTAGTAATTTCTAAATTAGTTGAAATTCCAGTAATGCTTCCAGGCCTCATCATTACATATCCTTTTTCTAAACTAGTTTCAACACCTGTTGATGTTTGTAAAAATCCTACATCAGCCATTTTACCTGCATGCCCAAAGTTGAAATAAGATCTTTTTAGATCAATATCTGCAACAACGTTTTGTGTTTGAGTATAAACTGAATCAGACATTGTTAGAACATATACTGGTGTTCCTGTCCCTAAATCTATTTGAAAAAGCCCTAAACTAGTTTGATCTATATTTTGTAAATTAACTTCATCTGGAAGATTATTAAAATCAACTTGAGTTATATTTGTAATATTTGAGGCATTAATTCCCTGCTGTTCAGCAATATTTGTAATAAACTCTTCAAAATCAGAAGAAAAATCAGAAGACTCAACCAATACAGCAAAAGCCAACAATGAAACCAATGCAATTGCTAAAATCCAAATTAATTTTCTCATCCTCTTTAAAAAAACAACAGAACATTATATTTAAAAGTTACTCTTAGTTAAAATAAATATGAATAATAAAATTACTAAAGAAAAACTAGAAAAATATTTTAATTTAACCTCAACAGCATTAGAAGAAGTAAAGAAAAATATTATTTTAGGTAAAAAAAAACAAGCAAAAGAGATAATAGAAATGGTTGAAAACTATTTATCTGATGCTAAACATTTTGAAAAACAGAAAGAATTCGTAGATTCATTTGCAGCATTGAACTATGCACATGGGTGGTTAGATTCAGGAGTAAGATTAGATATCTTTAAGGTTACAGATGATAAATTATTTACTGTTAAGTAAATTATAAAAACTAATTTTTCTTATTTTAAAGATGAAAAAAGTAGTAGTTCTAAGTCTTGGTGGAAGTCAAATAATTCCAAAAAACATTAATGTTAAATTTCTAAGAAATTTTAAAAAAGTTCTTAATAAAAATACTAAAAAATATAAATTTGTAGTTGTTTGTGGTGGAGGAAGTACTGCTAGAGAATATATTCAAGGTATTTCTCAAGAAAACCTTCCTAACAAAAGATCTCATCAAGATTATTTAGGAATAGCAGCTACTAGATTAAATGCTAGATTCATGACTTACTTTTTTGGAAACGATGCCAATAAAGGAATTCCTCATGATATGAAGGAAATAAAAAATATGTTAAGACCAAATGATATTGTATTCTGTGGTGCTTTAAGATATGCTAAAGATGAAACTTCTGATGGCACTGCTGCAAAGTTAGCTAACTTTTTCAAAACAGATTTTATTAATATCACAAATGTTCCAGGCCTACATAATAAAAATCCAAAAAAATTCAAAAATGCCAAACAGATCCCAGAAATAACTTGGGACAAATTCTATAAAATAGCTAATTCTCAAAAATTCCACCCAGGGCAACATTTTGTATTAGATCAATCTGGATCTAAAATAATAAAAAAACATAAAATTATTACCTATATTATTGATCAGGATCTTAAACAATTAGACAATATTCTAAAAAACAAAAAGTTTAAAGGAACTGTTATTCAAGGATAACTATGGAAAATATTCTTATTTCTGAAAAAACATTTGAAAAAGCTAGAAAAATTATTAAAGAAAATAAAGGGAAAAACATAATCTTTACTAGTGAAAATGATGATCTTAATAGAAAAATTCTTGAAAAAGAAAAAATAGCCTTTTTATTACTTAATCAAAAAAATAGAAAAGATTTTGCAAAACAAAGAAACTCCGGACTTAATCAAGTGTTAATTAAAATAGCCAAAAAAAATGGAACTTCAATTGCAATAAATTTAGAAGAAATTATTAAATCAAATTCAAAAGAAAAAGCCAAGATTATATCTAGAATAATTCAAAATATTAAGTTATGTAATAAATACCATGTTCAAATGAAATTTTTCTTTGAAAAACAATTTCTTAAAAATAATGAATCAAAAGCATTTGGTTCTATTCTTGGTATGCCAACATGGATGACTAAGAATTTTTAAATGTTAGATTCCTTGAAATAAAATGAATAAAAAAGAGATAACTAAAATAATTGAATCCTTAAGTCCAAATGAAAGGAAAGTCCTAGCTAGACTAGAAGAGAAAAAAATACAAGATATTTGTGAAAAATCTAATCTAGACAAAGTTTCTGTATTAAGATCCTTGGAATATTTACAAGATAAAAAAATAATTAATTTAATTTTTGAAAAAAAGAAAATAATTGATGTGGGAGTAAATGGGGCTTTCTATAGAAAAAAAGGCCTACCTGAAAGAAGATTGCTCCATCTCTTAAACACTCAAAGAATAATTCCTCTGGGCCAAGCTCAAAAAGAAAGCAAACTATCTATTGATGAATTCAAAGCTTCTTTAGGAGTTTTAAAGAAAAAAGCATTGATTGAATTAAACAAGGGAAAAATAATTTTAAATGCAAATAAAGAAGAAATTGCTAAAAAAAGTTTAGAGGAAATATTTTTAGAAACATTGCCAAAGGAATATGATAAATTAACAGATGAGCAAAAATATTCTTTAAAATCTCTTCAAAATAGAAAAAATATTATTCAAATAAAAGAAGAAAAAACAATTCAAATAGAAATTACAGATTTGGGTAAAAATGTTATGAATGCAGGAATTTCTTCTAAAAATTTAATAGAACAAGTTACTCCTGAAATTTTAAAAAAAGAATCACTATGGAAAGGAAAAAAATTTAGAAGATATAATATTGAATATCCTGTTTCAGCAATTTATGGTGGAAAAAGGCATTTTGTAAATCAATCCACAGACTATGCTAGAAAAATATGGACAGATATGGGTTTTAAGGAAATGGATGGAAAAATGGTTGTTAGTTCTTTTTGGAATTTTGATGCACTATTTACTGCTCAAGATCACCCTGTTAGAGAACTTCAGGATACTTTCTTTATAGATAAAAAAACAGTACTTCCAGATAAACAAATAGTTGCTGCAATCAAAGGGGCCCATGAAAAAGGAACCAAAGGAAGTAAAGGGTGGGGTTATGAATGGAATGAAGATGTTTCAAAAAAATTAGTACTTAGAACTCATACAACATGTCTTTCTGCTCAAACACTTGCAAATCTAGATATGAAAAAACTTCCAGCAAAATTCTATGCAGTTGGTAAATGTTTTAGAAATGAAACAGTTGATTGGAGCCATGGTTTTGAATTTAACCAAACAGAAGGAATTGTTATAGATGAAAATGCAAATTTAAGACACTTATTAGGATATCTTCAGGAATTTGCAAAAAAAATGGGTTTCAAAAAAGTTAGATTTAGACCACATTATTTCCCATATACAGAACCTAGTTTAGAAGGAGATGTTTGGAATGAGGAAAGACAAGAATGGGTTGAAATATTTGCAGCAGGAATATTCAGACCAGAAGTTACAGAACCTCTTTTAGGGAAAGCTATACCTGTATTAGCATGGGGCCCTGGTTTTGATAGGATGATTATGAATATTTTTGGCATAAAAGATATGAGAGACATGTATAAAAATGATTTAACTCAATTAAAAAAATTAAAAATTTTAACTAAATAAAATGGCTGTAGTAAATCTAAATAAAAAACAATTTGAAAAAGAAATAGGAAAATTCGATAAAAAAATGGAACATAGAATAGCTATGTTTGGAACACCCATGGAAAAAATTACAGATACAGATATTGAGATAGATGTGGCTCCAAATAGGCCAGATTTATTATCCTATCAGGGATTTAAAAGAAGTTTTTTAGCTTTTTTAGGAAGAAAACCTGGATTAAAACAATACAAACTTCAAAAACCAGATAAAAAATATAAGGTTATTATTGATAATTCTGTAAAAAATATTAGGCCACATACTTCCTGTGCTATTGTAAGAGGATTAAAATTAAATGATGAAAAAATAAAAGAAATAATTGAAATTCAAGAAAAGTTACATGTGACGGTAGGAAGAAAAAGAAAAAAACTAGCAATAGGAATTTATCCCCTAGATAAAATAAGCCTTCCAATTACTTTTAAAGCTCTAGAACCAGATAAAATAAAATTTGTCCCTTTAGAATTCCCAAGAGAAATGTCTGGACTAGAAATTCTCCAAAAACATCCTACTGGGAAAGATTATGCACATCTACTTGCAGGAAAAGAAAAATTTCCCATATTTATTGATTCAGATAAAAATATTCTAAGCATGCCTCCAATAATTAATTCAGAATTAACAGGAAAAATTACTGAAAAAACAAAAGAAGTATTTGTGGAATGTTCTGGTTTTGATTTTGAAATATTAAAAAAATGTTTAAACATAATTGTGACAAGTTTGGCAGAAATGGGGGGAACTATTTATCAAATGGAAATAAAAGGTGGAAAAGAAAAAATTTCTCCAAATTTAGAAACTGAAAAAATGAAAATTAATTTGGAAAATACAAATAAATTGTTAGGTTTAAATTTAACAGAAAAACAGCTAGAAATATTAGTTAAAAAAATGGGTTGTAATTATAAAAAAGGTTTTGTAGAAATTCCTTCTTGGAGAACAGATATCTTACATGAAGTTGATTTAATAGAAGATATTGCAATTGCCTATGGCTATGAAAATCTAATTCCTGTAATTCCAGATATATCTACAATTGGGCAGGAAAATCCTAAAGAAACAATCAAAAGAAAAATTTCAGATATTTTAACTGGATTAAGAATTATGGAAGTTTCAAACTATCACCTTACAAATAAAGAATATCAATTTAGAAAAATGGGTATTCAAAAAAAACAAGATTCTGGATTTGTAAAACTTGAAGAATCTAAAACAGATTATGATATTTTAAGAAAAAATCTAACTCATTATTTATTAAAAAATTTCTCTGAAAATATTGATTCAGAATATCCTCAAAAGATATTTGAAATTGGACGAGTTTTTGAAATAGATGAAAAAACAAAAGAACTTTTAGAATATGAAAATTTGGCAATAGGCATAACTCCTGGAAATTTTACTGAAATAAAACAAATTTTAGAATATCTTTCAAAAATGTTAGATCTTGAAATAAAAATAGAAGAAGAATCTAAACAATCTAATCATTATATTGAAGGTAGAATTGGAAAAATAAAATTAGGAGAAAAAGAAATCGGAAAAATAGGAGAAATACATCCTAAAATATTATCTAATTGGAAAATAAAAATGCCTGTGGCACTTCTAGAAATTAATTTAGAAAAAATATTTAATAAATTAATCTAAAAATATATTCTTAAATACACATTAATTTTTAAAGAAATTTATAATTTATTTGTTATGCCTTCAAAAAATCCAATATATACTCCTGAAAATTTGCCACATATTTATGACGTTATTAACCACATAAGAACTGGTCAAAATAATGTTCCTTCTTGGTCTATGGATGGCGAAAATCATAGTGTTTACCCTTTAACAAGAAATGTTTTTGCATTAATAACAGAAGAGGGAAAAATTCCAAAAAAATTAGAATTACTTTCTTATCCTAGAGCAGATTTATCAAAAATACTTAATGAATTAAAAATAAAATAAGATTTAACCGAAATAACCTTTATTATTGACTTCAAACTTATTATCCCAATTACTTTTTACGTTATTTAAAAAATCTGAAAGTTCTTTTTTAATTTCAATCCAAAGTCTATAGCCTTCTTTAATAAAATCAGCTTCACTTTCTTCTGAAAAATTAAGATCAATTTCAAATAATTTTAATTCATTTTCAGCAAGTTTTTTATAAATTTCTGAAATTTTTGATTTTTGGTTTCCATCCATTGTTTTAATAACAGAAAAAATCCAAATAGGGGCATTTGCTGGATTCAAAAGAGTTTCTGTAAATCTAAGATAACTATATAATTTTTCAGAAATATATCTTCTAATCTCCCTTATTAAATAATCTGTTTCAACCTCTGCTACTTTTTCTATTCCAAAATATTTGTTTAAATCTTCAAACTCAGGAAGATTATATTTTTTTTGAATATCTCTATAATTTTCCTTCAATTTTTTTAAATCAGATTTATCACTCATATTAAACACATAGAAAATTCTTTTATAAATTTAATGAAAAAGTGAAAAGCCTCGGCCGGGGTTCGAACCCGGGACCTCATGCTTACCAAGCATGCACTCTAACCAAATCTGAGCTACCAAGGCTTCATTTAGATTTCAAATAAGAAATCTTATCTTTATTTTGAATAGGAATTGATTTTAATATCTTTCCCATACTTTTTCCAGGAACATAAACTTGATGATAAATATGGTTATGATATTTCCACGGACATGAATTACAAGGTAATTTTAATTTTAAAAATATATTTTCGCAAAATGCTGCCAAATGATCACTAGCTGTAGATAATCCAAACCCATTTCCTTTTTTCCCCCCATCAGTATCTAAAAGTCCAGCTAATAAAAAAAGGTGGTATTTTTTAGGAAGTTTGGGAATCTTAGCTATTTTTGCTTTTTTTCCAACTGTAAACCCTTTCTTTTCTAAAAATAAATAAATTTCTTTAGATTCTATTCTACAAACATAAAAAGGATTTGTCTTGTGTTTTAATCTTTCCAAACGAAGAGTAAGGCCAAATAATCTCTCAAATAAGGGGATATAAACTTGTTCTAAAAAATCTTTTGAATTAGACCAAAAATAGATTAAATGTCTCTTTTGATAATTTCCATTAGGTCTTTTAGTATTACAAATAGGAAGAGACCCATCTCCAAGTAATAATCCAAAGAAATATGCTAAATCCCTATCCCATTTTTTAGGAAGATCTACCCTATAAATCATACCACTATAACACTCAACTTATTTAAATAATTTTTTATAAACTAAAAAATAATAAAAATTATTTCTTAATAATTTTTAAAAATAAAAATATTAAAATAATTAATAAAAATGCTAGAGCAACAAATCCTGAAACAAGAGCTATTACCCAAAATACATTTATTAATAATTCACTTGAAAAAACCCTAGAAAATACCACAGCAATTAAATAAAGAATTGCAAAAAATATGAAATAAGCTAAAGATAACTTCAACTTTTTCTCATTATATTTAACAGCTTTTGTAACTCTAGATGGTTTCTTCTTTACAGATTTTTTAACCTTTTTTTTTGCCATTTTAGATAGTCTAATATATATAATAAAATATACTATTTAAATATTACGAAGGCAGCCATTCAGATTTTATTACTTGACCAGTGATCCCTTGAAAATTTTGATAAACCTTATCTAACCATTCCAAATATAATTCTTTAAATTTAACTAAGTTTTCTTCATCATTTAAAGCTAAACCATTATTACTAATTATTAAAAGTGCTGTTAATGAAAAGAACATTAATATTATTAGAAAAGTTTTCATCCTTCAGTATTATTAGTCCAATCTAAACTAATTGCATGGGAAGTTATACTTTTCATATTACCAAAAAGAGAACCTAACCAAGAAAAATATATTTTTCCTGCACTAATGGCCCCCGGAATTGTTTTAAAATTGATTTCAGTTTCACTAAAAACCACAGACATACTAACATAGGAAAAGATAATCAATCCTATTAAAAAAATGGCAAATAATTTATGCTTCATTCTCTTAACTTCAATTAATACCCAAATAACAATAATTACTGCGGCAAGGATAAATAATGACATTCCAGCTATCATAAAAAATCAAGTCAATAAAAGTATAAAAACATTTCGGGAAGAGAAATAGCCCCACCAGGATTCGAACCTGGGTCACAAGGTCCAGAACCTTGAATACTTGACCGCTGTACTATGGGGCTATATATATTCTCATCATCTTTTTTACTTAAAAATATTACTAATCACTAAATTTAAATATATTATATTCTTTAAAAAATAATGGCAGAAAAAGAAATAGGGACTATTTCAGGTTATTTTAGTCATGTTGAAGTTGCAGCCATAAAACTTTCTGGAAATCTAAAAGTTGGAGATAAAATCCACTTAAAAGGCCATACAACTGATTTTGAAACAGAAGTTAATGCAATTCAAATAGACAAAGAAAGTGTTAAAGAGGCTAAAACAGGAGATCATGTTGGAATAAAAGTTCCTGAAAAAGTAAGACCCAATGACAAGGTTTTTCTTATAGAATAAATGTGTAGTCCAGTAGCAAAGAAAAATTTATATAGTTTACCTTTTTTTATAAAAATATGAGAATTAAATTAAAGAAAGGTAAACAAAATGAGCTTATTATTTTTTTGAAAAAGAATTACTCTTGGAAAAAATTATCTAACATACTTAATATTTCTGAAGGTTATTTAAGAAATGAATTAAAAAATGAAGATAGATTACTTTCAGAAAAACTATATCTTAAAATTAACAAACTAGCAAATAAAAATTTTGATAAATTTATTATTGAAAAATTAAAGGACAATTGGGGTCAATCTAAAGGTGGTTTTAAATCTACAAAAAATATAAAACAAATAAAGTATCCAAAAGAAAGTGAAGATTTAGCAGAAATAATTGGAATAATTTTAGGAGATGGCCATGTGGGGGAATTCAAAAAAGGGAAAAAAATAAGATGTTACATGGTAAGGATTGCTGGAAATGCAATAGATGACAAAGACTATTTAACGAATTATATTCCTAAATTGTTTGAAAAGGTTTTTAATGAAAAAGGAAGTTTACATTTCTCAAAAAAATCAAAAGTAGGTTATTTTACCCTATATGGGAAAAATTATATCCAATTTATAAAATCTAAAGGAATCCAAAGTGGAAATAAAAAGAAAAATAACCAAAACATCCCAATTTGGATTAAACAAAATAAAAAATATTTATCTAGATGTATAAAAGGACTTATTGATACAGATGGTTCTATTCATTATATCTCGAAAAGAAATCTAAATTTAAGAATAAATTATACTAGTTATATCCCCAATTTATTAAAAGATGTTCGAAAAGGGTTAATTGAATTAGGATTTGTTCCTTGTAAAATAATCTGCAATAAACAAATCTTTATCTCTAAAAAAGAAGAAGTCACTAAATATGTAAAAGAAATTGGGTTTGGCAATCAAAAAAACTTAAATAGATTCAAACTCTTAAGAAAAAAAGAAGCTCCTTTAGTTCAGGGGACAAGAATGCATCCCTCTCAAATTGCCGAGGTCTAATTCGATGAGATACAGGCCTCTTACCTGCTCTCAGGTTGGTAATTTGCTCATTACTCAGAAAATTTCTTAGGCAATAGAGTACGGATGTGACCCGGGTTCGAATCCCGGAAGGAGCGTTTTGTTTATATTTTTAAAATTCTAGAACGAAGTGTTTTATTTACCTGGATTTTTCTTGCAGGTTCATTTTCAATATCTTCTAACACCCACAAAGTAGAGATATCTCCCACAGGTTGATCATAATCTAAAAATTTAACAAGAGGCCTTTTCCAATAAATGACTCCATTTTTTTCCTCTAATTGAGAGGTGGGCACTCTTAATTTGAATAAGTGTAAATCCCACTCATTTGAACCATCAGTAGAATAAACATTATGTTTGCCAAAAATTCTATCCTGATCATAAACATCTCCTTTTTTCAAAACATTTCTTATTGTTTTTGCTCTCCTTGAACTAACTTCTTCAGCTAATTTTTTATCTGAAAAAATTCCTTTTAATTTGTTCTCCTTAACAAACATTGTTTGGGCCCCAAAGCCAGGAACATCTCTATACCAATCTGCCCAACATTTAGACCATAATTCTCTAAGTTCATATAAATCTGTAAAAGAATATATTTTTAGATCACTCATAGTTGCCATCAAGTTTAAAAGTTGATTTACAATTTAAAGATTATTGTTAACTGAAATATACATCAAAATGAAAAAATCTGAAAAAATAGAACTTGTAATGAAAAATCTTGCAAAATATTATGATTACAAAGAAAAAACAACTTTAAATCGTATGAGGAAAAAACCAGACCCCTATAAGGTTCTTGTTGCTTGCCTTATATCTTTAAGAGCTAGAGATGAATATACTGAAAAAGTTTCTAAAAAACTTTTTGCTGTTGCAGATACTCCTCAAAAAATAGTAAAACTTTCTATTCCTCAACTTGAAAAGCTAGTTTATTCTTCAGGCCATTATAAGAAAAAAGCTAGAGTAATAAAACATGTTTCTCAAGAACTATTAAAACTTCATAAGGGGGTAGTTCCAGATAAAAAAGAAGAATTATTAGCCATAAAGGGAATTGGACCTAAAACAGCTAATATTGTTCTTGCATTTGCCTATGGCCAAGAAGTTCTTCCAATAGATATTCATTGCCATAGAATTCCAAATAGATTAGGTTGGATAAAAACAAAAAATCCAGAACAAACAGAAAAAGAACTTGAAAAAATACTTCCAAGAAAATACTGGGGAGAATTCAATGCCATCTTTGTTTTATTTGGCCAAACAATATGTCAACCTATTTCTCCATGGTGCAGCAAATGTCCTGTAAACCAATATTGCAGTAAAATAGATATTAAAAGGAGTAGATAAGTTTAAAAACAAATTTTGCTAAAAATTCTTATGAAAAGATCTAGTAGAAGATGGAAAAAGAAAAGACAAATGCGTTGGAAATGGCAACGTAAACGTCTTAGAAAAGAAAAGCATAAGAGAAAGTTAAGAAGAGCTAGAAGTAAATAAAAATGATTAATTCTAAAAGAGGAGAAGTAGTTTCCAATGGTGTTAAAATAGTTTATTGGTTAAAAAAATATGACAATAAAAAACCAACTATCTTCCTTCATGTAGGAGGGGGCATGAATCATACTTCCTTATTAAAATTAGAAAAAGAACTAAATAAAAAAGGATATTCCACAATTACTCCTGATCAAAGAGGCACAGGGGAATCTGAAGTTCCTCTAAACCCTTCAAAATATTCTTTAAAAAATTATACTTTAGATCTTGAAAATATTTTAAAAAAAGAAAAAGTAAAAAATCCTATTTTTATTACACAAAGTTTTGGATTTATGCCTGTTGTAGATTATTGTGCTAAAACAAATAATTGTCAAATCATAATTGGAATTGGAACCTCCTATAATTTTTCCCTAGGCCATAGCAAAATATTTATGGAAACAACAAGAACTCTCGAACTTTTTATTCAAAAGATAATTGGAAAAATATATGATTGCCTTCATTTTTTTAAAAAAGATAAATTTGAAAATAAAAACCTATCCATATACAAATCAGATATTAGATACTGGTTGCATTTTTTAAAAAGAACTCCTAAAAAAAGAAAAGCTAATGAATATCTAGCAAATAATAATTTAAAAATAAATTTAAGTGGAGAAATTAAAAATCTTAAAAAACCAATATTCTTAATCTGTGCAACAAAAGATCAATTCATAAGAAAAAAAGTTTACAAAGATTTTGAAAAGCTAGGCCTAAAAAAATTTACATATAAAATAGTTAAGGGAACTCATTCACTTCCACAATCACAACCTAAGAAAATTTCAAAAATAATTTTAAAATATTTAAGCAAAAAAGATTATTAATTCTTTAAGCAATAAGAATAAACCCAATACAAAGAAAATAAATCCTATTAACTTCTGTAAATTTTCTTCTGAAATACCATTTGTTTTAGTTGCAGCATAATATGCCCCAATAACACCGGCAATAGCAGCAATGACAAAAGGATACCAGGGAATAGATCCATAAACAAGATGGCCCACAGTCCCTGATAGAGCTATAAAGGCCATAATAAATACAGAGGTACCAATTGCAGTATGAATTCTAAATCCAAGTATTACAGTTAATATTACCAATAAAGTTATACCTCCTCCAGCACCAAAGATTCCTGCTATAAGGCCCACAATTAATCCTGAGAAAATAGATAATGTTACTCTAACCCATTTTTGATCTATCTTAAGTTTATTTCTAAAACTTTGAAGATTATCTTTTATATCTTTTTTCATAAAACTTAGCCCGGTCAATATACTAAAAAATCCAACAGTTTTAGCTAAAAGAGATGTTGGAAAATAAGAAGAGAAAAAACTTCCAATAAAAGCACCTGCAACAGCTGAAATTAAAATTATTAAGGAAGGAATGATTTTAACCCTATTATGTTTTCTAAAAACATATGCAGTTACTGTAGAAGCAAAAACATCTATAGCTAAACTAATTCCAATAGCTGTAAAAGCATCATAACCTAAAAAAATGATCATTAGAGGCGCTGCAATTGACACAGCACTAGCTCCAACAAAACCAGTTACAATTCCTGCTCCAAGACCTGCAAAAATTAAAACAATGATCTCATAAATTAGCATCTTAAATCGAAAAGAAATAGGTGTTTTTAAAGTTTATAGGTATCTAATATAATTCCACTATAACAATATTTATAAGTTTAGAGTGAGAATATTAAACAATGATAAGCAAAATTTGGACAGAAAAATTTCGACCAACTAAATTTGAAGATGTTTTAGGCCAAGAACACATAGTAAAAAGAGTTCAAGCATTAACAAATTCTTTAAATATACCTCATTTAATGTTTGCAGGACCTGCAGGAACAGGTAAATCAACCTTAGCCCTAATTACTGTTAAAGACTTGTTTGGAGAAACTTGGAGAGATAATTACCTTGAATTAAATGCTTCTGATGAAAGAGGTATTAATATTGTTAGAGAAAAGGTTAAAAATTTTGCAAGAACAAAATCTCTAGGAAATGTTCCTTTTAAGGTTATTTTCTTAGATGAGGCAGATGCTCTAACACCTGAGGCTCAACAAGCTTTAAGAAGAACCATGGAAAACTATTCTACCACATGTAGATTCATTCTTTCATGTAATTATTCTAGTAAAATTATAGATCCAATACAATCCCGTTGTGCTATTTTTAGATTCAAACTTTTAGAAAAAAAAGATGTTGAAGATGTTCTAAAAAAAATTGCTATTGAAGAAAAATTAACAATAAGTCCAGAAGCAATGGAAATAATCTATGAAGGAAGTGAAGGAGATTGTAGAAGAGCTATAAATATTATCCAATCAACATCATCTATTTCCCCCACAATAACATCTGAATTAGTTTCAACAATAATTTCAAATGCTAAACCTAAGGACATTAAAGTAGTATTAGATTATGCTCTTTCTGGAGATTTCCAAAAAGCAAGAGAAAAACTTTTAGATGTTATGCTTAAAGAAAGTATTTCTGGACAAGATGTAATTAAAGCTATTCAAAAAGAAATTTGGAATTTACCAATTGAACCTGAGATAAAAGTAAAAATTACAGAAAAAACAGGGGAAATAGAATTTAGAATTACTGAAGGTTCTGATCCATTCATCCAATTAGAATCTTTATTAGCAAGTTTTGTTCTGGCAGGCCTAGGAAAATAAAGAAAAATGGATCCTAAAAAGATAGAATATTTGGAAGGAATAATAGGTTTGAAAACACCTAAAATGGATAACTGGGCAAATGATACTTATGAAGAAATTTGTTCAAAATATGTTATGCTAAGAAATTATGCTAAAGATTGTTTAAATGCAGAAAATTTTGATTCAAACAATGAAGTTACAATAAATGATTTGTTAAAAAAAATAAAAAAATTAGAGGGAGAAAAATTATAATATGGGAAAAAATTGGGTTGAAAAATATCGTCCAAAAAGATTTTCAGAAATTAAAGGTCAAGAATTAGCTGTTGAAAAAATAACTGAATTTATAGACAAATTTCCAAAAAATAAAAAGAAAGCGATAGTTCTTCATGGGCCCCCAGGAGTTGGAAAAACAACTCTAGCACATGTTATTTCTTTAGAAAAAAATTCAGAAATTTTTGAATTAAATGCTTCTGATCTTAGAAATAAAAAGAAACTACAAGCAATATTAAGGCCAGCAATGGAACAAAGATCTTTATTAAAAGAAAAGAAAATAATTTTAGTTGACGAGGTTGATGGAATTTCTGTTGCAGATTGGGGAGGTCTTGCAGAATTAATGAGTTTAATAGAAAAAACAAATTTTCCAGTGATAATAACTGCCAATGATATTTGGAGTCAAAAACTAAATGTTCTAAGAAAAAAATCAGAATTAATTCAATTAAAAGAAATTAACTATAATCTAATCAAAGATATTCTTATTCAAGTTTTAAGAAGTGAAAATAAATTTATAGATAATGACACTATTACAAAAATTTCCATAAGGGCCAAAGGAGATATGCGTGCAGCATTAAACGATCTTCAAACAGTAGCAGGATTAGAAACTCCCTCAGAAATGGTTCTTGATGAAAGAAATAAAGAAATTGATATTTTTAATGCAATGAGACTAATATTCAAAAACAAACCTACCAATGATCTTCTAAGTTTATTTGATTCTGTTAAAATGTCTCTTGATGATATTATTCTTTGGATGGAAGAAAATATTTCTGCAGAATATTCAGGAGAAGAACTTGCAAAAGCATTTGAAATGTTAAGTAAAGTAGATGTGTTTAAGGGAAGAATCTACAAACAACAATATTGGAGATTTATGGTTTATGAAAATATTTTTTTAAGCTATGGTATTTCTGCAGCTAAAAAAGATATTAAAACAGGTTTTACAAACTATCAAAAACCAACAAGAAAATTAAAAATATGGCTTAATAATCAAAGATCAAAAAAGAAAAAAACAATTGCAGAAAAATATGCTAAACATGTCCATGTTAGTCAAAAAAGAGCAATGAATGAATTTCCAATAATAAAACAAATATTAACAAGCAATGATATTAGAAAAGAACTAAGGTTAGATGAAGAAGAAATTGCTTATTTAGAAAAATGAAATTAATAGAAAGACCCGGCTTTCTTGGAAAAGAAAAAGAAAGAAAATATTTAGAATGGGATGAAAGATTTGGAAAAGATAACTGGGAACTTGGATGGAAATGGGGGAATATAATAATTGATTTTGAATGGGCTTGTAAAATATATGAAGATGCATATTTTTTTGATTCTTTTAACAGAGAAAGACTTTGGAAAAAATTATTTTCTCAAGCAAGAGATTTTTATGATAATGATAAAAGCAATGTTCAATCAAGAACAAATTATTTAGAACAAGAATCTTCTTCTACCCACATACAAGATATTTCTGTAAGAAGAGTTGGAATAAGAAGAGGGTGGGAAAGAGATGGAAATGAGTTAATACAAATAAGAGGGCCTGAAACAAAAGGATATCAATTAATGCCAGGCATAGTTAAATTTCATATCCCAGAAATGATAGAGTCTCCAAATATTGTACCAGATTGGGCAGACCCATTATCTGTTGAAGCATTTTATCAAAATAATAGATGGTTATATATTAAATCTTAGAATTAAGCTAAAACTAAATTAATTGTATTTTTGAAATCTTCTAATTCTGCTGCAAGATCATCTTGGCTTTCATATCCGTTTCCAATTCTAAAATATTCACAACCTATAACAAAAGTAGGTATAGATCCTTGAGGATTATATTTTTGATATAATGCTAACATCTCTTCAGGAACTTCTGTTTCAAACTCAGGAGTTAAAGTATTATCTCCAATATCAATTTCCCAATGTTGTAAATTAATTTGATCTCCAAAACTTTCAGTTGCTAAACTTTCAAAAGTACTCCCAATCCATTCACAATGAGGGCACCATGTTGTTGAAAAAAGAAGAACATATGGTTTTCCAGCATCATCTAAACAGGCTTCATCTTCAGTAGCTAAAAAAGTTGAACCTTCTACAGGAGAAGGAGTATTTCCTGAAGGAGCCTCTCCACCATTAATATCTGCAAGAGGGATAATTTCTTGAATTAAAAAACCACCATCTCTAGTAACATAGGCAGAGCCTAATTGACCATCTATAGATAATGTAATTTTATATAAACTACTCCCAACTTCTTCAGAACTTACAAATTCTATGTTTGACCCTGGAATTTGAGATCCAAAAGCATCTAAAACAATTTGTGCTGCTTCATCTGCACTAACAATATTACTTGAAAATCCATTTATTGATGAAATTAATAATAGGACTACCAATATTAATAATACAATTGTTGAAACAATCCAAGGATCTTTTCTTATTTTTTTTGTAAAATTAGGAATTTTAATTTCTATAGTATCTGATTTTTCGCTACTCATCTAAAAAATATGTAGATTTAATTTAAAAAGATTTGGGTTTAACCAAACAATTAAAAATCTATACTCCTATCATTTAATATGGCTTATGAGATAACAATAGGAAGAAATGAATCTGACAAAATAGCTTTTGGAAAAAGAGGTTTAACATATATTGGAAAAGGTTTTGTAAGGATGGGTCAATATACTTCTTTAAGTAATCAAATTAAAATGGATATTGCAAGAAGTCATGTAATTTTAGTAGCAGGTAAAAGAGGTTCTGGAAAATCATATACTTTAGGAGTGATTGCAGAAGAACTTGCAAACCTTCCAGATGGAATTAATAAAAATGTGGCTCCAATAATTTTTGATACAATGGGAATTTATTGGACAATGAAATACAAAAATGAAAAAGATAAAGAACTTCTTAGAGAATGGAATCTAGAAGGAAAGAGTCTTCCAATAAAAGTTTTTGTTCCTTTTGGTCATTATGATGAATATATTGAAAAAGGAATTCCTGCAGATAAAAAATTTGCTTTAAGTATAAAAGAAATGAATCCAGAAGATTGGATTTTAACATTTGGTTTAGAATTAACAAATTCAATTGCAATTCTAATTGAAAGAACAATTACTAGATTAAGAAAACAAGAAAAATATAGTATTAAAGATATTATTTCAGAATTAGAAAAAGATACTAGAAGTAATAATGAAACTCAAAATGCAGCAATTGGTTTATTTGAAGCTGCAGAAACATGGGGTGTTTTTGAAGCAGAAGGACAGGAAGCTACAGAAGTAAAAGATTTGATCAATCCAGGAATAACATCTGTGTTAGATTTAAGTGTTTATAATTCAGTAGGAGCTTTTAATGTTAGAGCATTAGTAATAAGTTTAGTTGCAAGAAAAATATTCAATCAAAGAATGGCTGCAAGAAAAAAAGAAGAGGTAAAAGATGTTGCAAGAGGTTTAGATTACTCTTCATTAAGTGAAGAAAAAGAAAATCCTCTAGTGTGGATGTTTATTGATGAAGCACATGAATTTCTTCCATTAAAAGGAAAAACAATTGCTACAGATGCTCTAATTCAAATACTAAGAGAGGGTAGGCAACCAGGCATTTCTACAGTATTAGCTACACAACAACCAGGCCAAATTCATAGAGATGTTATGACACAATCAGATATTGTAATTTCTCATAGAGTTACATCTCAACCAGACTTAGAAGCTTTAAATTTTATTATGCAAAGTTATCTTCTTGAGGGAATTAAAAAATACATGGATGATCTTCCTTCATTAAAAGGTTCAGCAATTGTTTTAGATGATAATTCTGAAAGAATTTATCCTATGAGGGTAAGACCAAGATTTACATGGCATGGTGGAGAAGCACCAACAGCAATTAAAGCTGAAAAGAAACTATAATTTTAATCAATCAATAAATCAACTCTAACTCTAATTTTATATGGGCCTACTTCTCCTGCAATTTTTGAATTTAAAATTTTAATTTTCTTTCTAAATTTTTTTGCTTCTTTTTTTATTTTTTCTTCAATTCTAGGAACTTCATCTATTTTGCAAAAATCATAATAATATATTCTAGTTCCCTTCTTACTAAGCTTAAAAGCTTGTTCTAAAAAACTATTCTTAAGTTGGGGGCGGGGCATAACAATAACATCAAATTTTTCCTTCAATTTTGGAGCAACTTTTTTTATATCTCCAGAAGCTAATTCAACTTTATTTTTTAATTTATTTAATTCTATATTTAATTGAGCATATTTGTTTGCTTTTCTATTAATTTCATTTGAAACAACTTTTTTTGCTTTTGAATTTTTAGCAATAATTATTGAAAAAGGTGCTACTCCTGCAAACATAACCAAAACACTATTATTTTTTTTAATCATAGAAGCAATTTCTTTTCGTTCATTACTTAATCTTGGAGAAAAATAAGTTTCATCTATACTAAATCTGAAGCTACAACCATTTTCCCTATAAAGAACTTCTTTTGTTTTTTCTCCCAAAAGATATTTTGTTTGCATTATTCTTAATCTTCCTTTAAACTTACCTGTTTTTTCTAAAATAGTTTTAATAGATTTGTTATTTTTCAAAATTTTATCTGCAAACTTCTTTTTATCTTTTAATTTTACTTTATCTGAAAACTTGACTATTGCTAAATTTCCAAGAATGTCATATGCTCTAAAAATATCTTTTTTCATATAAAATAAACTGATGAAAAATTTATAAACATATCTCTCCTAATCTGCCTATGAAAAGAAGTGGGTTATTATTGTCTTTTTTATTAGTTTTATCAACTAACCTTGTTAGTGCAGCATTTGATAACTTTTCATTTGAAGGGTTTATATATAGTGCAGGAGGTGTTTCAACAATTGTTTATGTTTCTCTTTTTATGATCTTTTTTGGAATTTTAAATTTTTCACTTTTAAGGGCTTTTAAAAATAATAAACCCCTTGCAACAATAATTAGTTTTGGTTCCACAATATTAATTTTAATTGGATTTTATAGGATGAATTGGGATTTTGAATCATTTTTCTATGGACTCTCAGTTTCTCCAGAAATAATAACTTCATTAATTTATTTGATATCCATTGTTGGTTTAATTTTTTTAATTAAAAAATTCAAATTTGCAGGAACACTTATGATTATGGGGTTATTGCTTTTAGCTATATCTAATACAGATTTGATCTATGAGAGTACTACTGGTTCAATGTTAGGAATTTTCCTATTCTTATTTGGTTTATGGAGATATAGGAAATTAAAAAATAATGAAGAAGATTCAGATTATGATGATCCAAAATCACCTTCTAGATGGAGAGAACGTAGAGAAGAAAAAAAAGACCAAAAACATCAACAAAAATTAGCAGAAAAACAAGCAAATTGGGAAAGAGCTCAAAAAGATTCAGAAATAAGAAGAAGGGCAAAAAATATTGAAGAAATAAGAAAAAGAAGAGAAGCATTGGATGCTCAAAAAGAAAATGAAAGGCAAGAGGAAATAAGAAGAAGGGCAAAAAATATTGAAGAAATAAGAAAAAGAAGAGAAGCTCAAGAAGCTGAAAAAGAAGCTGAAAGACAAGCAGAAATAAGAAGAAGAGCAAAAAATATTGCAAAAATAAGAAAAGCAAAAAAAAATCATAAAAAATTAAAAAAAGAATATGACAAAATAATAAAAGAACTTAATTCTATGCCCGGAGGAAAAGCTATTGCAAAAGGTACTTCTGGATATAAAAAATTGATTAAACTTCAAACAAGAGCTGAAGAAATTAGAAAAATTCTAGGTTCTTAAATCCAATTACCAAGACCTTTTTGTTTACTAGCTTCCTTAATTTTTCTTAACTTTTCAAGTTGTTTCTCAACACGTTCTTCTGAAAAATCATGTTCTCCAACTAAAAGATCTTTTATTTTATTTTCATCTATTTGACCAAATTTAAAATCAGCATCAATTACTTTTGGTTTATGAAATAATTCAAATATTTCTTGCCAATTAAATTTATCTTCTTCAGGCAAATTTTCAAGTTGTTCTTTAACACTTTCAAAAATTAAAACAGGTTGTTTATATTTTTTAACAATATCCAGAGCTCTTTTTTGACCTATACCTGGAATTCCTTTAGGATTATAATCTGTTCCAATTAAAATTCCCACACAAATAAGCTGATCCAGATTTATTTCTAAAGCATTTAAAACAGTATTTAATTCAATTAATTCTGGTTTTATTTCAACCCATCCTGAAAAAGTTTTTCTTCTTTTAGCTAAAGTTAAATTTCTAATTAAAAGAGGTGCCCCAAAAAGTAAACAATCATAATCTTGACTTGCAGTAGCATACACTTCTTGTTTTACTCTAGATAAATAGGCTGCCTGAGATTCGCCCTCACTTGGAGCCTGAACAACTTCAATCCCCATTGCTTTCAAAAGTTGCTTACTTTCTTCGATCATCTGATCATCTAATCTAACTAATTGCCGACCATATTTTCCCATTAAATCTACATCTTCTTTTGATGTTGCATCATCATATTTTTCTCTTGCAAGGTCCCTATTTTTTCCTCTAATCAAATGTATTTTTCCTTTAAGTTCAGGTGGTTTGCCATCAAAAACATAAACCATCTTAAGTCCGTCTGATAAAAGACTTATATTTCTATAAAAAATTCCAGAAAGATGACTGGTAATTCTTTTTTGATTATCCATCAAAGGAGTTCCATCCACCTGACGAATTGATGATAAAAATTGATATAATGTATTGAAAGCATCCACACAAACAACTTTCCCCTTTAAATTTTCAATTTGAATTTCTTTTCTAGGAATAATATCTTTAATATTTAGGCCCATTTTACAATATAATTAATCTTTAAATATATAAATAATTACCCTTTAAAAGGAATTTTGCTTGGATAGTCTAAAACATTTCTTTGAATTACTGAAACATGTAAATTAGGATTTATTTGGTGAGCAATACTTTCCAAATCTTTTTGATGTTCTTTAATTCCATTTTCAACAGTATATTTACTTCCATTATATCCTGCAATTTCTAATTCATGGATTGCAATAGCATCTCCATTTTCAAAAAACCAATATTGATAGTTTACTTTTTTATTTAGAGGATCTCTAGAATTTACACTATAATGAAGTTCAACTCTTTCAACATGATGTCCTTCTCTTTTAACAAATCCAGGAATTTCATCAGGATGCCCAAATCCTTGCACTACTTTGATAGCTTGACCTTCTTTCATAATAGAACA
>JADHVH010000027.1 GCA_016784085.1 Candidatus Pacearchaeota archaeon
AAACCTGTCTATATAAAACATCTTTTTGATACAACTTATCAAGAAGTTTTTTCGTCTCTGCCAATAAATACTTAGGTCCTCTCATTACTGCAGGAAGAGTAATAAATAATTGTGTAAAATAAAGATCTTGAGTGCGAAGGCGTAAACCTATTCTTTTAGTAAAAAGATTTTCTTTTCTCAACCTCTGAGCAAGATGCTCGATATTCATAGATATCTGGCTATAAAGATATTCATAATTTTTTGTTGCCGGAAACGATCTATCTCTACTCATACTTTTGATAGATTCTTTTTGTTTTGGAATATCTACCACTTCCCCAAGCACTTGTTTTTGCAAGGCTGGCATTGAAATGGAAAAGATACGTCGAAGCCAATCAGGATCGGCCTTTGCAAAATCTCCAATTGTATTAATCTTATTTTTCTGTAATTTTATATATCCTTGCATTCCAATCCCAGAAAGACTATTTACTGGCATATGATATATCTTTTCTTTTATATTCTGATCATTAAGTATAGTTATTCCGTTAGGTTTATTCATTCCAGAAGCAAGTTTTGCTAAAAGCGGAGTGCGGGCTATCCCAAAAGAAAACGAACATCCAAGTTTTTGATATAATTCTATTTGTAATTTCTTCATTAGTTCTTCAGCTTTATCAAAAGAATTCACCCACTTACTGATTTCTATTGAACCTTCGTCCACTGAATTTTTTATTAAATTCGGAAAATGATTTCGTATTATATTATCCATTCTTTGCGAAAAGATTTCATAAGCATGAAAATCAGAAGCAACAATATGAACCTTTGGATATTTCTTACGAACAGTTACTATTGGAGATACTCGAGATATTCCCAAATCTTTTGCAGGGTAACTCAAAGCTGAAACAATTCCGCCATTTTGTCCGACGACAATAGCTTTTCCCTTAAGTTCTCTATGCAAAACTTGTTCTACTGATGCGAAAAAAGCATCAGCATCAACATGCACATAAATATTTTTTTTATTATTTTTTTGTTTCATATTTTCTTACTGAAGAACGAACTACTGCATGTATTTTTAACTCACCTTTTGGATAAATATCTGGATATTTATCATTTCCAGCTTCAAGATAATATTTATTATTTTTAATCCTCAAATATTTCATAGTCCAATTATTATCTACTTCGGCAATAACAATATCCCCAACAAAAAAATCCTGTGTCTGCTCAACAATTACATAATCCCCTTCAAGAATCCCAGCATTTATCATAGAATCACCGGAGACTTTTAATAGATAAGTAGCGTCATGATCATTTACCAACCATTCATCTAAAGACAAGAACTCGCCTTTTTCTTCTGATGCAAAAGCAGGAAAACCAGCTTCAACTGTCCCGAAAACTTGTATCCCATTAAATTGCTCTCCAGGAATTAAAAATCCTTTTAAGTCTCTCTTTAAAATATCCTGCTTCACGAAATTATTAGCCAAAGAATAAGCTGCGTTTTTTGATTTAAAATTATAGAGTTTTGCCAGTTCAGAATAACTAGGCATACGCCCATTAAAACGAAAGAATGATGTTAATTTTTTCTTACTGTGTTTCATTCTATAATTATATCTGAACGAACGTTCAGTCGCAAGAAATGAATAACAAGATTTGTTAATATATTAAAACCTAAATTTGAACATAATTCATTTTAAATTAACACTTGAAGCGTGCGCTGTTAAAATCTTATTCTACGTGTGGTTCAACCACTACAAAGTTATGTCGCATCACAATCACTTGGGGATACTATCTCAAAGTGATTGAAATTAGAAATTGTCCCGTTACGGTTCTTTTTCAAAATTTCTGATATAATATTGTAAATGAAAAACTTTTTTTTAAATTTATTTTTTTACTTAACAATGTTTATTATTGTTATTTTTTCGCCTACTAAAGTTTTTTCAGCTGGAATTGTGCCTGACTGCGGAACTGTTTATGCGTGTAATTTTTGTGATTTAGTTTTACTAGTATCTAATATTATAAATTTCATCATTTACATGTCAGTTTCAGTTTCAGCTATTATGTTTACCTATGCTGGATTTTTATACATCATGGCTCAAGGACAACCAGGAAAAATTTCAACTGCTCACGGTATTTTCAAAAATGTAGCTCTGGGTTTATTTTTCATTTTAGGAGCTTGGTTATTAGTTAATGCTATCACCTCTTCCCTTTTAGGAGGTGACTTTACAGATATACTCAATAAAAATTACAGTTGTACTAAAACTCTTTTAAATACAACATCCGAAACATCTGTTCAACAAAGTTCAGGAAGCACTACAACTACCACAACAACAGAACCATCGTCAGGAGAAAATGCTTTAGAGGCTGAAGCCAGATTAGAAGAAAATTCTATTGATATAGTTTCTTCTGGAAATTGCTCTGATAAATCTTTAAGCACTTGTACTTCTTTAGAAGGAATTCAAACAAGTACTTTAGACGGAATAATTAATCTTGCAAATAATTGCCAAACTAATGATGCAAATTGCAAAGTTACCGTCACAGGTGGAACCGAAACCGGTCATAGTACAGCTCATAGTGATGGTAAAAAAATTGATTTAAGTAAAAATGATTCAACTTTTAACAATTTTATGGAAACTGTTGTTTCAGGCAACCAAGGAGAAAGCATTTCAGAAGGAACAAAATATTCTAATGTAGAATACAATAATACAACATATACTATTATTGATGAGGGAGATCATTGGGATATAGAAGTTATGACAATTTAAAACATATTAAAATTTGAAAATTTGGTATAATGATATTATTAATTAAGATAGAACTTAATCTATTAAAAAAAGACATACACAAAAAATATGTTAGAAGAATTTAAAAAATTTGCAATTAAAGGAAACGTCATCGATATGGCCGTTGGTATCGTTATTGGAACTGCTTTTGGAAAAATTGTCAGTTCTTTTGTGTCTGATATTATTATGCCTCCAATCGGTATAGTAACAGGAGGAGTTGATTTTTCTGAATTAGTAATAACTCTAAAGAAAGCTTCCAACGGAGTAGAAGCGGTTACTATTAATTATGGTGTCTTTATTGATACTTTAATTAGTTTCATAATTATCGCTTTTGCTATTTTTATAGTCATTAAACAACTTAACCGTTTAAAGAAAAAAGAAGAAGAACCTTCTCAACCAGCAGAAGAAGTTTTATTGTTAAGAGAAATTAGAGACTCTTTGAACAAATCTTAATTCCAACAAAATAAAAAAAATGTGAAAATAATATTTTCACATTTTTTATTTTTAAATTTATTATTTAAAAATTCAGAAAGTTTATTCTGGCACTAACCCAATAATTGGATTCTATTATGCTGGAATAACTTCTGTAGTAACAACATTAGTATCTTCTGGAGTTACAGTGGCATCGTCTTTTAGAAAAAAGAAGTATCCTCCTATAACAACAACTAAAATTATTACTATCCATAGAATATTTTTATTCATATTTTAAAGTAAAGTATTTATCTAATAATAAATCATTATACCATAATTTATTAAAACAATGTGATATAATTAAATCAATTAGTAATTAATTTAATAATATTATGAAAGGATTTTATACAAATATCGAAAAAGCTACTTTAGAAAATAATAATTTTCGTAAAGTACTTTATACTTCAAAACATAGCCAATTGGTTTTAATGAGTCTAAAACCTCAAGAAGAAATTGGAATGGAAATTCATAATGGGAATGATCAATTTTTTCGTTTTGAACAAGGCCAAGGGAAAGTGATAATCGATGGTAATGAATACGAAGTTAAAGATGCTGATGCAATTGTTGTCCCAGCAGGAGCAGAACATAATGTAATCAACACTTCAAATAATGAAGACCTAAAATTATATACTATTTACTCCCCTGCTCATCACCAAGACCAAATTATACGAACTACTAGAGAAGAAGCAGAAGTAAATGAAGCTGATTTTGAGGGAACTACAACTGAATAATTTTAAAAACAAAAAAGAACGAGACTCTGTTGAACTGTACCCCAAAAAGCGACACTTTTGTGTCCACTTTTTGTGATACAGTTCTAAGAGATTACAATAACAGATTTCATTATCTTTTTTATTATCTATCCACTAGTATTTCATTATCATTTATTATTATCTATAACGACTACTTATATTTTAAAAATATTTGTGATAAAATTATTAGTTATGAATATCGATAAAAAAGATTTTTACATTAAAAAAATTGATACTAGAGGAAATATCGAAATTTGGTCAGTTGACGGAGAAAAAATCCGAAGTGACATAGACAAAGAATTCACTAATTTTGGCCAACATTTTTGTTTCCCTTACATACCAGAAGATGAATTCTGGTTAGATAACGAGGCATCTCCTAATGAACAAGATTTCTTTATTGATCATCTTTTAGTAGAAAAAAGGTTAATGCAAGCAGGAATTCCCCGCCTTGAAGCTCTTGATAAAGCAAATAAAAAAGAGAATCTTGAAAGGATCAAAGCTGGTGACCTAAAAACAGTAAAAAAAAGTGATGGTAATATAGATATAAATAAAATTCACAAACAACTCCTAGGCGAAACAAACGAAAAAATTTTTGTTTGGTTAGTTGATGGTCGTTTAGTAAGAAGCGTTTTTGATCTTAATTTTACCGAAGGAGGCCACGATTTTGTTTATAATTATGTCCCTAAAAATGAAGTCTGGATTGACGACGACATTTTCACAGACGAAAGACAATTCATTCTCATACACGAACTCTTCGAAAGAAGTCTTATGGAAAAAGGAAAAAAATACCAAGATGCACATAAGAAGGCCAGCAAACTTGAATGGACAACAAGACATAACCAACATAAATTAACAGAAGAATTTAAAAAATTAGGCTGGACAGAATAAAAAAAAGAATTTCGAAAGATTCTGGGCAACTTCATTAAATCCGTCTCTGCGAGCCCCGTTAGAGATAAGAAGTCAAAGACTTCTGTAATCTCTAACGGGGCTTGCAGAGACGAAAAGCTTTGGCTTTTCGTGACGAATTTTGCGAAGCAAAATTCGTCCTATTGAAAATTTAAACATTGAAAATTCATTGATAAATTGAAAATTGTTTAGAAATTGAAAATTGAAAATTAGAAATTTAAACCCAAATCATTCAAAATTAATCATTCAATCGAAATTCGAAATTCATTCAATTTTCAAAATTTTAAATTCAAAATTAATCTAATATCTAACTATCTAACACCTAAATTATTATTTTTCTTATAAACTCTTTAGTTTCTTCTGAATTTTTAACTGCCAAAGTTTCTACACCAGTTTGAATAACAGGGTGATCATTTCCTCCTTCATAAAGAGCTTCCCCTATAAAAATCATTTTTTTAATTGTGATTTCAAGATTTTTTTCAATTTGTTTTATACCATAAGCTTTATCAATTCCTTTTCTATTTACATCTATAGAAGTAGAACCACCAATTTTTGCATCAAAATCAGACATACGACTTTCAAATGCTTTTACAATTTTTTTTCTTAAAATACGATTTGGGTCCCATTTTAATTTTTCTTCTAATGGAGCTTTTTGTCCCAACCCAGAAAAAGTTATTTGGGTTCCCCTGTCTTCGATAATTTCACCATAAACATACTCTGGTTTTTCATAACCAGCTTCAATTAAAGATTCTTCCAATGCTTCAATAATTTGTTGTCTTTGTGATTGGTTAATTTCTTCAGTATAAACATTTTCCCATTCCCCCATTTTATATTTATAAAAACTAGTAGCACTAGCAGGAAAAATAAAAAGATTGGACAAAGAATCTTTATCACAATCAAGTTTTGATAATAAAAGTTTTTCTATCTGAGGAAAAGCCCCTCCTGAGATAACTGCTACTTTTTTAATCTTCAATAAATTACCTAGTAAAACAGACATTTCACTATCAACATAATCCTTACTTTTCGCAAGAGTTCCGTCTAAATCAAAAATTATCATTTCTTTTTCTTTAGCTATTTCCATAAGTTATCAAACATTTTAATTAAATTATCTAATTTTACAGTCGCTCCTGCCACCACTGAATCAGCTCCCCCATAATAAATATAAACT
>JADHVH010000004.1 GCA_016784085.1 Candidatus Pacearchaeota archaeon
TAACTTTATTTTCTTCAGAAGAAGGTACTGCTGTTGAGAATTTTGTTGCTTTATGTAGAAAAGATGGTTCAAATAGCCCTAGTTATAATAAATGTGAAATAGGTAAATTAATAGTTGTTTATGATACACAATGAGAAAAATAAATAAAAAAGGTCAGGAAGAAATGGTGGGATTTGGAATAATCATGATTCTAGTGGCAATTATATTATTAGTTTTCTTAAGTTTTTCATTGAGAAATAATAATGATTCTGGTTCTGAAAGCTATCAGGTAGATAATTTTATTCAAAGTTTTTTACAATATCATACAAATTGTAGTGATAATACAGAATATTTAACAATACAGGACTTAATTTTTTCTTGTACTAGTAATGATTTATGCTTAGATGGAAGAAATACTTGTGAAGTACTAAATTCTACTTTATTTGACTTAATTGAATCAAGTTGGAATATAGGTGAAGATACTCCTAATAGGGGTTACAAGTTAATAATTAGAAATAATCTTGGAGAAGGTCTAGCAGATGATTTAGTGGATCTTGAAAAAGGTAATTTAACAGGTAGTTTTTTAGGTTCTTCTCAGAATTTTGTTAAAAGGACTGCAAATATTGATATTTACTTTGATATTTATAATTAAACTCTTATATTGATAGTTATTGTGTCTACAATGATTTTAGGTACATGTCTTATTCTTTTTTTGGTCTTTTCTTCAATTAATTCTATAAATCCAAATCTTTCTAGAAGCTTAATATCATCACTTACTGATTTAAATCCCCTATTTAGTTTCTTAGCTAAATCATAGATTGATTGAGGATTTTCTGTTTTAATAAAATGTAAAATTCTTGCTCTCTCATTACTCAAAAGTTGCCTTAGGGCCATTAAACTTGAAAAATCATAGTCTCCTTTTGCTGTTTTTGATTTTTTAAAAAGATCAAAAGCTCCTTTGGACTGCTTTATTGTTATTTCTCTTACTTTTACTCTTGGTTTTTGTTTGGCCATTTTCTTCTAAAAAAGTATACATGTTATTTCTAATTAGATATATCAAACATATATATTAAACTTATATATCTTTTTTGTATATATGTTATTAAAAAAAACCCTATCTTAATAAACCTTTGTTTTGGTTAAAAATTGATACTTGTATTAATATTTGGGTGACACCGAAAGCTTTATAAATAAAACCCTAAAAATAGAGTATTTTGACCTATTTCAAGTAAAAAGCAACAGCAACCTTTTTAAATGGAAACACGTAGTAGGATTACCTTTTACATATCTATAGGGGATATATGTTCATCTGACAAAACAGCTCACCCTATGCTGTCGCGTTGGGTACAGTTGTCATAGACAACATAATAACATAAGTGAAAGGAGGTTGAAAAATAAAAGAAATGAAAATTAATTTCAAAAAGATTTCAGCGATTGGAGCTAGTGTTCTATTAACTGGTATGACCATGGGAGCTGCTGCTGCTGCAAACTACCCTGCACCTTTTGTTAGTGGTGGTTCTGCAAATGTTGCAACTGTTTATGGTGCTGGTGCAAGTTTAGATACTGCGCCTGCATATGAATTGTTTGGTGATTTAAACACATATGTTGATGCAGCAAGTACTGGTGTTACTGGTGTTACTGGCCAACAAGTTCAAATTGAAAAAACTTCTACTAAATTTCATTTAGGTTTAGGTGCTTTAGATGTTAGATCTACAGCTATCACAGATAGCGATATGTCTAGCCTTTTAGCAGATGGAACCTATATGGATGATGATAATGAAGAATTTGACTTTACTCAAAAAGTTCAAATAGCAAATTCTACATTAACTATGTTTGAGGATAGTGATTATATGGATGATGTACCAACTGTAGGTATGAAAATTGCAGATGGAGCTCAAGTTCTAAATTACACTTTAACATTTAGTAGTGATCCTTATTGGAAAGATATGGTTTCTACAAACTTGAATTTAATGGGGACTAATTACTATATTTTAGCTAAGAATGCAGCTAATACTAGTCTTACTCTATTAGACTCTGCTGAAGGTGTTACTCTTGAAGAAAATACACCTGTTACTGTTAATGGAAAAACTGTATCTGTATCATTTATTGATGCTGATGAAGTTATCTTAAACATTGATGGTGTAGATACAAACAAATTAATGGAAACTGAAACTCAAAAATTGACTGATGGTTCATATGTAGGTATTAAAAATATCTTATATGATGTTAGAGATGGTCAATTAAGTTCTGTTGAATTTAGTATTGGTAGTGGAAGATTAATTCTTGCAACTGGAACAGATGTTAAGATGAACGATGACTATATTACTGGTTTATCAACTGTTCTTAGCGGAACTAGTCAACTTTCATCTATTAAACTTGTTTGGGCTGCTAACGATGATCAATTTGTAACAGAAGACATGGAATATACAATGCCTGGATTTGAAACATTGAAAATGTTATACACTGGTATGGTTTACCCTGCATCAGAAAGTATTAAAGTTGAAAATGATGGTTCAGATAAGATTGTATTGAAGAATTTCCCTTTAAAATCTGGGGAAGCAGATATACAAATTCTTGCATGGGATGCTACAAATGATTGGTTTGATGTTATTGGAGAAGAAGCTAGTGGAAAAGAGCTTTTATCTACAAATGCTACAAACTTAACATATGATACAGATTTACATGATTGGGTTATTGCTTCTTGGAGTCAAGGTAGTGATTCAGAATCTTACTTAATGAAGGTTTCATCTATTAGTGATGCCACTAATAGTGAGATGGATAAAACAACTATCCAGTATTATTCTGATGGTAGTTGGGTCGATGCTATTAAAGATGGACAATCTGATGATACTTTTAGTTTAGGTAATGCTGAATTTACTCTTGGTAATGTAAGTAATGCTGATAATACTGTTAACTTCTGGAGAGGTAACACTAATATGGAATTTGATGTTCTATACAGTGCTGAAGGTATGAAAGTTTATCTACCATGGAAGAGTTTAACTGCAGTGAATATAACCAATAACACAGCTTATGCAACTGATGCATTAGCTTGTGCAGCAACAGGAATATCTGCAGACAATAGAATGATTCAAACAGTAATTTACTATAATTCTTCTACAACAGAAGCAACTGGAACATGTGCAGAAGCATCTGTAAGTATCATCTTCTCTGAAGAAGATAAAGATGGTAATTCTGGAACAGGTTCAAATTACACTGTTACATTTACAGGAACATCAGACGAAGTAGAAGTATCTGGTTTAACAGGATATAACTCTGCATCAACTGAAATCGAAAATACAAAAGTTTGGAGACAATTCATTTACTCTGCATTAGCAACAGAATCTTTATGGTCTAAACCAACAGGAGCTCAAAAAACTCTTGAAATGGTCTATCATGGAGGAGAATCATATGGGCAAGTTTTCGTAGCTTCATCTGATGCAACTGTTGAAGACAGTGGTGACGCTGATGCAACTGGAAATGTGGTTCTAAAAGATAGTGAACTTACATCTGGTGAAACAGCTAACTTAATTGTTGTTGGTGGAAGTTGTGTTAACACAGCTGCTGCTGCATTATTAGGAGTAAACGAAGGATCATGTGGCGCTGACTGGACAACAGCTACTGGAGTAGGATCAGGACAATTCTTGATCCAAAGCTTTGGTGACTCAAGTCTAACTAGCGGAGTAGCATTATTAGTTGCAGGTTATGAATCTGCAGATACTGTTAATGCTGCAACATATTTAAGAACTCAAGCTGTTAATACAGCTGCAGGAAATAAGTATGTAGGTACATCATCTGTCCAAGCTGAACTTGTAGTAGAGTAAACAAACAATTTATTTTTTATTTTATTTTTTCTATTTTTTTATAACCTGGCTTTGCCTTTAACCTTTTTAGAAAGGGTTAACGAAAACTATTTCACAAACATAATAAGCTTTTTATATTGGAAAATCTACTTTATTTGATGAGAAAGATTGCTACAAAAAAAGAAGAACTTAAAAAACAAAAAAGAAATCAGGTAATTATTGGGTCTATATTAATTCTAATTATGTTTTCTAGTGTAATTGGGTATGGGTTTCAAACAAGTTCAACTGAATCTCCTTCTAGTTCCCAATCAACATATAATGGTTTTGAATTTCTAAATCAAAATGATATCTGGTATCTAACTATTAATGATGTTAATTTTGCATTTAGATATCATCCCACCCAGGTAGGCCAAACAAATATGTCTCTAAACACCCTAAATGAATATTATCAAAAACCACTTTATATTCAATCATTTAATGCAGAAGCAGAAGCAGAAGTCTATCTAAATCTGGGTCAACTAACTTTGAGAACTCAAAAAGCTTGTTTTGAACAATGTGATGATGAAAATTCGACACTTCCAATTAAAACCTGTCAAGATAATTTTATTCTAATTGAAGAAAGTGAAATAAATGAGGTTGTTCAAGAAGATAATTGTGTTTTTATAAGAGGTTCTGAAGAAAATATTTTGAAAACAATTGATAGTTTTTTATTTAGAGTATTGGGAATAGAAAACATTTAAAAATTTAAAACAAATTTAATGATATGGTAAAAAATAAAAAAAAGGCAAGAACAAAAAAAGAAAAAATTAAAGAAATTTTTACTATTTCTAAAAAAGGAAAAGAAAAAATAATAGAGAAAAAAGGTATTGAAGAAATCCCTGTTTCAAAAAAAGGTCAAATAGATCATCAAAATAAAGTTTTAAGAAATTTTTTAATTGGAATTGGAGTTTTTATTATTATTCTTGTGGTTTTTATTTTATCTATTAAATCTCTTTCTAACTTTGAATATAAAAATTTAGAATTTGAAATGGTTAATGAATATAATATTTTATTTTATAAAACAACTCTTTCATTTTTCCTTCCAGAAACTAATAAAAATGTTAAACACAGTTTCTTTTTAAGAAAAGACCCTCGTAAATTAGAAGAAATTCCTTTTAATGGAGAATTTGTACTTTTGAATAATGTTGTTCTAAACTCCACAGAGGATTTTATCTGTGATGGGGATGGAACTATTTCAATTGGAAATTTACTTAATTTGCAGGTTTCTGGAATGAAAATATTTAGAGATCCTAATTTAAGTTGTAGTGATCAAGGGCTATATACTTTCCTTAATATTCTTCCTGGAAATGAAACCAAAATAGAACAGTTTGGTTATTCTTGTTATAATCTTTATGTTAATAATTGTGAAATTTTAGATGTTACTGAAAGAATTATGGTTGAAACTTTAATTGAACTTCAAAGAATTATCGACGAAGATTGAGCTTAGTTTTCTTTAATCTTTATTAAAAAATTATTATTGTAAAGATTTGGTTTTCTTTATTAAAAAATAAATTACAACTATAATTGCTACTATTAAAATTAATATTAGAGATAGTTGTTTTGCTAATACTTCTGAATTATTTCCAAAGAAATAACCAATATAAATTAAAATTAAAGACCACATTCCTGCCCCTAAGGCTGTAAAAAAACTAAACTTTGCAAAATTCATATTTGAAAATCCGGCAGGTAGAGAAATTAATTGGCGTATTCCTGGAATTAATCTTCCAATAAAGGTTGTTATTTCTCCATTTTCCTCAAAATATTTGTCTGCTTTTTTTAATTTTTTATTATTTAAAAATAAAAATTTACCATATTTAGAAATAATAGTTTCAACAGTCATCCTCCCTAAAAAAAATGCTAAAAAGAAATTAATAAAAGCTCCTGTCAAACTTCCAAAAAGTCCTGCTAAAAAAATATAAAAAAGATTCATTTGCCCTTGAGCTGCTAAAGCTCCCGCAGGAATTAAAATTATTTCGCTAGGAAAGGGAAAAAAAGAAGATTCAACAGTCATCCCAATAAAAATTCCAAAATAACCTAATTCATTTATCCAAAATAATAAACTTGAGATTATAGTTGCAAAAAATTCAGAAATCATTTTCTTTATTTTTTATAGAAATCATTTTCTTTTCTTATATAAAAAGTTTATATCTTCTACAAAAGGTATTTCTTTTATTTTGAAATATTTTACTTCTACAAACCAAATAACAATTACCAAGACTATGCTTCCAAGATACCAGAATAACTTATGGGCAATATCAAACCAAGTAATTTCATTAACCAATAATACACTTAAAACAACTATTCTTAAAACATTGACTACAAAAAGGGCTATAAAAGAATAAAGGACCATCTTAATTCTCTTAGATAACTTTAAATCTCTTAGAGATAAATGTAAAATAAATAATAGATAATATGCAGAACCAGCCACACATGCTTCAATTATTTCTATTGAAAGTCCAGGATTTATTTGAATAATATTTCCTGAAAAAATAGTTCCATAGAATGCATTAAGAAAAAAATTAGTAAAACTTGAAGTTAAAGGAGTAAATATGGTGTAAAAAAGCCAAAAATTTGGCACAGCTACAATAATTAAAATAAAATACCTTAAAAATAAGTCTAAAAAAGGCTTAGATCTTTTCTTCATGAATTTTATTAATGGAAATGTATTTAAATAATTTGATGTTCTCAAGCATAGAAGATGGGATTAAAAAAAAGAGGATATCTTATTCTTGGAATTTTGTTTTTACTTATTTTATATTTTGATAAATTAATCATTAAAGGAGTTTCATATATTAGATTTGAATTTCTTACAAATTTTTTTATTGGATTCACTAATGCCACAGTGATAATTATTTTCTTTATTCTTGGAAGCTTATTTTTATTTATGAAAAAAGAAAATAAATGGATTCTTCCTCTTTGGGTTAGTTTGGCCTTATCAGGTATTATTAGTTTTATATTAAAACTTATTTTTAGAATAGAAAGGCCCTATCAACAGGGATTGATTTCTGCATTTCCCCTATTAACTAACTTAAATCATTTTGCCTGGAATATGTCTTTTCCATCCTCCCATGCAATGATTGCCTTCTGTGCATTACCTATATTATTCAAAAAAAGGCCTAAATTTAGGCTTATATGGCTTATTTTAGCTATATTAGTGGCCCTATCTAGAGTTTATTTAGGGCTTCATTTTCTTAGTGATGTTTTTGTAGGTTCAATAATTGGATATTTTATTGGTTTAGGAATTATTCGGTTCGAAGAAAAATATAATTTGATAGAATATAATTATAAGATAATTTTAAAGAAATTTAAAAGAAAATAAAATTATTTTCTAGAAAGTTTAACAGCTACAATTATAACTACTAATATTAATAAGATATTTAAGATTCCCATTCCCCACATAACTGGGCTAACTTCTCCAAGGAATCCACCTGTTAGACTAAATCCAGATTTTTCTAATAATAATGAGACAGGTTGTCTTATTACTAATTGATTTTCTGAAAATACTTCAATATTAAATACTTGTTCTCCTGAAGCATCACTTCTAGTTTGGAATGTAAATAAAACATCTCTTGATTCTCCTGGAAGTAATGTGAATGTATCTTGGTTTAAGACTACTGAATCTGCCCAAGTTTCATAACCTACAGCATTAACAACATACATTAATGACTCATCATCTATATTTGAAATTGTTGAACTAATTACTAAAGGTTCTCCTGCAAGACCACCTTCTAATAAACTTGCTGCAACACTTGCTTGAGG
Source organism: Candidatus Pacearchaeota archaeon (assembly GCA_016784085.1). Lineage (GTDB taxonomy): Archaea > Nanobdellota > Nanobdellia > Pacearchaeales > GW2011-AR1 > BS150m-G67. The sequence continues at coordinate 7,578 of JADHVH010000004.1, forward strand.
TAATGATCCAATACAGTTACCTTCTACTTTAAGATAAGCTAAAAAGGTGTCATCTGAAATTTTATCATAATCTTCATCATCTGAATCCCAATCATAGTATGTAGACATATAAAGAGTGTATTGTTTTTCTTCAGCATCTTGAGGAACATTAAATGTAAACATAACTTCTTCTTTTTCTCCTTCTTTAAGATCTCCAAAGACAATTTCTTCCTCACTAATTCCTAATTCTGAATTTGTAAGTGAAACCATAATTTGATCATCAAATCTTCTATCTCCTATATTATAAACATCTGCAAAGAAAGTTATTTGTTGGCCACAAAATGCTTCAAAAGGAGAATCAATTGATTCTTCATCAATAACAACCATTTTATCTTTGTCGCCTTCTGTTTTAATATTTATTTCAGCTGAAAATTCGGAAGTTCCAAAAGAACTAGAATCAAGATCTGCAGAATAATCAATACATGTAAGATCTTCATCGTTTTTTGGGTAAGCTTTAACCATAATAAAATAATTTCCATCAGTAATTTCTGCAGGATCTATTCTAAATTCAAAAATATGTGATTCTTTTTCATCTGAATCAATATCTCCAATATCTATTTTTTCATCATCTTCACTTATCCACATCATATCATCAACAATATTTGTTGTGCTTCCTGCTTCAAATAAACCGATTTCAAGAATAACATTATCTAAATCTACAGATTTATCGTTTTCTAATTCAACTTCAACTTCAATAGTATCTAAAGGTAACCATTCATCATCATCTCCTTCTCCATTGTTACTAATATCTACATTTAAAATTAAATCACTATCATCTAAAGTTCCATCACTACAGAATGTGAATTCATCTACAGTAATTGTAAAAGTTAAATTATTAACTACAGGCATTGCTCCTGAAGTATAATCTCCTGTTAAACCAATTTCTCCAGTGTAGGTTCCTGAAGCTTGATTTCCTGGAACAGTTACTGTAACTGTTTTAGTTAAATTAGAATTATTATATAATGTAAATAAAGCAGAATTTCCTGACCAACTTGTTGAAGCTCCAAAAATATTAGGTAATAATAAAGTTGCGTTTTCAATATTTCCTGCAAATGTTGTTGCTTGAATATCTAAAACAAATGTAACAGTTGATCCAGGGTTAACAGTTGGATTGGCAGAAGTTGTTGAAATATCTACTACTGCACTAGCCATTCCTAAGAATAAAACCACCATCAAGGTGCTTAATGCCATCAATGTTAATGTTTTTGATTTCATTTTGTAGTCATTCGAGAGTTACTATCATTTATAAAGATTTCTATTATCTGGAATATATATTAAATTAGCTTTATTCAAGAGTTTACTTTTATTCCTATGATTTGGGAAAACATTTATATAAGCTTTTTGTTTAGATTTATTAACGATAAAAAGAAAAATGGTGATGAAATCTAAGGAAAATTCTGCAGGCGCCTGGGCCTTTTTAGTAGGAGTTATTTTAGCTGTTTTAATTGGATTATCTACAACTATCTTAATTGATATTCCTGTTTTAGCAGAATATAGTGCTCAAATTTATGCTATTTTAGTAATACTTGGATTAATAGTTGGATTTCTAAATGTTACTGGAAAAGATACTCATACTTTTTTAATTTCTGGAACAGTTTTAGTAATTGTTAGTAGATTTGGTATGGAAAGTGTTAGAGGATCATTAATAGGAATAGGAGTTGGAGATGTGGTCACAGGTGTTTTTGGAGCATTATTAGCATTATTTGTGCCTGCAACAATAATAGTAGCTCTAAAAACAGTTTTTTCTATAGCTAAAATTTAAAATAAATAAGCTATATATTAATAGGAATTAAATTTTTAAAAAATTACTTTAATATTTGATTAAAAACAAAAATATATTTACAAATCTTCAAACTTGCTTTTCTTTTCTTCTTTTGGCTTTGGAACTTCTTTAAGAATTGAAGCAAAAGAAGGTGTTACAATAACTAAATTTTCACCAAAACCAGCAATACTTCCTTCAATAGCATCTGTTGTTTTCTTAAGCTTTGAAATTGCTCTTTTTAGTTCAATAGAATCTTTTTGTCTTAAAATTTTAATATCAATAACTGCAATAGTATATCCATCTCTTAAAGTGTTTAATATGTTTCCAATTTCGTCATAATGTTTTAATGTAAAAAGTTTTACAAGAATTTTCTGTTCCTTTTTTTCTCTACCTACATCTATCTCTATATATTCGCTGTCAACTCCACCTGCTTCCATAGAATCAGATAGTGCTCTTTTTATTCTCTCGAAGACCATATTAATTTTAACTGCAGATTCTTTATAAATATTTCGCAAGTTTTTTGCTATATTTTAATAGGTTAGAATTATTTGTCAGTTCTAGTTATTTTGTCTAATTGTTCTGCCATAGAAAGTTCTTGAGTTTCCAAAGATTTAATCCTTATATCTAAAAGTTTTTCCTTTTCTTCAAGATCTTTTTTTATTTTAGCCTTATCTGATTTTATCATTAATTGGCCCACCACTTTAAAAACTTCTTCATCTGATTTTTCTAATTCTTTTAGGGCAGCTTTTGTTTCAGAAATTTCTACTTGAAAAGCTTGTTTTTGATACATTAATCCTTGAAGATTCTGTTCTAGAAATTGTATTTCCTGATTCTTTTCTTGATTGTCAACCATTTTTATTCTGCCTTTATTTTTTTTACTTTGGTTCTAGGTTTGTAAAAAATTTTGCTTCCACAATGGGGGCAAACAAATCTTTTATCTAAGGTGTTGTGACTAATCTTTTTCTCGCATTTGAAACATTTATATGAAACCATTTTAATCTAAATAATATATATCTGATGCAAATTTTTTATCACATCTAGGGCATTTCCAAATTCCCTTTGATAATCGTTTAATTCCTATTTTTTCGCAGAAAGGACATTTTTGTTTTTTTCTTTGTTTATCTTCAACTTTTACTAGCTTTACTTTTATTTTCTTTCCATATCTAGCTCCAAACCTTCCTGCAGCTCTTGATTTTTTTGATTTTGTTGCCATTTTACTTTAAGTGGGGTTACCCGGATTTGAACCGGGGTCGTCAGGTCCCAAACCTGAAAGGCTACCAGGCTACCCCATAACCCCATTGATAAAAAAGAGGCAGGGTAATTTATAAAACTACTTCTTTACGCCTAATTTTTCAGCTTTGTTATCTTCTTTCTTTATTTCTTTCTTTTCTTTCTCAGCTTTTTGGGCTTCTTCTTGTTTAATCATTTTTTGCTGAGCATCGTCTAATTTTTTAAAAGAATCTTGTAATTGTTGCTTTTTTTCTTCTGGAGTTTCAGTTATTTCTTCTGAAATTTCCTTATCATATTTTCCTTCGTTAATTTCCAATTGAACATCTGTGGGCAATTTTCCCTCTATTAAAAATCCTAAAGTTCCACATGTTCCAACAACTGATTTTAATGCAGCTCTTAAATTATTTGCAAGTAAATTTGGAAGTTTTGTTTTAGAAACAGAAATTACCTGTTCAATTGAAAGATTTGCTGCTTTTAATTTTAATTGAGCTCCTGATCCTTTTTCAATTCCAGCTTCTCTTTTTAATAATTCTGAAACAGGTGGTGAAAAAACTTTAACTTCAATTTCTTTTGTTCCAAGATCTAATTCAACTTCAACAGGTACTTTTAATCCTTTGAAATTTTTTGTAGCTTCATTAACTTTTTGCATTACCTGATTAACATTAACTCCTGTAGGTCCTAGCTTTTGTGAAATTGCTGGTCCTGGTTGGGCATTTCCCCCTTCTACTAAAAGTTTAATTTGCATCTTCGTCTTCTCCTTCTTCTCTTCTTATAACTTTAACATTATCTAATTTAATTGTAACAGGTAATGGGACCACGGCCCCCAATAAACTTACCACAACTTCTTCTTTTTGTTTATCTATTCTTATAACTTTCGCTTTTTCTTTTTTGAATGGTTCAGAAATAATTTCTACAATATCTCCGTTTTTAATTGTTACAGAAGTTGCAGAAGGTTCAACCATATTTTTAATTTCTTCATATCCAATTGTTTTACCAATAATTCCTTTGACGTATGGTAGATTAAATACAGCTTCTTCAGCAGAATCTCTTTCTTCAGCTTCTAAAAGAATATACCCTCTTAATCCATGTGGTCTTGATACTGAAAAAACATTAATCTCTTTTTTCTTTGCTCGATCTGAGATCATATCTACAGCTCTTTCTTCTTTATTTGTAGTTACTTTAATAATAAATATCATTTTCTTTGTTCCAACTACACCTTAAATATCTAAGGAATAGATATATTTAATGAATAATTTGGGTTTATAAAGTTTCGCAAGTCTAGAAAAATATTTTCATTAGCACTGAAATTGCAAATCCTATTGCTCCTAAAAGAAGAATTCCTACTGCAGAAATTTTTGCAACTGTTTCAAATTCTTTTCTAGAAGGTTTTTTTAAAGTATGCCATACCCTCTTACATTTCAATGTAAATGATTTTGTTTTAGTCCACATTTCAGCCATGCTTTAATTAAGAATTAGGGGGTTTTTAAGTTTTAGGATCAAAACTATTTATTCGAAAAATTCAATTCCAAGTTCTTCTTCAATTTCTTGATGTCTTATACTTTCCATAGAATCTCCATGGCCCAAAATCTGAGAGCTTTTTACACCTGTAACTATTAATAAAACTCTAAGAGATTTATCCATATCTGCAGAAATTTGAGCACCCCAAATTAGTTTTGCGTCAGGATTTAATCTTTCTCCAATTGTTTCGATTATTGTTTTACATTCATCTAAATGCATATCTGAGCCCCCGACTATATTTACTAAAGCCCCACTTGCATTTGAAATATCTACATCTAATAATGGATTTTGAATAGCTTTTTCAACAGCTTCTAAAGCTCTTTGAGCACTATCTGATTCACCCATTCCTATTAGTGAAACTCCACCATCAACCATTACAGTCTTAACATCTGCAAAATCTAAATTAACTAATCCTGCACTTGTAACTAATTCTGTTGTTCCTTTAACAGCATTTGTAAGAATTTCATCTGCAATTTTAAATGCAGTATGTAAGGGTAATTCTGGCGCTAATTCTAATAATTTATCATTAGGTATTACAATTAAGGTGTCTACAGTTGCCTCCATTCTTTCTAAACCATCCATTGCATTTTCAATTCTTTTTCTTCCCTCAATTGTAAAGGGTAATGTGACTACTCCAATTGTTAATGCACCTTGTTTTTTTGCTAATCCTGCAACAACAGGTGCAGCACCAGTACCTGTTCCTCCTCCAAGACCACATGTAATAAAAATCATATCACTTCCAGCAATTTTTTTCTTAATTTCAGTAGTAGATTCTTTTGCAGCTTCTTCACCAACTCTAGGATTGCTTCCAGCTCCAAGTCCCTGAGTTAATTCTTTTCCTATAAGAATTTTCTGATCTGCATTTGCATAAAGTAAATCTTGAGCATCTGTATTAATAGCAATAAGCTCTCCCCCTTTAATTCCAATTTCTCTCATACGGCTTAAAGAATTTCCACCTCCACCACCAATACCTATAACTTTTATCTTAGCAGATTGTTTTTTTAATAATTCTGCCAATTCACGATCAATTTCTTTTACTTCAGGGGAAAAATCATTAGAAGCACCACCTTGATTATTATACACATCTTCCATATTTCAACAGAATTAACAACTCTTTATAAGCATTATTGTGATTTTTTAGGAGATTTGATAGGAGCTTCTTTTACTTCTAGATCTAAATTGAAAAGTTCCTTAAATTTGTCTTTAAAAAGCTCAATAAATTTATCCATTCCTTTTTCAGCTTCAAGAATTATTTTTTTATCTTTTATTTCAAACTTTAAATCTTTCTTAAATAAAAAATCTATAAATGCTTTTACTTGTTCAGATTTATCCTCTACTTTCCTTAAGATATTTAGATCATATTCTACATCTTTTCCTGCAACTGCATTATTGAAATCAACCATTATCCTTCCTCCAGAAATAGCTAAAACTTTTCCGATTTTTCCATCAAAATTAAACATAATTCCTGGAACAGGCCTTAAATCATTTTCTCTAAAAACACTTGTTGGGACTCTTTGTATAAGCTTTGGATCTCTTTTTCCAAATGCTTTTTCAGGAATTAATTCTATTTTATGTTTTCCAATTTCTTTTCCAATTAAAGATTCTTCAACTCCTTTTAGAAACATTCCTTGGCCTAAAGAAAAAATAAATGGTTTAGCTTTTGTATTTGAACCTAATTCTTTTAGGTGTTTTTCAACATTTGAATCAAAAATATCTCCATCTTTAATCCTTGCTGTAAATTCTATTTCTATAAAATCATTCTTTTTTAAGGCCATTTTATAATATTTCGTTATTAAAAATATTTATAAATGTATTTCTTTTGGATAAAACATGGCTGCTAAAATTATTAACGCTACTGAGGCAAGAGTTGGAACAAATATTCTAATTGATGGTGACCCTTTTACTATTAAAAAAATAGATATTAGTAAGACTGGAAAGCATGGACATTCTAAAGCAAGAATAGAAGCTAGTGGAATTCTTAAACCTGGAAAAAAAGTTTTTGTTATTCCAGGGCATGATAAAATAGAAGTTCCGCATGTTGACAAAAGAAAGGGCCAAGTTCTTTCAATATCTAAAGATGTAAGTGTGATGGATCTTGAAACTTTTGAAACAATTGATGTGCCCTGTGCGGAAGATATAAAAAGTGAACTTGCAGAAACAAATAATGTTGAATACTGGAATGTTGAAGGCAGAACAATAGTAAAAAGGAAATTATAAATAAAATGGCAAAAATACCCGAAGCTCAAAATAGACTTTTCAAAAATATATATGTTTGCAAAAACTGTAGTAATAAGATGAGGGCAGATCCTCTAAAAATACTTAAGGGAAAAGTTAAATGTAGGAAATGTAAAAAAGCTGCATTTAGGCCAATAAAGAAAAAATAGGTTAAAAAATGAGTTTTATAATGTATGATTTAGGATTATTAGTTCTGTTCTTAATATTTATTACAATATTTCTCTATAAAAGAAAAAAAAATGTAAAAAAAGATGGGCTTCTCCTATTATATCCTACTAAATGGGGCCTAAAAATGATTGAAAGAGTTGGAAAAAAGTATAAAAAAACTTTGAATTTTTTAAGCTATGTTTCTGTTGGGTTAGGATATCTTTTAATGGCTTATGCTATTTATACTATTGGCCAATTAGTTTGGGTTTATGGTTTTAAACCAGCTGTTGTTCAAGCAATTAAAATTCCTCCTTTAATGCCTTTGCTTCCATATGTTCCTCAGGCATTTGATATTAATTTTTTACCTCCATTTTACTTTATATCTTGGATTATTATTATTGCTGTAATTGCAATACCACATGAATTTTTCCATGGAATATTTGCTGCAAGAAGAAATGTGGGAGTTAAAAAAACAGGATTTGGATTTTTTCCAAACTTTTTCCCGGTATTTTTAGCAGCTTTTGTAGAACTTGATGAAAAGAAAATGAGTAGAAAAAAAATATTTCATCAATTATCAATATTATCTGCAGGAACTTTTGCAAATATAATAACAGCTATCTTATTTATTTTCATATTCATAGGATTTTTCACTTTAACTTTTGTCCCAGCAGGAATTACTTTTGATACCTATGCTACCACTGCAATTGCAATTCCTGGAATAATCTCCATTAATAATATTTCTACATTGAATTTGAATTATTCTAAAATAGTTGAATTAACTAAAGAAGACTCATTAAATATAATTAAAACAAATGATTCTGAATATTTGGCTTCTAGAGATATTTTGGAAAAACAAATGGAAAATAATGGAAATATTGCAGTTTATCATTCTGCGCCTGCAATAAAAATTGATCTTGAAAAGACTATTTTGAAAATAAATGAAAATGATTTAACAAGTATTGAAGACTTGACCTTAGAATTGTCAAAATATTCTCCCGGAGATAAAATAACTTTGAATCTGTTGGCAGAAGATAATAGGGATTATAATTTAGATATTATCCTTGAAGCTCATCCTGAAAATGCTTCCATTGCTTGGCTTGGAATTGGATTTTATCAATCTACAGATAGTTTAATTTCCCTTAAAGAATCTAATATTTATTATCATAAAAAACTAGGAGATCTTACAGATTTTATTTACAATTTATTATGGTGGATTATTTTGGTTTGTATTAGTGTAGCAATATTAAATATGCTTCCGGTGGGTATTTTTGATGGGGGTAGATTCTTTTATTTATCTATATTAGCTATTACTAAAAATAAAAATATTGCTATGAAAAGTTATAAATTTATGACTCAATTAATCTTATTTATAGCTCTATTAACAATGGTTCTATGGGCTTTTCACATCTTTTTTTAAAGATCAATTATTCCTTCTTTTGTTAGAGCGGCAAATCTTATTCCTACAGGTAAATTAATCAGAGCAGAAATTAAAGCCATATGTTCCTTTCCTTCTCCACTCGCAATTGAAAGTGCAACTTCAACTCCCTTTATTTTTCCCTTTAATTTTTTAGAAATATCTTCTTTTAAATCTACTAATTTTTTATTTAAATCTATTTGAATAAATTTAAATTTTTTTTCATGGGCAAATTCTTTTGCAAAATCTCCTCCAATAAGAATTACATCTTCCCAATCTCCATATTTCATAAGTCCAGAGACCTGAGCCCAGGACGCTTTTCCAGAAGATAATAATGCTACTAATTCCATGTTCACTTCAAATTAGATTGGTATTTAAGCATTATTGTAGTAAAACAAAATATTTATAAACCAAAATCTTCTTTCAAAAATACCGTTAACTACATCGGCAATGCCTATTTTCTATAGCATTGACGCATAATGTAGGAGGAAATTAAGAATGGAATTAGAAAAAGAATTAAAAAAAGCATTGGAAGAATTAAGACAGTCTAAAGAAAGAAAATTTGATCAAACAGTAGACCTAATTTTAAATCTAAAGAAATTTGATGTTAAAAAAAGTAATGTTAATTTATTAATAGAAATACCTCATAAAATTAAAGATAAAAAAATTGCAGCATTTTTTGAAACAAAAAATAATAATGTAGACACAATTACTTTTGCTGAATTTAAAAAATATAAAGATAAGCATCTTGTTAAAAAATTAGTTGATAAATATGATTTCTTTATAGCCCAAGCAAGTTTAATGCCTAAGGTTGCTACTTTTTTTGGAAGAGTATTAGGTCCAACAGGGAAAATGCCTTCACCTCAATTAGGTATTTTAGCAACAGTGGATGATGAAAGTATTGCAACTTTAAAAAATAAAATAAATAATACTGTTAAATTTAAAGTTAAGGAAGCTAGTATTAAACTTCCAGTAGGAAAACAAAGTATGAAGGATTCTGAAATAATTGAAAATATTATTGCAATCTATGATTATGTTGTTCCAACTCTTCCTAGAAATATTGAAAACATTAAAAATGTTGAACTTAAATTCACTATGACTAAACCTGTAAAAATAAGTATAAAATGATTAATGAAAGAAAAAAGGAAATTCCTCAAAAAAAAATAAAAGCTGTAGAGGAACTTGTAAACTTAATTAAAAATAAAAAAACTATTTTAATCACATCTATAAAAAATATTCCTGCATCTCAGTTCCAAGAAATAGGAAAAAAATTGAGGGGAAAAGCTATTGTTAAGGTTCCTAAAAAAAATATTATTCTAAGGGCATTTGAAAATTCTGGTAACAATAATGCTAAAAAATTGGAAAGTGAAATCACTGAAAGTATAGCTGTTTTATTTTCAGATTTAGATTCTTTTGAATTAGCTGGAGAACTTCTTCAAAATACTACTGCTACTAAGGCAAAGGCAGGACAAGAAGCTCCTGAAGATATTGAAATTCCAGAAGGACCTACAGATTTAGTTCCAGGACCTGCAATAAGTGAACTTGGAGCATTAGGAATTGAAATTCAAATTGAAAAGGGAAAAATTAATATTAAAAAACCAAAAATTATTGCTAAAAAAGGTGAAAAAATTTCTGAAGGTGCTGCAAATCTTATGTCTAAACTAGATATCAAACCTTTTGCAATTGGTTTTCTTCCCCAATCTGCATTTGATACTAAAGAAAATAAATTATATCTTGAAATAAAAATTGATAAAGAAGGAACATTAAATGAATTAAAAGATTCATTTTCAAAATCTTTAGCATTTGCTGTAGAAATTGGTTATTTTTCTAAAGAAACTATTGGTTTCTTACTTGCTAAAGCTAATGCTCACGGAAAAGCTATTGAAAATTTAACTGCAAATAAAAAACCTGCAGAAGAAAAGAAAGAAGTTGAAACAACTTCTGAAGAAGAACCTGCAGAAGAAAAGAAAGAAGTTGAAACAACTTCTGAAGAAGAACCTGCAGAAGAAAAGAAAGAAGTTGAAACAACTTCTGAAGAAAATAACACTCAAAAATCGGAGGAAACTAAATAATGGAAAACATATATGCGGCACTTTTGTTGCACAAATCTGGAAAAGAAGTTAATGAAGAGAATGTGAAAAAAGTTGTTGTAGCTACTGGTACTGAAGTTGATGAATCAAAAATCAAATCTCTTGTTGCTAGTTTGAAAGGTGTAGATATAGATAAAGAACTAGAAAATGCTAGTCTGGCTGCCGCTGCTCCTGCCCAAAGTGGTAGTGCTGCGCCTGCAGAAGAAAAGAAAGAAGAAGCACCTAAAGAAGAGAAAAAAGAAGCTGCAGCAGAAGGCTTGTCTGCCTTATTTGGATAAATTTATTTTTTATTTTTTAACCAACAGGCAAGCCCAAACTTCTCCTAGCTAGAGCCTGGATAAAAATGGATAAAACACAAACTTTGAAGTTATTTTCTGTAATGTCTCTCTTAATAATTTTATTTACCCCTTTAGATTCTCAAATCTGGAAATTGTTTTTATCATTAGGAATAGTTTTGGGATTAGCTTGGTTTGTTAGAATTTAAAATCCAAAACATCCTCTATGTTTTAAAAGGCTAGAATATTTAAGAAGTAGTTTTGTATTTCCATATTCACTATTAATAATTAATTCTCCATTATTATTTGCTAATTGAACTATTTCGCATAAATTATTTCCATTAAATTGATTTATGTAATTTGAAGGGGCATAAATAAATAGGCTAGGTATTCCTGATGTTAAAAGCTGGTTTTTTCCAATTAAAAACCCATCTCTTTGAACCATTTCTTCACCTTCATAACTATAAAATACTAAGGCAATTGGATCTTTTTCTGGAACGTCCTGAATAAATTCTGTAGATAAAATTGTTGAAGCTGCTTTTTGTATTTCTTCTTCGCTTAGAGGAACATATCTTAATGGTTGACCTTCTGAGGCCTTTCCTGTTGTGACTGGCTCAATAAAAATTGCAGCTAATAAAACTACTATTAATAAAATACTTATTTGAATATATTTTTTCTTCATTCTAAATATATCCCTGGTTTTCCTGGTTTAGCTTTCTTAGATTTATTCTGAGGATCGTATTTTTCTTTATCATTAACTGCAAATAAATTTATTCCTTCAATATTTTTATAAATTTCGACCTCCTTGGGCATAACATAAACATAAACTTTAGTTTGTTCTTTATTTAAAATTCCTTTAATATTATTTATGTCTGATTTTAATTTTAAAATCATTTCATCTTCTTTTTCAAATTTATCATTTATCTTTTTTTCATCTTCTCTAGGCCATTTATCTAAAATAATAAGATTCTTATTTCCTAACTTAGACCATAATTCTTCTGAAATATGGGGTGCAAAAGGAGCTAATAACTTAATGAAACTTTCTGCATTTTTTTTAGAAATAGTTTTTTCTTCAAAGATTGATTCCAGAACACTTCTTATTTTTATTATGGCAAGATTATATTTGAAGTTTTCTATATCTAGAGTTATTTCTTTTATGGCCTTATTTATTTTACTTTCTACCTTCGGACTAGATTTGGAGATTTTTACTTTTTCAAAAAACTTGAAAACTTTATTTACAAATTTATATGTTCCCTGAACACCCTTATCACTCCAATTAAAATTGCTCTCAGGACTAGCAACACTAACTAAAAAAATTCTCAAGGCATCTGAACCATATTTCTTTATAACGTTTAGAGGATCCACCACATTTCCTAATGATTTAGACATTTTATTTCCATCTTCTCCATGGATCATTCCTTGAACAAATAATTTTACAGCAGGTTCATCTGTTTTGACTAAACCTAAATCTCTCAAAAATTTATGATAAAATCTAATATAAATATCGTGCATACAGGCGTGTTCCTTTCCTCCAATATAAATGTCCATTGGAGCCCAATAATTGGCTTTGTTTATATCAAATATTTTTTTACTATTTTTAGGATCTACAAATCTTAAATGATACCATGAGGAATTTACAAAAGTATCCATTGTATCTGTTTCTCTTTTAGCTTCTCCTTTACACCTAGGACATTTTGTTTTTATCCAAGATTCTGCTTTTTCTAGAGGGTTTCCCTTTCCAAATTCTATTTTTTCAGGTAGCTTAACAGGTAAATCTTGTTCAGGAACAGGTACTGGACCACATTTTTCACAATGAATAATTGGAATTGGAGTTCCCCAATATCTTTGTCTAGAAATCAACCAATCTCGTAGTCTATAGTTTACTGTTTTTTTTCCTAATCTTTTTTCTTCAAGCCATTTAGTAATTGATTCTATTGCTTCTTGATTTTTTAAACCATTAAAACTTTCAGAATTAATTAAATTCCCTTGCCCAACATATGCTTTAGAATTAGTAATTTTTCCGTCAATAACTTGTTTAATGCCAATATCATATTTTTTAGCAAATTCAAAATCTCTTTGATCGTGGGCTGGAACTGCCATTACCATTCCACTACCATAATCAGCCACAACAAAATTACCTGCATAAACAGGAATTTTTTCATTATTTATAGGATTTATAGCATAACTTCCAGTGAAAACCCCTTCTTTATCAAGTTTGTCAATATCTTCCTGACTAACAGAACTTAATTTACCAATAAATTTTTTAACTTCTTTTTTTCTTTCATCTGTAACCAAATCTAATAGTTTAGGATGTTGTGCTGAAACGACCATAAAAGTAACACCATAGATTGTATCTGGCCGAGTAGTAAAAATAGGCCATTTCTTTTTATTTATTTCAAAAATAATTTCTGTTCCAAAGCTTTTACCAATCCAATTTTTCTGAAGTTTTTTAATTAAACTAGGCCATTCTTTTACTGTTTCAAAATTAGCTAATTCTTCAGCATAGTCTGTTATTTTTAAATACCATTGATTAAGATGTTTTACATCAACCTCTGTATCCTCGTGCCTCCAACATTTTCCATTATGTACTTGTTCATTTGCTAATACTGTTTTACACTTAGAACACCAGTTTACTGCAGAATCTTTCTTATAGGCTAAATTTTTTTCAAACATTTTTAAGAAAATCCATTGATCCCATTTATAATATTCAGAATCATGAGTCCAAAATAACCTAGACCAATCATAGGATAATCCAAGTGCTTTTTGTTGTTTTATGAAATTTTTAATAGAAGTATTGGTGTATTTTTTTGGAGAAATTCCTTCTTTTATTGCAGCATTTTCAGCAGGAAGGCCTAAACTATCATACCCCATAGGATGAAGTACATTAAATCCTTGTAATATTTTAAACCTAGAATAGATATCTCCAATAGTATAAACAAAAGAATGACCAACATGTAGGCCGCTTCCAGAAGGATAAGGGAATTGTTCTAGAACATAATATTTTTTCTTTTTAGAGTTTTCATTAACTTCAAAAACTTTTTTTTCTTCCCATTTCTTCTGCCATTTTTTTTCTATATTTTTAAAATTATATTCCATTACTAAATAATTACTTAGCAACTTTTAAATATTATCTTTAGTTTAAAAAAGTATGAAAAAGATTCAAGCTAATATTCTTGGACAAATAGTTTCAAGCAACTCTACAGAAGCCTATGCTCTTTATAAAAAAAGTTTTTTTGGAGAACCTGTAGAAGATAAAATACAATATTCTCTTTCAGAAGTCTTATTTTTAGTTGAAAAAGGGAAATTAGAAGTTATTTTAAAAAATAAAAAAATTTCTAAAAAAGATTTATTGGTTAAACTAAGAAGAATTGATAAAAAAATTTCTCTCAAATATACTGTTTTTAAGGATTTGAGGCAAAGAGGATATATTTTGAAAACAGCACTTAAATTTGGGGCGGATTTTAGAGTATATGGAAAAGGTGAAAAACCTGGTAAAAATCATGCAAAATGGATTTTATTTACAGAACATGAATCAAATAAATTAGCTATGCATGAATTTTCTGCAAAAAATAGGGTAGCCCATTCTACAAAAAAGAATTTACTTTTAGCAATTATTGATGAAGAAGGCAAAATAACATATTATGAAGTGGGTTGGATTAGACCATAAAAATCTTTATAATCTCTTCGATCTTTCTTTCAACATGCCTACTCAAGACACAACCCCTATTAAAGAAAAAATTCTTTCAGTATTACAAAGAAGAGGTCCAAGTTTACCTGCACATGTAGCTTCAGAAGTTGGATTAAGTATGCTCTTTGCATCTGCATTTCTTTCTGAATTAATATCTGATAGAAAAATTGTTATTAGCCATATGAAGGTTGGAAATTCCCCTCTTTATTATATTGAGGGTCAAGAAGCTAAATTGGAAAACTATGCAGAGCATCTTAAAAGTAAAGAAAAAGATGCTTTTTTACTATTAAAAAAAGAAAAAATTCTCAAAGATGAGATTCAACATCCTGCAATAAGAGTTGCCCTGAGATATATTCGGGATTTTGCAATACCTTTTAAAAAAGAAGGTGAAATTTTTTGGAGATATTTCACAGAACCTGTTCCTGATTTAAAATCAATTGAAAAACCAAAATTAGAAAGTATTAAAGAAGAAAAACCTGTTGAATTAAATATTTTTGATAAAGAATCTTCTGAAAAAGAGAAAAAAGAAATTCCAATTATAAAGCCAAAACCTAAGAAAAAAATTACTTCTAAAAGAAAATCAATTTCTTCTAAAAAAAATGAGATTTTTTTTAACAAGGTTAAAGAATTTTTATTGGAAAAATCAATTACAATCATTGAGGTTGAAAGTTTATCTAAAAATGACCTAATTTTGAAAGTTCGATCAAAAGGAAAGGAATTATTATTATTTGCTTATAACAAAAAAAGAATAAATGAATTAGAGATAGTTAAAGCTAGTAAAAAAGCAAAAGAATTGGGACTTCAATATACTCTTTTAAGTAAAGGGGGTCCTTTAAAAAAAATTGAGAATTTGATTGAAGCTATTAAGGAATTAGACTCAATAGAAACCCTTAAATAGGTTCTTCAAAATATAATAAAATGGGAAAAATAAAATCTAAAATGGTTAAGAGAGCTGCAAAAGCTTTTGAAGAAAAAGGTGTTGAATTTAATGAAGATTTTGAGAAAAATAAAACAATACTTGGAGATAATTTACCTAGTAAAAAGATAAGAAATCAAATGGCTGGACTTTTGACTAGAATCAAACATCAAAATAAAAAAGAAAAATAAATTTCTATTTATTTTATTTTTAACTTCTTTTTGATAATTTTTAGGTCTTTTTGTACTTCTTTTAAAATATTTAGTTCTTTTTTAATGGTAAATATTTTTACAATAATTAAAATAATATAAATTACTAATAATCCCCCTATTGCTTGGATAATCCACCCTATTTTTGATAGAATTTCTTGAGATAATAAACTTATTGCAGAAACAGTTTCATTTTCTAAAACCATAACCTAATCAAGAAAAAAACCTTTTTAAAGCATATGTCTTTCTTAATCTCGTCTCTGTAGCTCAGGGTTTAGAGCGCCGCTCTCATGAGGCGGAGGTCGGGGGTTAAAATCCCCCCAGAGACATTTTTTTTATTTTTTCAGCTACTTTTTTTAAATCCTCCATAGATTTTTGAGGCCCAATCTCTGTAGTAATATATCCGGGATATTTTTCAAAATAAACATTGCCAGATAATTCTCCAAATTTATTGGTATCTACATTATGCATTGGATATAGTTTAGTATGGATGTGATTTACTCCTTGACCTTCAAAAACCATTGCAATTCTTTTAACATCCAATCCTTTTTCTAAAATTTTGGCTACTTTTTTAGAGCCAGACATTAACTTAGAATATGTTTCATCAGATAAATCAAAAATATAGGAGTCATAATGTTTCTTTGTTAAAACTAAAGTCATTCCTTCTGTGTTGGGATGTATATCTAAAATTGCCAAATGATTTTCATCTTCCCAAATTTTAACACTTGGAATTTCTCCTTTCACAATTTTACAAAATATGCACTCTTCCATATTAATTAATTACTTTTCCTGCATCAATGAATTTAATTTTTCCACTTATTAAATCTCTTAGAATATGTTCAATATCTTCTACTTTGACTCTTATTTGTTTTGTAGTATCTCTGTCTCTTATTGTTACATCCTTATTTTTAGGGCTATCTCCATCTATTGTTATGCAATAAGGAGTCCCAATTTCATCATTTCGGGCATATCTCCTACCAATACTTCCAGATTTATCATAAACAACATTGTAAATCTTGTTTAGCTTTTCAAAGACTGCCCTAGCAAATTTCTCAAATTCAGGTTTTTTGACAATTGGGAAAATTGCTGCTTTAATTGGCGAAAGATTTAAGGGAATTTTAAGAACAACATTATCCTTTTGGTCTTTACAATATGCTTTAGAAATTATAGCTAAAAAAATTCTTTCCATTCCAAAGGTTGGTTCAATTACTTTTGGTATTACTTTGTGCTTATATTTTTCATCAAATATTTCCATTTTTTCCTTACTTTCTTTATAATGTTGAATCAAATCAAATTGCCCTCTATTTGCATTTCCAGCAACTTCTTTAGACCCAAAAGAATATTCATAATCAATGTCGAAAGTTGCAGAAGAATAATGGCTTAATTCTTCTTTAGTGTGCTCTCTAATTTTTATTTCTTCCAAACCTAAACTCCTAAACCAAATAATTTGTTCTGCTAACCAATAAGCATGCCATTCTTCAAGTTTATTTTTCTTCAGAATTTCTTTTATGGTAACTTTTTCTAAATTTTCCTTGTTACTTACTTGATTTTCTTCAGATAAAAAATAAAAAGAAATGTTAAGATGTTTATTTTTTAATAAATTACATTTTTTCTCCTCGGGATTAATAAAAAATTCAAATTCCCCAATGTGAAACTCCCTACTTCTAAATAAAAAGTCTCTTGGAGCAATTTCATTTCTAAAACACCTTCCAATTTGGGCAATTCCAAATGGAATTTGCATTCTAGAGGTCTGATTTATTAATTTAAAATCTAAAAACATCCCTTGAGCTGTTTCTCCTCGGAGATATGCTTCTTCAGAATCTATTGCTCCAACCTTCGTTTCAAACATTAAATTGAATTTTCCTTGAGATTCGTATTCTCCGTTGCAAGAATCACATGTTACCCTACCTAATTCGTTCTCATCTAACTTCCCAGTCTTACCACAGCTTTTACATTTTACAAAAATATCACTAAAATTATCTATATGGCCTGAAGCTTTCCAAGTCCTAGGATGGGATAAAATGCTTGCCTCCATTCCAAGAATATTTTCTTTCTGATACACAAAATAATTCCACCATTCTTTCTTAATATTATTAAATAATTCCACTCCTAAAGGCCCAAAATCCCAAAAACCAGAAAAGCCCCCATAGATGTCTGAACTTCTATATACAAATCCTTTTTCTTTACAAAATTTAGCCAGATTTTCTATAGAAATTTTCTCTTTAGTTAACTTACGATTAATTATCTTTTTTTCAGATTTTTCTTTATTTGAATCACTGTGAGAAGTTGATTTATTTTTCATTTCTTCGATAATTTTCTTTGCTTTTTTCTCTGCTTCTTTTTTTGTTTTTCCCAAATAAGCAAGAGTTTTTGTCTTAACTTTGCCCTCCACCCTTTTATTTTCATTCAGATAATAATATTCATTTTCTGAGATTGTTTTCTTGACTATAAAGGCCATTTTATAATTTAGGTACTACAAAATAATATTTAAATGTTTTGATAGGTACTACAAGAACTATTTAATTCCCGCTAGGATTTCCTACAATATTAAGATTTATCCCAGTACACTCTTTAGCCTCTACAGGCTCTACATTCCATCCTGCAAGATATCTTAAAACAATTATAGAGTCATCATGATCTACAAATCCATCATTATTTAGATCTAACATTTCTGCTAAAGTGCAAGGAGGCAAAGCACCTTCAGGAACAATAATATCAAATTTAACAGGAATTGTGGAATTTGAACTTAAACTTAATTGCTGTGTAGTATTCGTATTCCAAGTTTTAGCTGTTAAATTATAGGGCCAAAAATCATACTCAGTGATTACGACGGGAGAAGAACTTCTAGCTAAAAATAGCCTTTCAGTTAACCAAGTTTCAGCGGTCCCATTTTCATCTGTGGCAACAAGTAAATGGCTTGTGGGATTTTTTAAGGTTTCAAGATCTGCTCCATTTCCATTTGAGTCTCCATTAAAAATGTGATTGTCTTCTATGTCTATAACTCCAGAACCTGTTTCATTAAATTGATCTGAAACATTGATCACAACTAAATGTTGCCTAAAAAATCTTGTATCTGAAACCCAACTAGGATAATACACCTTATTCATATCTAAATCAGTGTTCCTAAAATAAAAATCCATGAAAGAACCTTGTAAGTAAAAATCATGTGTCGGAAAACCAACCATATTTGTCTCTTCTAAAATTATGCTTGAATGAGAAGATTCATATTATTCCTGCTACAATAAAAATAAAAAGAAAAGATAAAAATATTAAAAAAGCTAGAGAAAATCTTTTAAAAATTATTAATACCTATGATTCTCTTTTAAAACAATTATCTTTGGAATATGATTATATTTTACTTGATTGTGCTCCTGGATTTGATTTAGAAGCTATTGCTACTCTTCATGTTGCTGGAGCACTTTTAATTGTGACTAATCCAGATTATCCTTCAATAGTTACTGCTGCTAAAGCAATTGAATATGCTAAAAGATTAAAAGTTCCAGTGGGAGGTTTGATTTTAAATAAGGTAGAAAATAAAAGATATGAATTGAAATCTGAAGAAATTGAAAAAGCATTAAAAATAAAAATTATTCAGAAAATTCCTTTTGATAAAAAAATTCCAAAATCAATTGCGCATAGAAGGCCCCTTATTTTATTTAAACCTAGATCAAAAGCAAGTAAAGCCTATAATAAACTAGCAGAAATTATCGTTGGAAATAAAAAATTAAAAAAGAAAAACTTTTTTAAAAAATTAAAATTCAAAAAAAATAAGAAATAATGGAATTAGAATTGATAATATTATTTTCAGCAGTTCTAGGAGTATTGGCAGCAATCTTAAATCTATTAGTTATGAAAAAAAGAAATGGATACAAATTATCCCTTACATTTCTTTTAGGGGCAATAATTGCATTCACATTAAATATGATTCTTAGTTTAATAAAAATTTGGGGATCTACAGATTTGACTTATTTCCGAGATATTTTAAATTTAATTATAATTTTACTTATTTCTTCTTCTTTGTTTAAAATGAAATTTATTAATCACTAATTTTAAAAAATATGCGGGAGAAAGGATTCGAACCCTCGCAAGCACTAAGCTACTGGAGCCTTAATCCAGCCCGTTTGACCACTCCGGCACTCCCGCTTAATAGAGATAAATCTAT
>JADHVH010000005.1 GCA_016784085.1 Candidatus Pacearchaeota archaeon
AATCTATGATAAAAAGAAAAAAATAATTTTCATTAATAAAAAGGAGGTATAAAAATCATGAAAAAAATGGTAACAAAGATGTTGAAAAAAATGAAATGGTATGATGTTCCAAGATTCAAGTTAGTTATGTTTTTCGCAACTTTGTTTTTAATAACTGTTTGGCCAGGATTCCATAATCTTGTTATGAGGTTTGCATGGTACTGGTATTTGATTCTAACTGTTATATTAGCAATTCCTTTATGGAAAAAGATGTTTTAATTAACATCTTTTTTTTTATTTTTTAAAAAATTATTTTTCTAATCTATTATTAAATTCTTTTGAAATATTTTCAAGCATTTTCTTTTTAATTTTTTCTTTATCCTTAGCCCATTCAGAATGCCCTAAAACCCAACTTAATTTCACAAAAGCTGTTTCAGACAACATGTCTTTAAGATAAATAATTCCTGTTTTCAAAAGTTCACGGCCATTTGAATAAACAAGGGGATCTAATCTGCCATTAATTGTTTGAGCTGTGGCACAAATAATAATTCCTTTTTCCTGTAATTCTTTTAATTTCTTAGTCCAACCCAATCTAGCTCTTTTTGTGGGAACATGACCTAAACCCCCCATTTCTAAAACAAGACCCCTATATTTTTTCTTTTTATAATAATCTAAAATATCTGGATTCTGACCAGGATAAATTTTAATCAAAGCTACTTTTTCTTCAAACTTAGAATCTAACTTAACTTTATTTTTATTTCTTAACCTATATTTAGATAATAATTCTATTTTATCAGGATAAATTTTTGCAATTGGTTTTGAATTAATTACTTTGAAAGCATCTCTTCTAGAAGTATGCATTTTTTTTACTTTTGTTCCAGGCATAGCATAACAAAATTCATCATTACTATTTGCATGGCCAACAATCATAACTTCAGCTATATCTGAAATAGCAGCTAAAGCAGAACATTGTAAATTTAAATTTGCATCACTTGAAGCACGATCAATACTTCTTTGAGAATATGTTAACACAACTGGTTTGTTTAAATCTTTTAAAAA
This sequence comes from Candidatus Pacearchaeota archaeon, assembly GCA_016784085.1. Taxonomy (GTDB): domain Archaea; phylum Nanobdellota; class Nanobdellia; order Pacearchaeales; family GW2011-AR1; genus BS150m-G67. The sequence continues at coordinate 1,039 of JADHVH010000005.1, forward strand.
GAAACTCAAAGCCTCACTAGTATAATGTAAAAAATCTGTTCCATGAGTAATTATTAGTCCTTTAATATTAGAGTCATTAAGAAGTTTTTCAGAAATTCTTGCAAGTTTTTGCCAATCTTTAAAATCCATATCTTCACTAGCTTTCATAAATGGAATTTCAACTTTTATAACATTAACTTTTTCAAAAAGTTCTGGATAAATTTTAAACAAAGATTCAGGAGTGTCTAACCAATCAACACCTCCTTTTTTAGGATTTAAACGAGCAGCAATAGTTCCTCCTGTAATAATCATGGCAATATTTGGTTTTTCAGAATCTTTCTTAATTTCTATTTTTTGGTCAATTTCTTTAGATTTTTTTAATAACTTAATTTCTAAAACTTCTTTTTGAATAAACCCAATATTATATCCTGAACCTAACTTTAACAAAACAATTCCTTTTTCATCTTCAGGTGTTTCTAATAAAATTCCCTCATAAATTTTTTTTATTAAATGAACTTCAACAAAATCCCCTGGTTTTGCATTATTTTTCATATTATCAAAAGAAAAATATTCTATAAAAAACTATCCAAAAATCCCTAAATCAAAAATAATACCCACAATTAAAGCAATTAGAGATAAAATAAAAATAAAAAGAGAATTCCATCGCGCTTTAGAATTATAAGTTGTTTTTATTATATATAAAAGTGCTTTCTTTTTCTCACCCTTCACTTGTTTATTTTTTTCAATTTCTCTAATTAAATTATAATCTTTTACAAATTTAGCTCTTCTTCTTTGAATTTCAAATCTATGGCCAAAATATAATATAAATCCTATAGTTCCAATATACCATGCGACCTTGACCCAATAAGGATCATAAAAATTTAAAACAATAATTATTCTATATGCTAAAGTAGCAATAATGCCTATTAAAAAGAAAAATATTCTAATAGATTTTAAATTTGGTTTTATCAACTCTTTCATTAATACTTAAAATAAATCTTTTATAAAAAGCTATCTAAGAGCAGCTAAAACCTCTGTAATAATTCCTAGGACAAATATTAAAGACAAAAATATAATTATAAACCAATTAATTGGAAATGAATATTCTGGTTCTCTATTTCCTTTTTTCTTTGCTTTTACCGCCATTAATAAAATTAAAATAGCTGTTAATCCTCCTGCGATAACACCTCCAATAGAAAGCATTTTTGTAAATGAAAAATATTCAAAATATTTAATAAATAAAAATAAAATTATTGGAACTATTGTGACTAAAAACCAAGATTTTTTTTGACTATACTTTTCATCATATTTTAAATTATCTTCTAAAGCCATTCCTAAGGCAAGATAAGAAGTAAACATAGTAAAAATTCCTAAAACAATAAATAAAGGCCCAAGAGCTAAAGTTGCGATTTCAGGTGTTGTAACTCCTTTAAATCCAACCACCACCAAGGCAAATAAGATATAAAATATAACAGGAATAAGAGCCCCAGTAATTAAAGATTTTTTTAATAAATGAGGATGTTTCCTTAAAACAATATTAACTTCAGGAATTGCTGAAAAAGAAAGTAAAGCAAATAAAATGACTCCAAAAGGAACAAAAATATTTGAAATATTATAGGCTAATAAATTTGATATTTCTATATGTCTAAAAAATACTAAAACAATAATTGCAAGTAAAAATAAAATCATTGAAACTCCTATTTCTTCAAATTTTCTTAAAGATTTCATTCCACGCCATAATAAAAAAGACATAAAAAATCCAAACAATACTCCTAAAGCAGAAGCATGTCCAGCATGATTAAAAATTAAAACACTAAAGCTTTCCCCAACTCCAAATAAATAAGCAATAATAGCAGAATAGATTCCAAATATTAATGCAAACTCTGCAAAGAATTTTCCTTTTTTTCCTAAATATTTTTCAGCATAACCTGCAATATGGTGATTTCCTTTTGTTCTTAAAGCAATTTCACCCATATACAAATTAACAGTAAGTAAAACCATTGCTAATAAAACAATATATGCCAATGCCACTAAAAATCCTGCAGAAGCAGCTACATATGGAATTCCTAATACTCCTGCTCCAATACATGTTCCAACAAGTATAGATGTTGCAACAAAAAACCTCTTTTTTTCTATTTTATTCATTTTTATTAAAACGGGCTCGGGAGGATTCGAACCCCCATCATCCGGGCCGAAACCAGACATCCTATCCATTGAACGACGAGCCCACTTAATTTTAAAGCAAAGTTAGGTTTTTATAGTTTAAGATTTTTATATTTTAATAAAAAGGGATTTTCAATGGCACTTAAAAAACACCACAAATGGATGATTGGAAGCTTTAGTTCATTAGTAATAATTTTCATGATAGTTTCAAGTATTTTATTTTATTCTATATATGTGAAACAAGAATATAATTATAATTCTCTTAATGATAAAATTGCAGAGCTTCAAGCAGACACTCAAACAAAAATAAATATTTTAACAGGAAATATTATGCAAACAACTGAAAGTTTGAGTTTAACTCAAGAAAATTTACAACAAACACAATTAGATCTAGAATCAAATCAACAAGAATTAGATTTATTAAAAGCTTCAGCAGGAGAAGATTTTTCAGGAATTATTGAAGAGGCAATAAAAGGAGTTGTGACAATTCAAACAAATTCTGCACAAGGAACAGGATTTATTATTTCATCAGAAGGATATGTAATCACAAATGCACATGTTTTAGCAGATGATCAAGGGCATTTAGCAACAGGAATAAGAATAATAACTTCTGATCAAACACCTGTAGGTGCAGAATTTATAGGATATGATGGAGAATTAGATGTAGCCCTATTAAAAGTGGAAGGGGACTATCATCAATTAGAATTAGGAAACTCTGATGATACTCAAATAGGTGAAAAAGTAATTGCAATTGGAAATCCACTTGGATTACAATTTTCAGTAACAGAAGGAATTATTTCTGCAAAAGAAAGGCCTGGAGCAAATGGAATTTCTGCTTATTTTCAAACAGATGCTGCTTTAAATCCTGGTAATTCCGGAGGTCCATTAATAAATAAACAAGGAAAAATAATTGGAATTAACAATTTTAAAATAAGTACTGGAGAAAATCTTGGATTTGCTTTAGAATCAAACTATCTAAAAAATATTATAAATCAAATTTCTCAAGAACAATTAAACCAAACATTGATAAATTAATTTCTAAGTTTTGAATAAAACTCTTGATCCTTTTCGGAAATCTCTGTTTGTATTGGACCTCCAGACCCATATCTCGGACAGGGAAAATAAATAGTCTTTTTATCTAATATTCCATCATTTTCATAATCAACTAAAAGAAAAGGCCTTCTAGGATCACCAGGAATCCTCCCTCCAGAAACTTCTGTTCTATTATCATAAATTTTTACAGAAGTCATATTCTTAAATAAAGAATCTTTCACAACTTCTCTTTTTCCCAAATAAAAATCTAAATATTCTGTTGAATCAATTATGCCACTGCTATCAGAATCTATTTCGTAAAATTTATCTTTAATATTTTTTATTCTTTCAATTTGTCTTTGCTGGTAAATTTCAGACCATTTTTTATAATTATACGTTCCATAATCCCTTGATATAGATTCATAAATGCTAACTAATGCCACAATAGATGGAATAAAGACCCAACCAAGTGATCCTAACAAATTTCTTCCAAAATTAGTTTTCATTTTCTAACCTCTTTTCAATCCTTATATTATCTTTTTTATTATCTCTAATGGACATGTAATCTGCAAAATGACCAAAAAGAAAAAGATATCCTGTAAGAAGGGCATCACTTAAATCTCCATGCCCTTGAGATAATGCTAAAGTTTGATATACCGTTAATCCATCTAATATTCCAACTAAATAAGACATTGTCTTGTCCCTATAAGGACTAAAAACATATTCTCCTACTTTCTCTGTTAATTTCATTTTTCCCTCTCCCTAACTTTAATATATTCTTCTCCTAGCTCAAAATCCCAATTTAATCTATCATAAAAATTGATTAGATGCCCCTCTCCCGTGAACCTCCTATAAGAACTTTTTTCAATACTTTGTTCAAACTCATTTTTTGAAATGGAATTATTTGAATCTGTATCAAAAACTAAATATGCTTTATCTAAAACTCTTTCTTCAAAAGATTTCCTTAATTGAAGTTGTTTTTCCTCTCTTTTTTCATAAATTTGGTCCCATTTTGTAAAATCTAAAACGTGGGTATCTATAACCCCCCCCAAATATGCTGCAGTAGTAATGGCCCCCACAAAAGTGGGTAAAAAATTAAAAAACCCATATCCATATCCCTTTTTAGAGTTTTCTTCTGTAATTAAATTTATATATTTTTTATTAAGAAAAGCACCAGGGATCAAACTAGCCCCAATCTTTTTTCCCTCCAAAATAATTTTATCTTTAATTGTTTTCATTGTGAAATAACTACAAAATATAATATTATAAAACCTTTTAGCATATTTTTTACTAAAATGCATATATTTATATATAATTTATGAGATATAGTAAAATATGAATAAAAAAGATCAAAAAATACTGATAGAACTTATTCAAAATTCTAGAATGCCGGTTAATCAACTAGCTAAAAAAATAGGTCTTAGTAGAGAAGTTGCAACCTATAGGTTAAATAATTTAGTTAAAAAGAAAATAATTACAAACTTTTATGCAAACATAAATGAAGAAAAAATAGATTTTTCAAGATCAGGGTGTTTATTTCAATTAAAAAATATTTCAAAAGAAAAAGAAAAAGAATTTCTAGATTATTTAATTAAAAATAAATTTGTGAGTTATTTGGGACCCATAATTGGCAAATGGAATTTAGCTTTTGATATTTTATACAAAAATCATAAAGACTTAACAAATATAATTGAAAAAATAAAATCAAAATTTTCAAAATATATTGGGAATTTTGTCATTGTTAGCAACGCTATAGAACAAGAAGTGTTTCAAACAAAACTTTTAGGGATAAACAAACAAATAAAAGAAAATATCTCAAAAAAAGAATTAAAATTAGATGATTATGATAGAAAAATATTATCTCTTCTCTCTAAAAATTCCAGAATAGAATATAAAGAGATTTCAAATAAAGTAAAATTAAACGCAAATGCTATAAAAAACAGAATAAAAAATTTAGAAAATTCAGGTATTATTCAAGACTACACTATTTCTATGGATGTAAAGAAACTAGGTTATGAATGGTATAATTTACAAATAAAACTTTCAGAAATAAATGAAACTAGTTTAAAAGAATTTTTAAGAAAAAATAAAAAAGTTATCTATTTCTATAAATCCCTTGGGAATGAAAACTGGGATCTTGATATTGGATTAATTATTAAAAATTCAGATGAATTAAGGGAATTTATTTTAGATTTTAGGGAGATTTTTGGGAATTTTACTAGAATAAATGACTTGTATTTAATAGTTGAAGAATCAAAAAACAATGCCCTCCCAGAAGGAGTTTTCAAATCATCATAACATTTATTAAACATTTTAACTACAGATCAATATGCCTAAAAAAAATAAAGAAGGTATAACTGTAAAAAAAGATGAGAACTTTAGCGAATGGTTTTCTCAAATAATTGAAAAAGCAGAAATAGTAGACATAAGAGGGACTGCAAAAGGATTTATGGTTATTCGGCCCTGGGGTGCAGAAATAATTGAAAACATGTATAAACTTTATGAAAAAGAACTACATAAAAAAGGCCATAAACCAACATTCATGCCATCTGTAATTCCTGAAGAAAATTTGAAAAAAGAATCTTCCCATGTTAAAGGATTTACTCCAGAAGTATTTTGGTTAAAAGAAATTAATAAAGAAAAGTTAGCTCTAAGGCCAACAAGTGAAACACTTTATACTCCAATGTTTAAGTTATGGATTAGAAGTCATAGAGATATGCCTATGAAACTCTATCAAAGAGGTTCTGTTTTTAGATTAGATACTAAATCTACAAGACCTTTAATTAGAACTAGAGAAATTTTATGGATTGAAGCCCACGATGCTTTTGCAACCAAAAAAGAAGCAGAAGCTCAAGTTCAAGAAGATATTCAAATTACTGAAAATGTGATGCATCAACAATTTGGAATTCCATTTCTACCAATGAAAAGGCCTACATGGGATAAATTTGCAGGTGCAGAATACACTATTGGATCAGATGTTCTAATGCCTGATGGAAAGCTAATACAACAACCTTCAACACACCTCATGGGTCAAAAATTCTCCAAAGCATTTAATGCAAAATTCAAAGATGAAAAAGGAAAAGAAGATTATCTTTGGACCACAGCCTATGGACCAGCAATGTCAAGAATATTAGTTTCAGTCATATCTATGCATGGAGATGATAATGGGCTTATTCTTCCATTTATGTTGGCCCCTTATCAGATTGTTCTAGTACCAATATTTAATGCTCAAAATAAAAGTAAGGTTATAAAATATACTCATGAAATTTCAAATAAATTAAAATGTTATAGGACTTACATAGATAATCGAGAAGAATATAGTCCTGGTTGGAAGTTCAATGAATGGGAACTTAAGGGAATTCCTTTTAGAATAGAAATAGGTGAAAAAGAAGTTAAAGAAAAAAAATTCACTTTATTTTCTAGACTTACAAATAAAAAAGATCTTATTTCAATAAAAAACCTATCAAAAATAGATAAACTAAGTAAAGAATTTGATAAAAATTTAATTAAAAAAGCAGATAAATTCATGGATGGAAAAATAGAAGATTGCAAATCTCAAGAAGATTTAAAAAAAATTATTAATAATGGTAAAATTGCAAGAGTTAACTTTTGCTCTACAGATTCTAATGGAGAAAAATGTGCAACTTATGTTGAAAAGGAATTAATTGCAGAGGTTAGAGGGACATATGCAAATAAAAATGAATCTCCAAAAGGAAAATGTATTATATGTAGTAAAAAGTCAACAGATATAGTTTACATTGGTAAAAGCTACTAAAAATTATTTAAAAATAAATTTTATTCTCTAGCAGCTTGTAATACTTTTTCAAGTTCCTGTTCTAACTTATCTGTAGCCTGAACTAATAATGTAAGTTCTAACTCAACAAAAGTCTTTTCACTTGTTTCTGTTATTGTTTTCATTTTATATTGAAAACCTCAGAAAAATTCAACCATCTCCTCAAAATCTAAAATAACTAAGAATTATTGTGCCCGCAATTCAATTCAGATCCAGAGAAAAAAGTTGAATTAAAATGAGGGATTGTATTTGTCTTTAATAGTTATAGCAAAGACTAAGCTAGAAAGAATCATGCAAGATCTATTCCATAGTCTAGTTGCCATATTAATTAAGTTTTATAGGAAAACAATGTTTTTATATGTTTCGTCCTCTATGATCTTTTATAAAAAGAACTTTATTTATTCTATGGTTTTTTATAAAAGAAGAGAATTGATTATTCTTTATTGTAGAATTTTTCAATATATTTTTTAAATTCATCAATATCTTCTGTACGCACTGTTGCACCTACAGCATCTCTATGGCCTCCACCAGTAGCATTTTCAAGTTTTTTAATAATTTCTAAAACAGGGGTACGAACATTTTTACCTCTTAAAGAAATATTTACTTTTATACCTGCAGAATAGGCAGCAATAATTATTTTTTTTGGAAAAATAAAACTTAATTCATTGGACAAATCTCCAGCCATACTTAATTCCCCTCCAAATTTAAAAAATAAAACTTTATCTGATTTTTTTCCAACTTCAATGGCCCTATCCAAAATCTTTTGATATTTAGAATTAATATAATTATATCTATAATGCATTTGTTTATTTTCTTTAGTTTCTTCTAAAACCTGATAAGGATATTTTGCTTTCATTAGGAACTTCATCATCTGAATAACATTTGTAATTCTATCTTTAATTCCAAAACTAAAAATTTGGGCTATTTTTCCAATTCCTGACCTATAAAAAATTTCAAAAGCATCTTTAGTTTTTATTGCCAATTCAGGATATTCTTTTTGAAACTTAGAATAAAAATCTGGAACAAATTTATCTGCAACACTCCCCACCACTGCCAACCAAAGATCTTCTTTTTTTTGAGAAACCTGGTAGCACAAATAGGTTGTAGGTTCTGCAAAAATATTTTTTTTCAAAGGATTTTTCTTTTTTATATTTACCAAAGAATTATAATAATTAACAGATTTAGGAACAGGTTTTCCATCATTATCATGATGATCTATCCAAACTATAGGAATATTAAACTTATTAGCTTCTTCAAAAAATTCATCAGAAACTATTGGTTTATCTAAAATAAAAATATAGTCACATCCAAGCTCATGAACTTTTCTAAAATAATCTAAAGTTAAATCCGGATATGATTTAATTGGAAATCCTTTTCCTTTTCCAGAATATTTTTGCAATAAAAGAAAACTACAAAGACCATCAACATCATTATCAAAAAGAAATAATGGATTTTGAGCAAGATCTAAATGGTCTCTTATCTCTTGAATTTGTTTTTTTGTTAACATTTATTCTCCTATTTTTGTTTGTAATTTTTTATATCCAAAAAAGTCTGTAGTATAATTATAGGCACCTGCATTTAAAAAAGTGATTTTATCTCCAACTTTTGGATTTTTTAATTTTACTTTATATCTAAAAATATCATCACGAGTAGGACTATTTCCTTTAATTAAATAATATTTGCCCTCATCTTCTTTTTCTAATTCACCTTCCACCAGCATTTTATGTTGCCCAATAACAGTATCTAAAGCACAATTATAGAGTGTGGTGTTAATTATAATATTTGAATCATAAATTTGAATTATTTCTGTTTCAAGTTTAACAGCAGGAGCTGCCACAAATCTTCCAGGTTCAATAATTGTTTCAATATCATATTTTTCTAAAAATTTTCTTGCAATAACTAATTTTTCAAAAATATATGGAAGAACCTTAGAGGTATAACTCCTATAAACAGATGGTAGACCTCCTCCTAAATTAATAATATTTATTCTTTCTAAACTTTCTTGAGTTAATGAATCTTGTATTTCTTCCTGGATTTCCCACTCACTAGTATTTTGGCTTTTACGATGAATATGGATACCTAATTTATCTATATTTGAATTATTTTTAATTCTAGTAATAATTTCATTTATTTTTTTAGCAGGAATCCCATATACAAAATATTTTCCAGAACCAATTCTATGTTCCTGGAATTTCATTCTAAGACTTAAATTAATTTTTATCCCCTCTTCTTTAACTACTTTCAAAAGTCTTTCCAAATCAATTTCATTATCAATAACAAAACTCCTAATTCCTTTTTTAAAAAGTTCTTTTAATTGATCTTCAGATTCTGCCTGAGTAAAAAAAGAAATTTTAGATTTATCTTTAATCATTCCTATTTCTTCAAAAGCATGAATTGAAAAACCAACATCTAAATTTTTTTCTTGTAAAATATTCCCAACTTCTCTATTTGTTTTATAGGAATAAGAAATTTTTAATTTTAAATCTAATAATTTTTTAATCTGATCAAAAACTATTTGTTTAGATAAAATAAATCTAGATTCTTTCATTCTAATAACCCTTGTTTTTTCATTTTTTCAAGAACACTTGTCATAACAAGTGGAAAAGTAATAGAAACATCTCCGTTTACTGTAGAAGCTTCAGCATCATCTTTTAATTTACCCCATGATTTTGCCTCCTGAGTTGTGGCCCCACTCATAGATCCTGAAGAAGCATGACTTGTAGTCATATATACAGCATAATCAAATCCTCCTGAAAGAAGAGCTGCAAAAACAGCATAATGTTTTGAAGTACTTCCCCCTAAACTAATTAATCCTTTTTTTTCATCAAAAGAAAGATCCTTAACAATTCTATCCATATCTAAAATAGGATCTACAATAAAATCAGAATGTTTTTGTTGAAACATAAATAATTGAAATCCAAAAGAAGAATCTGCAATGCCAGGGCAATAAATGGGAATATTATTTTTAGCAGCCTGATATAAAATTGAATTTTTATCCTTAACTTTTAAACCTATTTGATAAAGAAGTTCTGAAACAGAAATTCTTTTCTTTTTATTATAAATTTCTGATAAATATTTATTCATTTGGTCTTCAAATTTCATATAACTTTCATTTCTAATAACAAGATTTCCCACTCTATTTTCTCCTCTTTCATGAAGTTGAGTGTCATCTGCATAAAAATTAGAAACTTCAAATTCTTCACCACCAGATTTCATAAGATCTTCTTCAATAGCTCCAGATGTTGTTACTAAAATATTTGGAATTTTTAATTTGCATAATTGAGAGAAAAATCCTCTTAAACCAGAAGTAACCATATTTGAAGTAAATGTAAGAAATATTTTAGATTTAGATTGTTTCATCTTAAGAATTACCTTTATAGCTTCATTTAATTCTACTGCTTGAAAACCCAGTGATCCAAAACTATCTGTTAAATCCTCTATAGACATTCCATGTTTCCAAAAAAAATCTTTAACTTTTTTCATTTTAAAAATTTAGAAAGACAAGACTAAGAAATTAATATTCAGGTATTGCTAGTGAATCATTCAACATCTCTAAAGTCATAATTTTCTAAACTAACACCTATTTTTAAAGATTTCTCATTAACTACATCATAATAATCTTTTTAAGTAAATAATTTCTTTTAAAAACACAATGAATAAATGGTTAGAAATTTTAGTGGGATTGGTAGTATTTATAGGAACAATCTTAATTGCATGGGCTTCAGGGGCATATTCTTGGACTATTTTTGGAAAAAACCTTGATTTTCTTCATGCAGGATGGATTTTATTAAAAGGAGCTATTTTCTGGATTGCAATGTTAATAGGCTTTTTATTGATAGTTCTAGGAATCACTGATTTAAAAAATTAAGAATAAGAAAAAAAAATTCTAAAAATAATGTAATAAAGTTAGATTATTCTAACATTAAAGCTAATACTGCTGTTACAACTCCACCTATAAGTGGAAGGTAGTATCCAGCACCCCAGAATTGACCAATAATTGCAACTAAACCAGCAGCAAAAATTACCCATTTTTTCCAAGCATCCATATTAATCCTCCTTTTTGAATTTAATTAATAATAATAAAACAAATTTATAGTATATATAATTAATCTTTAGGAAGAAAATGCAATTAAATATCCTTCAATAAGTGCAGCAATTATTAAAAGAGGTAAAACTATTAACAAAAATATTCTTAATGAATTCCAAATATAATCTTTAAAATATTTTATTCTGTTTTCTTTAAATGCAAAAGTTCCTAATTTTAAACCCAAACCAAGAGAAATGAATATTGCTGGAAGTTCAAAAATTCCATGAGGAACTAAATTCCATAAAATTCCAAACCCTTCTGAAGATACGCTCATTGCAGCTACAAACCCCAATAAATATCCATTCATTATTAAACCAACAAGAGGAATAATTCCTAAAAAAATCCCCATAAAAATCCCCATAAAAGTGCTTTTAATATTATTTAAAAAAATGAATTCAAATAATTCTGCAGAATCCATTCCCTGTGTTAACTCTATTAATTGTTTTAGGTAAGATATTATTTTTTCAGAAATGTGTTCAGGTGCAGGAATAAAAAATCCAATTAGAGTAAATATTAAAAAAATTCCTATTGAAAAATAAATGTAATTTTTAGAATCTTTAAGATATTTCCAACTTTCTTTATATTCTTGTTTCAAATTAAAATCTTTTTTTTTACTCTTTTTTTTTACCATTCTTATTAAATTACTAACTAAAATGTCTACTAATCAAACGTATTTTGTTCTTATATGCTTTTCTCAAATATAATCCATATCCTAATCCTGCAATTAACCCCCCCAAATGGGCTGCATTACCAATAGGTATATTTCCCACTCTAGAAATTAACCAAAGAATAATTAACATTCCAGGAGCAGCATATTTCATTTTAATAGGAATAGGAATAAACATAACATAAACAGGAAGATTTGGAGTAACCAACATTAAGAATCCAATTAATCCAAATAAAGCTCCTGAAGCTCCAACAGCAGGAACATGCAAATTTAAATTTCCTGCAAATAAGTAAGCTAAAACAAAAAATAATCCTGCAAATAATCCTGAAAGTAAATAAAACCAAAAATATCTTTTAGGCCCCAGAATTTTTTCAACAAGAGAACCTACAAACATAAGTGAAAACATATTTACAAATAAATGTAAAAAATTAGCATGCATAAACATACTAGTTAAGAAGGTCCATAAAAAAGACCCATTCAAAATATAAAAAGGATCCAGTGCAATAAATTTTTCTATAAATCCTTGGTTAAAAAATATTAAAAATAAAATCACATTAACTGCAATTAAAATTGTGTTAATACTCATACTTGAAAAAAAATTCTTTTTCCTTTTGGGATAAATTCTATAAACTCCTGTCATTTTTTTGAAAAACTATTTTTTCTTTTTAGAAGATAATTTTTTAGTTAATTTTTTAACTATTTTTTTAACTGGTTTCTTTTTAGCAACTTTCTTTTTTATTGGTTTTTTCTTAACTGGTTTCTTTTTAGCAACTTTCTTTTTTATTGGTTTTTTCTTAACTGGTTTCTTTTTAGCAACTTTCTTTTTTATTGGTTTTTTCTTAACAGGTTTCTTTTTTCCTAATTTTTCAGCAAGCTCTTTATTTGCCTTTCTTTTAGCAGCAGTTTCTTTTGCTTTTGTTCTCCTTTTTTCAAGTTTATCATCTGCTAATTTTTTAAGCATTTTAGTTTTTTGCTTCTCTAATTTTAAAGATTCTTTATCAATTTCAATTTCAACAGAGGCTAAATATTTTTCATATTTATCTAGTGCTCTTTTCAAATCTTTCAAATCTTTAGAATTATCTTTCAAAGAAAAAATACCTCCACATTCATTACAAATAAAATCATGTAATAAAGCATTTTCTTCATTAAATTCCCTGTTACATCTTTTACAGACATAAAATTGCTTATTGGACCTACTATTTATTTGGTTATTAAATTGGTTAATTCTATTTACCAAGGCTGATTTTAAAAATTCTAAAGATTTTAATATTTCTATTTTCCAAAAATATGTATACCATCCTTTTCTTTTATCTTTTTTTCTTATGGATGAAACTAAACCATGGTCTGAAATTTTATATAAAATATTTCTTGTTTGATTTATTGTTAAATCTAATTTTTTTGCAATTAAAAATTCATTCACATGCTTCTTACTGTTCAATAAACTAGCAATATCTTCTGCAGGTTTTCCCGCAGCAATTCCCACAACTTCTCTAAGAAATTTATCAAGCATTTTAATATTAAAATCGATCTACATAAATACCTTTCGGTTTATATAATATAAAAATAAAAGTTTTTAAACCTATATTCTCTTAAGTATATATTAAAATAACTATGTTATGTTATAGCTAATCAAATGGTTTTATTTAAAAAAAAGAGAGTAGAGTCAAACCTACAGCCAGCACCTTCTCAAAACTTGCCAGAACTTCCAAAATTACCTGAACTTCCAAGGTTAGACCTCCCCCAGGTAAGTCCATTAAATGATAGAAATTCTAATAATTTACCCAGTTTTCCAAACAATGATTTAGGAAGGAAAATATCTCAAGATACTATTAAAGGGGCTATTACTGGGGAAGAAGAGGATGATGAGGCTTTTGAGGATGAAGAATTTGATGAACAATATATAGGGTCTCCTCCTAAGTCTTTTTCAATGCCTATAAAAAAGGAATATCCTCACCCTCATAATAAAAATGGACCTGTATTTGTAAGATTGGATAAATTTCAAGAAAGTATTCATATTTTTGAAAATGCAAAAACTCAGATTATGGAAATGGAACATTTGTTAATGAATATTAGAAAAAGAAAAGATGATGAAATGAAAGAATTAGATTCGTGGGAAAAAGACATACAAGATATTAAAAAACAAATTGAAAGAGTTGACAACGAAGTTTTTTCTAAAGTAGAATGAGTAATAAAGATATTTTACATATAAAATTTGAATATGACGAGCTTATAAAATCTAAAAGAGATTTGCTTTCTACAGAAATTAGTTTATTAAAAATTGTTAAGGCTATTAAAAATTATCAATTTTTTAGAGAAGATGAATTAAAAACAAAAATAACCTTATTAAGAAAAGCTAAATTGGTGAAATCAGATTTAAAAAAATTAGAAATGACTTTTCCAAAAGTAAAAGAAACAGATCATTTTATTGAAGATAAACCAACTCCAATAGGAGAACCCTCTATTAAAAAGAAAAAAGCAGAGAGAAAAGCTCCTTCAGATTATAATTTAGAAAGTCAACTTGCAGATATTCAAAATAAGTTAAGTTCTTTATCTGCCTAATCTAATTAAATAATTTTTTAAAGATTCTTTCTTATCTCAATCTATGATAACTAGACAACAATTAATAAAAAAATATATTGAATTTTTTAAAAGTAAGAATCATAAAGAAATCCCAAATGCATCCCTAATTCCTGAAAATGATCCTACTGTCTTATTTACCACAGCAGGTATGCATCCATTGGTACCTTATCTAACAGGTCAAAAACACCCTCTAGGAAAAAGACTTGTAAATGTTCAAAGATGTATTAGAACAGGGGATATTGAAGAAGTAGGAGATGACACTCATTTAACATTTTTTGAAATGCTTGGTAATTGGAGTCTTGGAGATTATTGGAAAAAAGAAGCAATAGAATTTAGTTATGAATTTTTAACAAAAGAACTTAAAATAGATCTGAAAAAATTATCAGTTACTTGTTTTAGAGGAGAGAATAATATTCCTAAAGATAAAGAAGCAGAAGAAATTTGGAAATCTCTTGGAATAAAAAAAATAAAATTCTTAGGAAAAAAAGACAACTGGTGGGGGCCAGCAGGAAAAACAGGGCCCTGTGGACCTGATTCTGAAATGTTTATAGATGGAATAGAAATCTGGAATGATGTTTTTATGCAATATAATAAATCAGAAAAAAGTAAATATGAATCTTTAAAACAAAAAAATGTAGATACTGGAATGGGTGTTGAAAGAACATTGGCAATAATAAATAATCAAAAAAATGTCTATGAAACAGAATTATTTAAACCAATTATAAAAAAAATCGAACATCTTTCATCAAAAAAATATGAAGACCATAAAAAAGAAATGAGAATTATTGCAGACCACATAAAAACCTCTGTTTTTATTTTGGCAGAAGGAATTGTTCCTGGAAATTCTGAACAGGGATATGTTCTAAGAAGATTAATTAGAAGAACTATAATGAATTTGAGAAAATTAGGATTTGTTGGAACAGATTTAATTAACCCGATAGCAGAAGAGGTCTTCAAAATATATGATTATCCTGAACTAGAAAAGAATAAAGATAAAATTTATAATGAAATAAATAAAGAAGAAGAACAGTTTCAAAAAACTCTTGAAAAAGGCTTATCTATTTTTAATAAAACTGTAGAAAAAGAAAAAAAATTATCTGGAAAAAAAGCTTTTCTTTTATACCAATCATATGGTTTTCCAATTGAACTAACTCAAGAACTGGCCCAGGATAAAAATATTAAAATAAATTTGAAAGAATTTGAAAAAGAGCTTGCAAAACATCAGAAATTATCTAGAACTGCCACCAAAGGAAAATTTAAAGCAGGTCTTGCAGATAATTCAGAAACAACAGCTAGATTACATACTGCAACCCATCTTCTTCATACAGCCTTAAGAAAGATACTTGGAAATCATGTTCAACAAATGGGTTCAAATATAACTCCTGAAAGATTAAGATTTGATTTTTCACATGATAAAAAATTAACAGAAGAAGAAAAACAAAAAATAGAAGATCTTGTAAACAAACAAATTTCAAAAGGCCAAAAAGTAGAATTTAAAGAAATGTCTTATGATGAAGCTGCAAAATTAGGAGCCCTTTCTTTTTTCAGAGAAAAATATCCTGAAATTGTTAAAGTTTATTCTGTAGGGAATTTTTCAAAAGAAATCTGTGCAGGACCACATGTTAAAAATACTAAAGAAATTGGTAACTTTAAAATTCAAAAAGAATCTTCAAGTTCTGCTGGAGTAAGAAGAATCAAAGCTATTTTAAAATAATCAATCTAATCTATATTCTTCAACAAGGCCATATTTTTCACTAAGATATTCTAATTTAGATTTTTTAAAGAAAACAAATTTTCCTTCTCTTAATCTTTTCATTAATTTGGCATCTTTGTATTCAGGCATATTTTCAGGCAAAGACCGACCTTCTGAAATTAAATATACTTCTGGAATTGATTTTAAAACAGTCCCATCAACATAAATTATTGAACTATCTGAAATAATTGAAGGCCCAGTTGTTTCGATAAAACAATATCCACTATCTCCAATACCAAATTTTTCAGGGCATTTGATCCCTACAGCCTCATGATTTTCTTCAATATAATAAAAAAAAGCAGTTTCATAACCTAATTCTTTTAATAAAAATGCCAATAGTTCTGTTTTTTCACCACAAATTCCCCTCCCCTCATATAAAACTTCATAAGGATATCTAGAATAATTAATTTCCTGACCTCCTAAAAAAATTGTTTTATTAGAAGATTCATATTTTATATTTTGAACTAAACTTACTGCTAATCTCATTTGATCTAAACTATTATTTTCTAAATTTTGGATTTCTACAATAAGAGGTAAAAGTAATTCCCTTTGAAGATCATTATTAATATTTCTAAGTTTAAAATCTACTCTAGAAGGAGTTTCATTTTCAGAATAAGAAATTGAAACAGGGAGATCTGAAAGATAATTCATTAGATCAGAATAAACTAAAAGATTAATAGAATCTTTATTTTCTCCTAAAAAATAATTCAAATTTATTTCTTTAGAATTTTGCTTATATCTAGAAACACATAAACTTTCATTTTGGTATAAAATATTTGGACACCCACAAATTTCAGCTCTTTCAACTAAAACTCCTTCTTCACAATAATAAGGTTTATTTAAGGAACATAATCCATAAGGAGTAGAATCTCCACAACTATTTTGAAAAATTTCTTTATCATTAAAATTGTTTAAAGAAAAATCAGAAATTATTAAAATTATTAAAATTATTAATAGAGCTATTAAAATCAATAAATAATGTTTATTCATAAATATCTTTCTTAACTTTCCTTGTTTTTCTTTTGGAATAAGTTCATTCTCTTTTATTACCATTTTGAGGAAAAAAACGCCGCCACCAGGAATCGAACCTGGGTGTCCGAAGGACCCTGGGCTCAAACCAGGTGCATTACCATTCTGCGCATGGCGGCCTAATCTAATTTAACAAGAATAAGTTAAAAGGCTTTCTATTAAGAAGTTTTTTAAAAAACTATATCCTCCATTTATAATGAGCGTTAGTTTTTCAATGAGGTATATTATAGTTGCTTTTCTTTCAATAGTTGTCATTATACTAGGTTTGACAATTGTTATGAAAACAACAGAAGTTGCAGAAATATTAAATGAGATTCCGGCCCCTGCAAATCCTAATAAAATATCTCTTCAAATAGAACCTTCAAGTTCTCAAGAAGGAACTCATTTTTTTATTAAAGCTAAATTAAGTGAGGAAAGAGAACAACAAGATATTGATTTATTAATTAAAACAGAAGGTTATTCTTCTAATATAAAATTATTTGATGATGGAAATCATTTTGATGAAGAAGAAAAAGATGGGATCTATGGGGGATTTTTTGATTCCACTGATAAACCCCTTGGAAAATATGAAATTTCTAAACAAGAAAAAAATCTCTCTAATTTTTTAGTTTATGAACCTGGATGTGAACCTATTTTTGGAACAAGTAAAAATAATAAAATAAATTTTTTATTTATTCCCTCTGGATATAATGATTATAATGAATTTAAATCAGATGCTCTTGATCTTCTTGAAGGGAAAAATTCTATTTTAAAAGAAGAACCTTTTTCACTTAGGTTAGATCGTATTTCTGTTTCAATTGTAAATACTACTCAAAATATAGGTTGTTTAACAGGTTGTCAGGGAATTTCTGCAGCAATATGTTGTAATAATGAAGCTGTTTTAACTCAAGCTTCCCAATGTAACTATGATTCACTACTTGTTTTAGTTAATGAAGATGATTATTGTGGGTCTGCATCTAGTTATGCAAAAGTATGTGCTAAAAATGAAAAGGCCCCTAAAATTTTAATGCATGAATTAGGGCATAGTTTTGGAGGGCTTGCAGATGAATATAACTATGATGAAGTTTATTCTGGATATAATATTGGTAAAGTGGATGCTCCAAATTGTGATGCTTCTTCTTGTGAAAAATGGGCAGGAATTACAAGTGATTGTTTCCAAGGATGTACCTATTCTTCTCTTTATAGGTCTGTTAAAGGAAATTCTATAATGTACGACCTTTTCCCAGAATATAATCTAATTGGTAAAAATCATATTAAAAATATAATAGATACCGGGATTTCAAAAAAAGTAGAGGTTAATTTTTTGGCTCCTCCTGAAAAAAGTTATGTTATTAATTTAAAATATGACCGGGGTAAATTTGAATTTGAAAATGCTTACTTAAAACCAATTAGGTCTGAAATAGGAAGAGTTTCTTCAGATTATACTCTTGTTTTAAAAGATTTTATTGGAAAAACTATTTTTACTTCAAATATTTCTGTTCCAAATCTTATTTTGCCTTTACCTGGAACTAATGCTACACCCATACTTATTTCTAATTTTACCTACCCTCTATTAGTACCTTATTTTCCAGAAGCAGGAGAATTAGAAATTTTATTTTCAAATCAAGTTATTACAGAGATAGATCTTAAAACATTTTCAGATACCTGCGGAGATTCTATTTGTTCTGAAAAGGAAAATAATTTAAATTGTTTAAAAGATTGCCCTATTGAAAGAGATGGATTCTGCCAAAGAAGCCAATGTGATCCAGATTGTCCAAGTCAAAGCAATTGTCAAGAAAAAGAATCTCTATTAGAAAAAATTCAACTACTTTTGGTGATAATGTTTATAGTAGGAATTCTAGGATTAATAGTTTATGAAAATATTGGAAAAAAGAAATAGAATTAATCAAAAATTCTTTTCCACCATGATTTTTTTATTTTAACAGGATTATCATTTTCATCAACAACTTCATATTTTATCATGGGTTTTTCTTTTAAAACAGGAGCTGTTTGAGCTAATTCTTTATTGGCCTGAACAATAGCACTTTCAACACTAGTTCTTGAATAACCTTGATCAATTAATGCCCATTTAAGAGAATCTGCAGTATATCCTTTAGAAATATTTTTTTTAAAATAATCAACAAGGTTTTTTTTAGGAGATTCTTTAATCATATTTAGAAAAAAAATCAATAGTTTAAAAATATAATTATACTATTTTATTTTAATAGGATTTATTGTTTTATGCAATTTTAAAGATTCATTTAATCTAACTTTACTTTCTGAATAAATAGTTATTAATTTATCTCCTTTTTTTAAGGAATCTCCAACATGAAAATATAAATAACATCCTGAAGATTTATCTGCAGGACATCCAGCTAGTCTAGCCAAAGTATTTATCTTTTTATTATTTATTTCAATTATTTTTCCAGATTTTTTAGAAAAAATATCTTTCTTAAATTTAGCTGGTTCTAATCCCTTTAAATTTCCTTTTTGAGCCTTAATGATTTGTTTAAATTTTTTAAATGCTAATCCCGAATAAAGAATTTCTTTTGCTTTATCAATTCCCTTTCCCTTTTTAACATAATTAGTCATTTCTAAAATTTCTCCAGCTAAAAATAAACTTTTTTCCTGTAAATCTTCTGGACCCTTCTCCTTCGGATCAAGTACTTTTATTATATCTATTAATTCTAAAATAGGCCCAACTCCATTCCCAATAGGTTGCTTACCATCTGTTAAAACAACTTTTAATTTTTTTCTAAAATATTTCCCTAATTTCTCAAAATGATGTTTTAATTCCAGAGCTTTTTTTCTAGTTACTTTGGATGAGGGCCCATAAGGAATATCTATTAAAATGTATTTGCTTCCAACAGCAAATTTTTTTGCAAGAATAGATGCTAAAAGTTGAGCAGTGGGATCTATGCTTAATTCTTTCTCAACCTTAATTATTTTTGAATCTGCAGGAACTAAATCTAAAGAACCCCCCCAAACAATAAAAGCATTTGATTTTTTCATTAATTTTTTTAATTCAAGTGGTTTAAATTCTATTTTAGCCACAGCCTCAATAACATCTGCAGTTCCTGCAGCACTAGTAATTGATTTTGAAGAAGTTTTTGGAAAAGATAATCCTGCAGCAGCACAAATTGAAACTACAAGGGGAGTGGTCCTATTTCCTGCAACACCTCCAATACAATGTTTATCAACAACATATTTAGATTTCCATTTAAAACTATTTCCTGATTTTAAAATTGCTTTAATTAAATAAATTGTTTCCTTAAAATCCATCCCCTTACTATATATAGCAGAAACAAAAAGAGCAACCTCTGGTTCAGACAATGAATTATTTACAACATCTTTTATTATTTTGAAGATTTCTCGTTTAGATAATTTCTTCCCATCTAATTTTTTTTTGATAAATAAAAGGCTTTTGGTAGGAGTAGCAATATTAACATCTATTTTTTGACCTATTTTTAATCCTATTCTTTTTCTTGTTTCAGAAGAAACAATAATTTCATTTTCTTTTACAATTCTTTCATCAACAGTATCTGCGAGAGTTGAAATTTCTTTAGGATATTTTGAAAGTGTTTTAAGAGTGATTCTTCCGGTTTCCTGCAACCCCATTTTTTTTGCAGTTTTTTGATTTATCATAGCTACAGGTAATCCTGCAGACCATTTTAAAAATTTTATTTTTAATTCCATATAATCCTCTTTTAATAATTGAAATAAAAAAATATAGTTTATAATTATTTAGATTTCTCAGTTCCAGGCAAAAATACACTAGGTTGTTTTTTCTCTCTAAATGTTTCTAAAATAATTAATAAATATGCTAAAATTAAGGGACCTAAAATAACTCCCATAATTCCAAATAAAAATATCCCTCCAACCATTCCAATTAAAACTATGGAGGAATGAAGATTGGTTCTTCTAGATACAATTAGGGGCCTTATGAAATTATCTGTTGAAGATGCTAAAATTCCAAATAACATAACTCCTATTGCAGAAAAAGTATTTCCAGCTATTAATAAATAAATTGCTACAGGAACCCAGATAATTGTAGTTCCAATTATAGGGAAAATACCTGCAATAACAGCTAATATACTTAAAAGAGCTGCATTTGAAACTCCAAATAAGAAAAATCCAATACCTGCAATAATTCCTTGAGCAATTCCAACTATAACTTGCCCATATAAAACAGAAATAGTTATTCCTTTTGAAGATTTAAGTAATTCATTTTCAATTTTTTTTGAAAAAGGAGAAATACTTTCAAGATAGTTTATCAACCCTCTTTTATCTCTCAAAACAAAAAAGAAAATGAAAAATACTACAATTGTTTGTAAAAATAAAGTGGGAAAATTTACAATTAGATTAGATATAGCATTAACAAAATAATTTCCAAGATCATTTACAAAAGAATAAATTACTGCTCCTATTTGAGCTGAAAATTCAGGAGAAGCAAATATTGAGGGAAAAGCTGTTTGTAATGGGCTTACAAAATCCATTTGTTGAGTAGTTAAATAAATTTTAATAGACTGATCAATAAGAATAGGAGTTACAAACCAAAATGGAATTAAAATTAATACTATTAGAATTAAACACATAAAAAATGCAGAAAAATTTTTCATGTCAGTCCAATTATAAAATTTATCATAAATTGGACTAAAAATAAATGCTAAAAGAATTCCAAAAATTATAGACAATAAAATTGGTTTTAAGAGAAAAAAAGATAAAACTATTAATAATATTAAAATTGCAAGAGAACTTATTTTTCTCAAATAATTAGCTTCCATTTTTACTATTTAAAAAAGCCTGACAAATTTATAAAGCTTTGGAAATATATGAAAAAGTTTATAAGTAAATCATGAGAAAAGAATATATGAATTTTATAAAAAAAATTGTTGATAATAAAGTTGACAGTCTTGTTCATGCTCAATTTCAAAAATTTAGTAAAGGAGAGTTTAGAGACAAGGCCATTATTAAAGTTAAAAAAACAAATAAAAAATATAATGTAACTACCAGTGCAGAATTTGCAAATGAACTTGTAAAAAATGTTGCAGAAGAATTATCAAAAAATAAAACTCTTATAAAAGGGGCAATTGTTTCAACATCTGATTTAACAGATAAATTAGATTTCAAAGATAAAAAACAATTTCAAGGTGTTAAAAGATATTTAATAGAAAAAGAAATGTCTGGAGATGAAATTTTAAAACTATTAGAAAATTTTCCAAAATCTTTTTTCGCCCTAAGTTTTGAATCAGAAAAATCTAAATTAAAAATAAAACCAAAAGCACCAAAGTCTGCTAAAGCTAAAAGTAGTGAGAAAAATCCTAAACCTGATTTTTGTAGATTATCCACAACAAATGAAGCATTAGGTCAAAGCTTTGTAATTGAAACTACTGATTTCAAGGTAGCAGAAATAAATCATACTTTTTTTATTGAAGATATAATTTTTCCAAAAGGAGAGACAGATTACTCAAAAATACGTGAAATGGCCAAAAGAAAGGGAAGAATTGTAAGAACATCCATCATAGATGAAAAAGAATCTTCAAAAGAAATCAAGTTCGAAGCTTAGATATATTTTTATATGATTATTTCTTAAAATAATTATGAAAAAGTGGATTTGGATTTTAATTATAATATTAATTCTTCTTATCGGAGGATATTTTGGTTGGAAATCAATTTTTAGACAACAAACAGAAACAATTGGGCAAATTGGATATTCGGAACAAGAAGAAATTAATCAATTATTCTGTGCTTCTGAAGGAGAAATTTATTTTGATTCTACAACAGGAGAAAGTAATGAGTGTTGTGAAGGATTAGTTCCTAAAACAGGACTCCCAGATGGAGGCCCTGCAGAATGTGAAGAATTTTCTCAAATGGATGGTTGGAGTACTATCTGCACTAACTGTGGTAATAGCATTTGTGAATCATGGGAAAACAAATGTATTTGTCCTGAAGACTGTGCTTAATCCTCTTCTCCAAAGCTTTAAAAAGCCTTATTTTCTAGATAAAATATCCAGGGTAGAAATAAAAAATGTTATCCGCAATAACAAACCTAACAAAGTTAACAAATGCCTACAAGTCGATCACCAAGAAAAGGAAGTTTGCAGTTTTGGCCCAGAAAAAGAGTCAATAAATTTCTACCTAGTGTAAACTGGAATGCTATTAATTCTGGAAAGAATCTTAAGGGATTTATTTGCTATAAGGTTGGAATGGGTTCTGCCTATGTTAAAGACAATACTCCTGATTCTATGACCAAAGGTAAAAAGATTTATCTTCCTGTAACTATCTTAGAATGCCCTACAATGAAAATGTTTTCCATTAGATTTTATAAAAATGGAAAAGTTTCAAAAGAGATTCTTTCTCCAAATATTGACAAGGAATTAAAAAAGAAGCTAAAAGTTCCCAAAACATATTCTAAAAAAATTGAAGATATTAAATTAGAAGATTATGAAGATATTAGAGTTATATTTTATTCTCAGGTTAAAAAAACAAATATCAAGAAAAAACCAGATGTGGTTGAAATTGGACTTGTTGGAACTTTAGAAGAAAAAAATAATTTTATTAAAGAAAATCTTACAAAAGAAATATCTGTATTAGACTTCTTTGAAAAAGGGCAGATTATTGATTTAAGAGGATTAACAAAAGGAAAAGGTTTTTCAGGGCCTGTTAAGAAATTTGGAATTAAACTTAAAAAGAAAAAATCTGAAAAAGGACAAAGAAGACCAGGAAGTTTAGGACCTTGGCATCCAGCAAGAGTTACTTTTAGAGCACCTCAAGCAGGTCAATTAGGAATGTTTACAAGAATTATTTACAATAATAATATTTTAGAGATGGGAAGTTCTGAAGGGAAAAAAGAACTTAAGGGATTCAAAAAATTTGGAGATGTAAAATCAGATTATATTATTGTTAAAGGATCTCTTCAGGGAGCTTCAAAAAGACAATTATTATTAACAGCACCTTTAAGGCCAACAAAAAAACAAACTAAAAAAGATTTTGAATTTATTGAATTAAAATGAAAGCAAATATATTAGATATAAACGGTAAAAAAACCAAGACTATAGATCTTCCTAAATGTTTTTCAAAAAAAGTTAGAGAAGACATTGTTATGAAAATTATTGAAACTCAAAAAAATATTCAACCCTATGGTCCTTCACCTGTAGCTGGAAAACAACATGCTGCAAAAGGAAAAGTAGTCCATAGAAGACATGTATGGAGAAGTGGATATGGGAGAGGAAGTTCTAGAGTTCCATTAAAAATATTCTCTCAAAAAGGATCTCAATTTAATTGGGAAGCTGCAGAAGTTCCAAATGCAAGAGGTGGAATGAGGGCTCACCCCCCAAAACCAGCTTCAATGGTAAATACTAAAACAATAAATAAAAAAGAATTGAAACTAGGACTTATTTCTGCAATAAGTGCTACAGCTATGGAAAAAAAGATTTTGAAAAGATATGCTACATTAAATGAAAAAATTGAAAACCTCCCATTAGTTACAGAATCTAAACTAACTACACTAAAAACAAAAGATTTAATTTCAAGTATAAAAAAGATTTTAGGAAAAGAATTATATAAAATTGCAGAAATTAAAAAAAGTGTTAGGCCTGGAAAAGGAAAGCTAAGAGGAAGAAAATACAAGAAAAATGCAGGATTATTAATAGTAATAGGTAAAAAAGAAAAATTAAAAACAAATTCTTTTGATATTCAATCTGTAAATAATTTAGGTGTTACAGATTTAGCTAAAGGTGGTTCTGGAAGGCTTACTCTTTATACAGAAGAAGCAATTAAAGATTTAGGAGAAAAATTCAAATGAGACTTGTAGTAACTGAAAAAGCTGTTATGATGATTGAATCTCAAAATGTTCTTACTTTTAAAACAGATAAAAATAAGAAAAAAGATCAAATTAAAAAAGAAATTGAAGATCTTTTTGATATCAAAATACAAAAAACTAGGACTTTGATTAGAAATAATATTAAATATGTCTATGTTAAATTAAAAAAAGAATTTCCAGCTATTGACATAGCTACCAAACTAGGAGTAATATAATGGGAAAAAGAATTATACAACAAGCAAGAGGACATGGAAGTTCAACCTATAGAGTTAGAAAAAAAGCATTTAGATATTTACTAAGATATCCTAAACATCTTGAGGGAGAAGGAATTGTTATTAAACTATTAGATTCTGCAGCCCACACTGCACCTTTAGCAAAAATAAAATATGATAAGGGAACATTTTATATGCCT
This sequence comes from Candidatus Pacearchaeota archaeon, assembly GCA_016784085.1. GTDB lineage: Archaea > Nanobdellota > Nanobdellia > Pacearchaeales > GW2011-AR1 > BS150m-G67. Next base: position 26,335 of record JADHVH010000005.1, read on the forward strand.
GCATTTAAAAATATGTATGAAGGGCAAACAATAAGTTTTTCAAAAGAAATTAAAAAAGGAAATATTGTGAAACTAAAAGATATTCCTCTTAAAACTAAAATATATAATATTGAATCAAGACCTGGAGATGGAGGAAAATTTATTAAAACAGGCGGAAGTTCTGCAATGGTAAACAAAGTTATTGGAGAAGAAGTATTTATTTTAATGCCTTCAAAGAAAGAAAAAAAGTTCCATAAAAACTGTAGAGCAGTTATTGGGGCGGCTGCAGGGGCAGGTAGACTAGATAAACCTGTAGTTAAAGCTGGTAAAAAGTTCCACATTAAAAAATCAAAAAGTAAACTATGGCCAAGAACTTCTGCAGTAAAGATGAATGCAATTGATCATCCTTTCGGATCTGGAAGAGCTAAGAATCCAAAAAGTAAGGTAGCTAAGAGAAATTCCCCTCCAGGAAGAAAAGTTGGATTAATAAGACCAAGAAGAACAGGTAAAAAGAAATAAAATGGAATTAAGAAAAAAAGAATTTAAATTTAAAGGGAAAACCCTTGAGGAATTAAAAACTTTAGATATTCGTGAATTTGCTAAATATTTAAATTCAAGACAAAGAAGAACTGTATTAAGACAATTTCAAAAAATAGAGGGTTTTGTAAATAGGGCTAAGGAAAAAATTGAAAAAGGAAAAAAAGTCAAGACACATCTAAGAGATATTGTTGTAGTTCCTGAAATGGTTGGAATGAAAATTGGAATTTACAATGGTCAAAATTTTACTCAAATAGAAATTATAAAAGAAATGCTTGGACATAAATTTGGAGAATTTTCACCTACAAGAAATAAAGTAAATCATGGAAGTGCAGGAGTTGGAGCTACA
>JADHVH010000006.1 GCA_016784085.1 Candidatus Pacearchaeota archaeon
GAAAAAAGAAAGGAAAAACTTTCAAGATTAGAGAATGTCCTAAATGTAATTCAGATGAAGTTGGACTTGTATTAAGTAATAGCGATTCTGAAACAGGTGGTGGAAAAGACTGGGAATGTAGGAAATGTAAATGGAAAGGTCAGGATGTAAATAAAAAAGAATTAACAGAAGAAGAATTTATGAAATATTTAGATGAAAAAGGAGAGGAAGTAGCATAATAATCTTTTAAAAAAAGATAGACAAAAAAATCAAATGGAAGAAAATTTTGAAAATGAAAATTTTGAAACAGAAGAAACTGAAGATAAAGAAGTTGAAATGATGGAATTTAGTTTAAATTCAGATGAAATTGATGATCTTATTGTTAAATTAGTAACTTTGAAACAAACAAGGGAATCATTTAATTTTGAAGTTGATGATGAAAACGAATTTACTGTAAGTTATGAAGATGATAATGAAGATTCAGAAGAAGGAGAAGAAGAAAATGAGTGAATTAGGACAGATTACTTTAGATCTAAGTTCTGTTTGCCCATCTTGTCATGAAGGGAATCCTGTAGAGGATAATATTGTAGATAGTGGTACTGATTTTGTTTTCTATAGATATGTTTGTAGTAATAAAGAAAAATGTAATCATGAAGGAAATTCTTGAATGATGAGGTTTGGAGGGGGTCACGGAAAAGCAATATTAGAATGGAATGGAGAGAAAAATTATACAGATAAACAAATGTTAGAAGCTGATAGAAATTATTTTGATAATTTAAATAAAGAAATAGAGGTATTATTAAGCGCTTAAAAATGACTGCAGCAAATGTTAAGCTACCTGAAGAAGAGAAAGGTATGGTAAACACAGAAGTTTCTGGAGAAATGAAAAAATCATATTTAGATTATGCTATGAGTGTTATTGTTTCTAGAGCTTTACCTTCTATTGAAGATGGATTAAAACCTGTTCAACGTAGAATTTTATATGCTATGAACCAAATGGGCCTTAAGCCAAATACTCAGACAAAGAAAAGTGCTAGAATTGTAGGGGAAGTTATGGGTAAATATCATCCTCATGGAGATTCTGCAATTTACGAGGCTATGGTTAGAATGGCTCAAGATTTTTCCTTAAGATATCCTTTAGTTTATGGTCAAGGAAATTTTGGTTCTATTGATGGAGATCGTGCAGCTGCTATGCGTTATAGTGAGGCTAAACTGATGTCAATTACTGCAGAATTACTTCAAGATATTGATAAAGATACTGTAAAATTTATTCCTAATTATGATGGTTCTGTAAAAGAACCTCAATTATTAACAGGTAAGTTTCCTAATCTTGTTTTAAATGGAGCTACAGGTATTGCTGTAGGTATGGCAACAAATATTCCTCCCCATAATTTAACAGAAATTTGTGATGCAATTATTGCTTATATTAAGAAACCTAAAATAACTATTGAAGAACTTACAGAGATTGTTACTGGACCTGATTTTCCAACTGGTGGAAGTGTTACAGGAGATATGGTTGATCTTTATAAAACAGGTAGAGGAAAATTAATAATGAGGGGTAAAACATCTATTGAACAGCTTAAGAAAAAGCAAGCTATTATTATTACTGAAATCCCATATATGCTTAATAAAACAACTTTAATTACTCAAATTGCAGATCTTGTACAAAAGAAAAAAATTAGAAATATTTCTGATTTAAGAGATGAATCTTCTAAAGGTAAAATGAGAATTGTTTTAGAATTAAAAAAAGATTCTGATCCAAAATTTGTTATTAATTCTTTGTATAAATATACTAGATTACAGGATGCTTTCAATGTTAATTTTTTAGCTCTTGTTGAAGGCCAACCTAAGATTTTAGCTCTAACAGATGTTTTAGAACAATATGTGAAATATAGAAAAAAAATTATTACTAATAGATCTAAATATGAACTTAAGAAAGCTCAAGAAAGATTAGAAATTGTAGAAGGATTATTAATTGCTTTGAAAAGTATAGATAAAATTATTGCAATGATTAAAAAATCTAAAAATGCAACAGAAGCTTTAGAAAATTTAGTTAAGAATTTTAAACTAACTCATAGGCAAGCTCAAGCTGTTTTAGATACAAAACTTCAACAATTAACTTCTCTTGAACAAGATAAACTAAAGAAGGAACAAAATAGTTTAAAAGAATTAATAAAAGAATTAGAAAAGATTTTAGGAAATATTCAAGAAGTATTAAAAATAATTTCTAAAGAAGTTAAAGAAATGAAGACTAAATATGGTGATGCTCGTAAAACAAATGTTCTAAAAAGAGTTTCTGAAATTGTTGAAAAAGATCTTGTTCAGAAAAAAGAAGTTGTAATTTCCATAACAGATAAAGGATATTGTAAAAGAATAGATATTCAGAGTTATAAAGAACAAAAAAGAGGAGGAAGAGGTGTTAAAGGAAGTAATTTAACTACAGGAGATTTTGTAAATCAATTAATTACTTGTTCTACTCATGATTATTTATTGTTCTTCACAACACGTGGAAGAATTTTGTGGTTAAAGGCCTATGATATTCCTTCTGCAGAACGTTATAGTAAAGGTAAGGCAATTATTAATTTATTAAATCTAAAAGATGAACAGGTAACCAATGTTATTTCTTTAAATAATTTTGAAGATAGTTTATTTATGGCTACAAAGAAAGGAATAGTCAAAAGAATTTCTTTAAAACATTTTTCAAAACCAAGAGCTTCAGGAGTTAAGGCAATTAATTTACCCACAGATAATTCAGATAATTTAATTGGAGTTAAGTTGATTAAAAAAGATCAAGAAGTTTTAATTGCAACTAAAAAAGGAAAAGCAATTAGATTTGGGGCAGGAGATGTTAGAGAAATGGGTCGTGCTAGTTATGGAGTCACAGGAATTAAAATGGATAAAGGAGATGAAGTTGTAAGTCTTGAAATTTTAGATACAGAAGCTATTGTAACTATTTCTGAAAAAGGTTATGGAAAAAGATCTTCTATTAAAGACTATAGGAAGACTTCTAGAGCTGGAAAAGGAGTTATTAATATGAAGGTTACTGAAAAAACAGGAAATGTAATTACAACTGTTTCAGTTAATGAAGAAGATAATATAATTATTACAACAGCTAAAGGAATTGTCATAAGAACTTCTCTAAAGAATATTAGAATTATGGGTCGAGCTGCTCAAGGTGTTAAAATAGTTAAACTTCAACAAGGAGATTCTGTTACAGATTTAATTAAAGTTGAAGAAGATTCAGATTAATTTTTATCTAAATTAATTTTACCATATGATGAATGAGTATCAAAATAGTTCCAATTAATTTTAAAAAATAATAATATCATTAGTGCAAATAATCCAAATAAAATCCATCCCTTTAGATACATTTTTCTCATAAAAAATTCTAAAGAAGTTACAAATATTATTAGGCCTGCTGTGATTGTAAATATATTTGGAAATAAATTGCCTTTTAAAATACTCATTTTTATCTTTTTTGAAAATGGGCCTGGAGAGAATCGAACTCCCGTCGTCCGGGTTGGAGCCGGATATAATAAGCCATTATACGACAGACCCTTATTGATATATAAGAAATATTTGTTTTTTAATTGTTTCTCATTTTATTTTTTATTGATTTAATTAATATTTTTTGAGTGTCCAATATATGGCTATCTTTTTCAATTAAATTTGCTAGATCTGTGCATGCAAGCAATATTTTTTCAGCACCTTGATTTCTCATTTTCATTATTATCTTTTTTAGATATTCCTTATCTTTATTTGAACTTTTTTGAGCGATTATTTTTATAATTATTTTAGATATAATTTTCTGTTCATTTTCATTAGGGTAGATTATTTTTGTTTTAGAAATTAATTTATTATATAATTTTGAGTTTTTTGTTTTAGAGGTAGATAATATTCCAATTTTTCTATATTTTTTTAATTTTATTTCTTTTGCAGTTTCTTCTGTAAGATCTAAAATTTCTAATTTTGTTTGGTTTCTTAAATAAGGAAGTAAATTATGGAGAGTATTACATGGAAGCACAATAAAATCTGAATTAGCTTTTTCTAATTGTCTTATTGATTTTATTAAATAGGGATTCATTAAAGAGCAATTTTTTGATTTAGAAATGATGTTTTTTTCTATAATTTTGGGAAAAGAAACATTAGAAATTAAAATGCCAGGGATACTCCTGGGAGCTTTGCATAGCTATATCTAGGTAGATCTTTGCTGTTGTTTCTGGACCTAAGCCCCCTAAAATTCCTGGAATTTTCATATTAAAATAAATAAATTAGTGTTTTTAAGCTTTGTTTTTAGCCTATTCTTTTAATAGCTTCAATTTCATCACTGGAAATAGCACAACCTTTGAACTTCATAGCATATAAAAGTGCATCAAGAACTTGGCCATTTTTTAAATTTACTAGGCCTTTTTTGTAAGCTACATAGGCTAATTCTGTAGATCTAATAAATTTGATATTTTGAAATATTTTTTGTTTTTCTTCATTAAAAGTTAGTTTAGTGTGTAGTTTTTGTTCTAGAAATTTTTTGAGACTTTGAGGCCCTTCTACAATTGATCTGGTGGTTCTTTCATCAATTGCAATTACATTTTTTATCCCCTTTTCACTCAATATATTACTTAATGCTAGACAGGAAGCTTCTCCTATTTCAATTAAATGAATTCCTCCTTTTTGGCCAGAATAAACATTATTTGCAATATCTAAATATTCTTGAGTTTTTCTTCTTAATTCTTTTGAGTTAACACTATTTTTAGAAGCTAATTCCAATATTCCTTCCTCTAAAAGTTGTTTTAATTTTAAAGCTTCTAATTCAAATCGTTTTATTTTAAGAGGTTTATCAATTATTTCCATTTTAACTTCTTCAGGAATTAGAAATTTTCCTTTAAAGATTGATTTTAATTTTACAATAAGATCTAACATCCCATTCATACTAAAACTAATCAAAGTTCCAGAATCAAATATTATTGCTTTTTCAGTCATTTTATTTTCCTCGCTTTTATCAATAGAAATGTTGGCCTTTGATTAGAAAGAGAATATAATTTCTTATTGAATTTTTCTGCTTTTTTTGGAGCTGTTGGTTCTAATAATTTTTCTACAATAAATCCATTTTTATTCAAAGCATCAAATATCATTTCAAAAGTATGGTGATATGCTATCATTTTTTTCATTTTTGGCCCAAGATCCCAATAATATTTTTGGTTATGAAAATAATTTTTAAATACTCTTATTTTTTTCCCAGAGATATTTTCTCTATGAACTACATCATAAACAGGATGATGCATAGAAAAAACAAACAATCCATTTTTCTTTAAAATTCTTGAGACTTCTTTAAAAAGAGAATTTAAATTTTGAAGATAATGGACCATTAAACTGCTATTTATTACATGAAATTGAGATTTTTTAAAGGAGGTTTTTCTAGAATCTCCAATATAAAAATTTATTTCTGGATTTTCTTTTTTTGCAATTTGAATTAAATTTGGAGATAAATCTGAACCTATAATTTCTTTTGCTCCTAAAGAGAAAATCTTTTTTGTAAAAAACCCTGTTCCGCAGCCCAAATCTAAAACTATTTTTCCTTTAATTTCATTTTTTAATAATTTTAACATAGCTGGTTTTTCAATAAACCTATGGTGAGTATTTTTTTTACTTGTCACATAATCATGATAATGTTCTGAAAATTTATCATATATTTCTCTGGTATGTTTAATATCAGTCATGTAAACATCTCCATAGCTAAATTTATTCTTGATTTAATATCTAGAGTTTGTGTTTGAGAAGAGGTTGTCATTTCTTTTTGGCCAGTATAACTTGCAAGTTCAAATAAACTAACTCCTAAAAGTTTTGCTGTCTTTTCCATAGATAGGCCATGGTCATATATTTTAGAGGCTTTGTTTAAACTAGCTTTTCTAAAAACATCTTGAATATATTGCTTTATTTTTCCTGAAACTTTATTTATAGCATTTCTCATATTTTCTAAATTTTTATTTAGAGAATTATCATCTTTTTTTTCTAAAGCATTTATTACATTGTTTAATCCAGTAATATATATTTTATAGAAATTATTCCATCCAGATAGATTTTTATAACCTGGTCTTCCAATAACTTTACTTAAAGAATATATTAAAACAGCAACAGTGATATTATCTGGATCTTGAGTTAATGAAGCAGTGTTTATTGTTTGATCACTTAAATGTTTTATTTTAATTGCATCACCTGTTTCAATTGCTTTTTTTGTTTCTTGAAATATTCTAAGAACATTCTCTTTTTCTTGCATATTTATATTTAGAAACTTTGATTAATAAATGTTAAGTTTAATGCAATAATTTTTATAAATGTTCTTTTTCTTAAATTTTTATGGGGTTTACAGATTATGTTAGAAGATTTTTTCCAGAAAAAGAAAAAATTTCCTTATTTTTATTAAGAGAAAAATTATCTACCTTACCAGAAGAGACTAGATTTAATATAAATATAATAAAGACAGAAGGACCTAGAGAAAATGAAAAAGGGATCGGAGTTAAAAATTTATTATTTAAATTAGATACTTTTTGTTTGAGCAATGATAATTTAGAAATTTTTTCTAAAACTTATATTGGAAATAGGCAAATTTTTAGTATTGATAAAAGTTATACCCCTCCTACAGATTGGGATGGAAAACCTGTTTGGACCAGTGTTTTTAAACTACATGATTTTTTTGATATAAGTTATTCTTTATAAGGCAATATATTTAAAGATTAAGATTTTTAACATAATATGAAGAAAGCAATTTTAGATACAAGCTTTATTTTAACCTGTGTAAAACAAAAAATAGATTTTTTTGAAGAATTTATTTTAATGGGAATTCAAGTTCTTATTCCAGATCAAGTTATTAAAGAAATTCAAGGTATTGCAAATGGAAATCCCTCCAGAAAAAGTGAAGATGCAAGATTAACTTTAGAAATTTTAGATAAAAATAAATTTAAAAAATTTGATCTAAGATTAAAAAATGTTGATAAAGGAATTATTAATTTTGCAGATAAAAATTCAGAGATTTATGTAGCCACATTAGATAGGGAAATTAAAAATAAATCAAATAATTCTAAGATAGTGATTAGAGAGAAAAAGAGATTAGAAATTATTTAGAGATCATTGGTTGAACATATGTTTCTGAAAGACTTAAATGAATAGCTGTTACTATTTTTTCAGAGTTTTGAAATTCTAGTATTGGTAGTGAAATATCTACCCTTCCTTCTATTGAACCTTTTTTGTAAACAATTGCCTTTCCTTTTTTAAAAGGATATGGGAGTGTAGTTCCATTTGAATTTAGAACTCCTATTTTTTCTCCATTATGAATTCCTTCTTTTTTAATTTTATTTAGATATTGTACCACTAAACTATAATTTGTTTCCATAATAATATTTCAAATTTTTAGTTTAAAATCTTTTCTATGCCCCATGACAACCTTTTTAAAGCAAATCTTACTATTTTCTTCAGATTAAAATGTTCTATATTACAGAGGTTGAAGATCATATTAGAGTAGAGCCAAAATTATTTGGTTTACCTACTTCTAAAGCTGTTGATCAACAACTAAAAGAAACATATGCAGATTATTATGATAGAGAACTTGGAAAGGTTCTTGAAGTACTAGAAGTAACAGAAGTTGGAGAAGGAGTGATTATCCCTGGAGATGGAGCTGCCTATTATAAATCTACTTTTAAACTATTAGTTTGGAAACCAGAATTACAGGAATTAGTTAATGGTTTAATTTCAGAAATAACTGATTTTGGAGCTTTCATAGATATGGGTGCGATGAGAGGAATGATCCATATTAGTCAAACAATGGATGATTATGTTAGTTTTAGTAAATCAAATTCTTTACTTGGAAAATCTACTAATAGGAGTTTGAAGGTTGGAGATTCCTGTATGGCTAGAATTGTAGCTTTGAGTCATAAAGGAGATCTTTTAAAAATAGGATTAACAATGAGACAACCAGGTCTTGGAAAACTTGACTGGATTAAAGAAGATCAACTTAAAAAACAAAAAGATGCTCAAAAAGCATTAAAGGCAGAAGAAAAATCTGTTAAGAAAAAATAAAATGGCAAAATCAAAAGCATGTAAAGTATGCAATAAAATATATGAAACAGGAGACAAATGTCCTAACTGTGATGCTAAAGAATCTACAGAAGGATTTAAGGGAAGAATAGTTATTTTAAATCCTGAAAAATCTGAAATTGCTCAAAAAATAGGACTTAAAAAAGAAGGCAATTTTGCAATCAAAACTCGTTAAAATGAAAAATTTTAAAATTATATCTGAAAATAGAAATCCTTTATTTAAGAGGAAAGAAGTAGAAGCAAGTGTAGAATCAGAAATAACTCCTGGAAGATATGATGTTAAAATAGCTCTTTCAAAAGAACTTAAAGTTTCTGAAGATCAAGTTAAAATTAAAAATGTTCTTGGAAAATATGGTTCTAAAGTTTTTGATATTAGTGCTAATGTTTATGATACTGTAGAAGATAGGGATTATACAGAGCCTAAGACAACTAAAGAAAAGAAAGATGAAGAACAGGCTAAAGTTACTGAAGAAAAGGCTCAGGAAGCTGCTAAAGTTGAAGAAAAAGCATCTGAAACATCTGCTGAGGCCCCTAAAGAAGCTACAAATGTAGAAACTCCTGTAGAACAACCTTCTGAAGCTGCTCCTGTAGAAGCACCAAAGGAAGAAGCTGCTCCTGTAAAAGTTCCTGCAGAACAACCTGTGGAGGCTAGTGCATAATGGGTGTAAAAAAACAAGATAAAAAAGGTAAGAAAAAACATAAGAATAAGCCTACTAGTAAAAAATATTCTAAATATAAAATAGATGGAGATAAGATTATTAGAGAACGAAGTTGTCCAAGATGTGGCCCTGGAATATTTCTTTTAAATTCTCAAGGAAGATTATATTGTGGTAAATGTCATTATGCGGAATTTACCTCAAAGAAAACAGAAGAATTTAAAGGTGATAAGCCTGTTGAAGAACTTAAAAAATAATTTTTATTCTAATTTTAATAAAGTTAAAAGTGTTTTTACTCCTCTTTGATCATCTGCAGTCAATTCTAAATCTGGATGAAATCTACCTTTTCTATGATTATAATAATCTATTGCCTCTTTTCCATCTAGACTATATACAATTAATTCAGGTGTTTTAATAACAACTCTTCCAGTTTCTTTTAATTTTTCTTGTATAATATGTAATCTTTGAATAGAAATATATTTCAATTTTCCATCTTCTTTTCCTTTCCAACCCACATGGGATGAATATCTTACTTTACTCCCTTGTCTCATATTAAATTAATTTTACTTTTATTTATAAGTATTATTGTGATTTTTTTACATAAATAGCATGAGAATATTGTTTTATGTTAATTCCCTTAACTTTTAAAAATTCACTAACTTCTTCAACTTTTACAAAAAGATATTTTGAAATTTTACCTTCTACGATTAAAGCTTCATAAGGTGATTTATTTTTTTCAGGATTTCCAATTCCAATAGCATCATATTTGTAACCTTCTTGAAGCAATTTTTCATGTAAATTTTTCATGGGATCAAATTAATATTTTAATTATATAAGAATTATTGTGATAGATTAGAAACCCTGGGAGAGTTTTCAAGTCATTCAAAAAGATTAACCTAAACCCTCTCCTGGGTAAAAAGAGGTGATATAAATAGATGGATATTATATATTTAAAGCTTTCGGTCTTGTTACCTTTGATCAATGACATCAAATGATCAACAGCCAGTAGTAATAGATTGCTACTCCTTTTAAATTATTAGGTACTACTTTCTATGATATTTAGGTACTACATCAGGTTTATAAAATCTATTTTTCTATATATTTTATGGGTGATATTGAGGTAAAGTCTGCAAAACAAAATCAAATTCAAGATATTTTATATAATCGGGAAATTGGATGGCAGGAAATTATTTATGATCTAATAAATACTGAAGAACTAGATCCCTGGGATATTAATATTATTATTCTCACTGAGGGATATTTAACAAAAATACAATCTTTAGAAGAATCTGATTTTTTTGTTTCTAGTAAAGTATTATTAGCTGCTTCACTTCTTCTTAGAATTAAGTCAGAAGTTCTTTTAAGTAAACATTTGAGAAGTATTGATGAAATTTTATTTGGATCTGAAGAAAAAAAACCAATTGTATTAGAAAGAATTGAACTTGATGAAGAAATTCCTGAATTAGTTCCAAAAAGCCCAATTCCAAGATATAAAAAAGTTACTTTGCAGGAACTTATTGATTCTTTAAATAAAGCTATTTCAACTGAAAATAGAAGAATTAAAAAGGAAATAATTAATAAAAATGCTCTTCGAGAATCAAGTATTTCTCTTCCAAATAAAAAAACAATTAATATTAAGAGTAGAATAAGGCAAATTTATCTAGATCTTTCAGAGCATTTTAATCAAAATAAAAATTCTAAAAAAATTTCTTTTGAAGAATTTGTAGGTAATGATCGAGATAAAAAAATAATAACTTTTTCACCATTGTTACATTTAGAAAATCAACAAAAAATCTGGTTAGATCAAAAGGTTCATTTTGAAGAAATTCATATTTGGCTTAAAAAAACTTATTTAAAACATAATCCTGATCCTTTTGCAGATCTTGAACAAGAAGTTCAAAAAGAATTAGAAAATCTTGATGGTGGAAAAAAGCAAAGACTACAAGAAATAAATAAAGATTTTGAAAATCCTTTAGCAGATCTAATTGATTAGTTCTTTTGAAAGCCAATAATTCTTATAAAGACAATTTGTTTTGATTTTTAATGGGAAAGAATTTAATAACATCTTTAGATCCAATTAAAACAGATAAACTTGATTTGAAATTTTATAAAACGGGTCCTAAAAGAATAAATGCAGAATTGGTGGAGAGGGCTAGAACCTTTGTCACAGATTTAATTAATGAAAGTCGTTATTTTGATCCTGGTTGTGGAGTTGGGTTTGCAATTTTTTATGAAGATCAAGTTAATTTAGTTGTATGGGATAGTGATAGATTAAATAAAAGGGCTGCATTATATGATCTAAGAAAAGAAAGATCTTTTGATCCTAATTATCCTGCAATAAATAAATTCAATACTACTGAAACTGGGGCTTTTAGAGATTTTGAATTACCTATTTTAATGCATGAAGAAATGGCTTTTGCAAGGCATAGTAATCCTAAAGATAAAAAAAAATATCTTCAAGATGTTTTTTAAAGTTAAATTTAATAATCAAATTTAAAAACTAATTCTTGTTCTATTTTTTATGAAACTAGGTGTATTATTTTCAGGGGGGAAAGATTCTGCAATGGCTGCTTATTTGGCTAAAAAAGAAGGCCATGAACTTATTTGCTTGATAACTGTTTTATCTGAAAATCCAGATTCATATATGTTTCACACACCTTCTATTGAAAAAACAAAAAACCAGGCAGGAGTAATGGATTTACCTTTGTTAATTGGTAAAACTAAAGGTGTTAAGGAAGAAGAACTTGAAGATTTGAAAAATATAATTGCAGAAGCTAAAGAAAAATATGGAATTGAAGGGATAACTACTGGTGCTTTACATTCTGATTATCAGGCAACAAGAATTCAGAAGATTTGTGATAATTTAAAAATAAAATGTATTAATCCCCTTTGGCATAAAGATGAATTTGAATATTTAGAAGAAATTTTAGAAAATAAATTTAAAGTAGTTGTTATTGGTGTTGCAGCCTATGGTTTAGATGATTCTTGGCTAGGAAGGGTTATAGATGAGGAATTTATAGAAGAAGTTAGAGAACTTCATGAAAAATATAAAATCCATCCTGCAGGAGAAGGTGGAGAATTTGAAACATATGTTGTAAATTGTCCTTTATTTAGTAGAGAATTAATAATTGTAGATAAAAAAATTTCTGGAGAAGATAATGCTTGGAAAATGGAGATACAGGTAGAATGAAGATTATATCTTGGAATGTTAATGGAATTAGGGCTGTTCTTAAAAAAGGATTTTTAGATTTTGTAAAAAAAGAAAATCCAGATATTTTGTGCATACAGGAGACAAAAGCACATCCTGAACAGGTTGATATGGCTCTTAGTAAATATCCTTTTCATTATTGGAATTCTGCAGAGAAAAAAGGATATTCTGGAACAGCCATTTTTTCAAAAATAGAACCTAAAGCAATGACTAAAGGAAATAAATTTCTTGAAGATAATGAAGGAAGAATTTTAACTTTAGATTTTGATAAATTTTATTTAATAAATGTGTATACTCCTAATTCTGGAAGGGGTAGTGGAATACTTGATTATAGGCAAAAATGGGATAAAAATTTCTTGAAATATCTTAAATATTTAGAAAAGACTAAGCCAGTTATTGTTGTTGGAGATCTCAATGTTGCTAGATCTGATATTGAATTAGCAAATCCTAAATCTAATTATAATAAAACAGCAGGATATTTTCAAGAAGAAATTGATGGAATTCAAAGATATATTGATAATGGATTTATAGATACTTTTAGAGAATTTAACAAAGAACCTAACCAATATAGTTATTGGAGTTATATGTTCCAAGCTAGAGATAGAAATGTTGGGTGGAGAATTGATTATGTTTTAGTTTCAAATAAATTTATGAAGAATGTTAAAAAATCTTTTATTTTAACTAAGGTGATGGGTTCTGATCATTGTCCTGTTGGAATAGAATTAAAAAATTAATTTATTTTTTCTTTTTTATTATAATGTTTTTTTTAGTTCTCTTTTCTAAGATTAGATATTTTTCTTTTCCTGTTTTCATATCTTTGACTTTGAACTTTTTCTTTTTAATTTCTTGGGCCCCTGCAAAAATAACATTGTTTATTTGATAAGAATTAGCATATTCAAGTGCTTTAGATGGTTTCCCATAATATATGCTTGCTATTTTACCTTGTTTTCTTAAGTTATTAGCTAATTTAATAGCTTCTTTATCTTGTTTTAATGAGACTATTAGATATTTCTCTTTTTTATCAATAGCTTTTATTAGACTTGAAAGTCTTTCTAAACCAAAGCTTAATCCTGTTGATTGAACTTTATTAAAGATATAACTTCCTCCTGCACAAATAGTTTCCTTCATATTTTTAACCCTAACCTCAAATACATTTCCATTATAGTAAGATAAGCCTCTTGACAGATTTGGTTGGAATTTTATTTCAACATCATAATATTTGCAGAATTGTTCTAATTTTTCTAATTCTACAAAAGAAGAATATTTTTTAAAATAAGATTTAGGTTTTTTTAGAATTTCTAATAATTTTTCTGCATTATATTTTTTAAGATTTGATTTAACTTCTTTTTCAGGAATTTTATCCAATTTATCAATTTCTCTTAAAACATCTTCTTTATCTTTAATATTTAATTCTCTAAGAATTTCATTTAATAATTCTCTATTGTTTGCATAAATTGTAAAACTAATACCTAGAGTTTTTAGAATTTCATTTACTACTGCTAAAACTTCTGCTTCTTCTTTTTCAGAAGAACCAATACAATCAATATCACATTGAGTGAATTGTCTAAATCTATTTGTACTAACAGGCTCGTCTCTAAACACTTCTCCTATTTGGTATCTTTTGAATGGAAGTTTTTTATTTTCCATTAACCTTTTCAATTGAAATGTGAATTCATATCTAAGGGCAAGATCTCTTTTACCTTTGTCTTTTAATTTAAAAATATCTGAAATAGCCTCATCATTAGAATTATCTCCTTTTACAAATTTTTCATATTCTATAAGAGGAGTTTCAACTGGGTTAAAACCATATTTTTCAAAAGTTCTTGCTAAAATTTTTTTAATTTCAGATCTTTTTTCAGCTTCTAAGCCTAAATAATCTTGAAATCCTTTTACTTTTTCAGTCATTTTAAATTTATTTTGATTAATTTATTTTGATTTGTCTCTTGAGATCCTAATTTTTTGTGTAAACCCCATGATTTGGACTTGTTATTTACTATCCCTAAATATTCTTCAAATCCCTTCTCCCCATAATAAGAAAATAATTCTTTAAAAGTTTTAGTTGCTAAACCTTTTTTTCTATATTCTTTTTTAATTACCATTTCTTCTCCAAAAATAGTTTTTCCTGGGAGCCAATAATTTGGATTTATTATCAAAAATCCGGCAAATTCTTTATCATAACTTATTTCCCAAAGATCACAATACTTGGAAAATAATTTTATTTTAAATAGAGCTTTTTTTAATGTCCAAGCTTCATCATATGGAGGTTCTGAAAATCCTTTAGAATATAGTTCTGCTATTTTTTTAAAATTCCTTCTTTTTGCTTTTTTTAATTCAAAGGTCATTTTTTCTTCTCCAATTTTTTAATTCTTCCTTCTAATTCTTTGAATTTTTCTTCATTATTCATATCAAAAATTCTTTCAATAATTAATAAAAATGGAAATACAACTATAACTGTAAAGATAATTCCTGAAATAGTTAATCTTTTGATTTCTTCAAATGCTAGATCAAAAAATATGCCATGTATGATACTTGCTATTGCAATCAATATTGCAATTAAAAGCAAACTTATTACTTGTTTTTTTAATGTTCTCATTTTATTCCTCTTTTAGACACTCGTGAGGATACACAATCCAAATCGACGTAGTCATTTGTATAAAGGGTGAAAGGAGGGAATTGAACCCTCGTCTTGCGGACCACAACCACACGTTCTACCATTAAACTACATTCACCATAATTTAAATTAGTTGAAGATGGTATAAAAAAGTTATTATAAGACAAGCTAGAAAAATTAGTACTTAGTGCAGTGATGGGGAAACCCCCAAAGTTTACTTGTCATATTATTAATAAAAATTATTAGTTTTTAAATCTAACTAAAAGCTAATTTACATAGTGTATGTTGATCTAGCATTACATAAAAGAGTATTATTAGATTCATCTTTAAAGAAAGGTGTAATTTCAACTTCAGTTATTCCTACTATTGAAGTATTAAGTTCTGGAACAGTTTTTGTTTGTAATGCAGTAAAAGTAGAAAAGTATTCATAAAGATAATTTTCAGAACCATTTGTAAAAGATAGTAAAACTCCTGGAAGTTCTTCTCCAGATGCTGTTCTTGTTAATGTAACTGTGCAGTTCTCAGTAAGAATAACACCTGATTCAAATTCTTCACAAATAACTGCTGTGGCTCTTACACTAATATCTAGGCATTTAGAACTAAGAGCGATTTGATCTGATCCTGCCTGTAGAAGATTTCTTGCAACTACCCAAATTATACCTACAGCCACAAGGACAAGTAGGATTACTATAAGGGTTGATACAATCATAGACATTCCTTTTTTGTTTTCCATTTCTGTGTGTGTTTCTTTCCTGTTCTTTCCTGAAAAATAAATAAAATTAAAAAAAATAAAAAATAAAATTAAAAGTTGTACGCTGTTGATAGTGAACAAAGGTTTTCGTTCCCTGAATCATCTAAGAAGAACGGTGTTATTTCTACCTTGTTAGAATCGTTGAATCCATCTACTACAATATCAGCTTCTGTAACTTTTCCTAATGGTGTAATATCCCCTGTATATGTAGCAATAAAGTTATTTAATCCATCTGCACTTTGGAATACCATTTTAGCACCACCAATAGCTTCTCCACCTGCAGCTCTTTCTAAAGTAACTGCACATGTTTCTGCAGTTGCATTATTAATTACACAATTAACAGCTGATGCACTTAAAGAAACTTCTAAACACTTAGCACTAATATCTATTTGTTCACTTCCATCCTGGATAAGGTTTCTAGCAACTACCCAAATTATACCTACTGCTACTAAAACTAGAAGTATAATTATTAACGTAGACACAATCATAGACAATCCTTTTTTGTTTTGTTCCATTTGACCTCCTTTATATTGAATTTAATATGTTTTTATTAAATAAATTTAGTATAAAAATGTTTTCATTCCCGAGTATATCTATTGAAGGCATTTAAAAGCTTAAAATATTCTTGTTTTTCCATAACTTTGTCAGCTTCGGACAATCCAACTTGTTCTGCAAACTTCCAAAATGCTTTTGGATTATAACCTTGTTTTTTTAATGAAGCTAGAGTTGGGAGTTTTAAATCATCCCATCCACTGTATTTACCAGCGTCGATATCTTGCCTTATTTTAGTTGTAGATAACTCCAAATCTTTAAATTTTATTCTACCTATAAATCCTACCCATGGAAATTTTTTATCTAAAACTTTATAAATCATTTCTTGACGTTTAGAATTATCCCTGTGATCTTTTCCCCTAATAATGTGAGTCATTTTTAATTCAATGTCATCAACTGTTACTGCTAAATTCATTAATGGCCAAACTTTAAATTTATTTTTTGTTCTAGGATGTTTTGTCAAATTAATTCTAGCTAAAGGAAAATCTCTCATGGCTGGATTTTTATCTTTCATTCCATTTTGTGATTTAAATCTTACAACTGCTTGACCTTCTGTATAACCTTTTTTGTCAAGCATATTTTTCCATCTTTTTTTATTTTCAGAAATTTCTAAGTTTCTACATGGACAGTTTTCTTTTTTTTCAGAATATTTTCTAAACTCATCTCCAGAACAAGTACAAACATAAGCATTATTTTTATTAATTAATTTTTCAATATATTTGTAATAAAGATCCATTCTATCTGATTGAATTACTATTTCTGTTTTTATTCCCTTTAATAACCAATTAGATTCTTCTTTAATCATCTTGTAGGCAGAAGGATAAATATTTTCAGGATTAGTATCTTCTATTCTAATATATAGTTTACCTCCATATTTTTTAACATAAAGTGCAGATAGGCAAACAGTTATTGCATGACCAATGTGCCAGGGTCCTGAAGCAGAAGGCGCAAATCTCATTATTACTCCTGATTTTTTTACATCTGGCAATTCTTCTAAACCTTCTCTAACCTCTCTTTCACTAACAAATTTATTTAATTTTTCAAATTCTTTTTTTTGTTCTTCTAAAGAAAGAGCATTTACTTCTTTAGCAATTTCTAAAATTTGTTTAGAATATTTTTTTACATCTTCTTTTTTAAGGCCATCATGAAATAAAGAAGAAATAATTGAACCAGCTTTTGCTTGACCTTCATAAGTTATGGCATTTTTTAATGCATATGCTTTAGCTTTTTTCTCAAAATCTTTCATAAGTAAAATTAGAAAACTAACTTAATAAATTTATTTCTTAAGTTTTTTATCAAGTTGGGCCACAACTAAAGCTGCTATACTGAATAATATTGCAAATTCACAATATATTGAAGGAAAATAAATTTCTAAAGAAGGGAGAATAACAACTAAAATTAAAGCAGGAATTAAACTAATAAAAATTGCAGATAAAATACTAATTTGAATTTTCTTTTTAGTTTTATTTCTTTCATTAAGCATTTTTTGCAAAATTAAAATAAAAGAGAGAAGTATTGCTATTGCATAATATGCACTATAAATTCCTGAAAGTAAAGGATCTATTGCATAAAGAGCTGTTCTTCCAATTACAAAAAATTGACTGCATTCAACTTTAGTAATAAAAGTTTTAGCAGTTATTGCTACTATTGTATAAAATATAGGAATAATATAAATTAATTTGAAAAAGTTTTCATTTTCTTTTTTTGAACTATATCTAGCTAGATAATATAATGCTATTGCTGGAAGAAAAGTATATGCAATAAAACCTAGCTTAGACCAAAAAACAGGATTTGTTGAAACACATAGCATGAATTCTGTAAATTGATATATTCCTAATACATATACTAAAGTTACAAAAAATTTGTTAACAAGCGATTTTCTAAAGAAAATTAAAATAATTGTAGCTATTGTAAATTCAATAAGTGCAGTAAGTAGAGAGATTGTAGGTGTAAAGCACATTTTAATTAAACATATTTGTCCCAGACTTTTTTTCAAGAACATCTATTCTTTGTTCAAGATGATAAATTGAATTTGATAATTCTTCTAGTTTACTAGACATGTCCATAATTCTTTTTATAAGCCTCTTTTTTTTATCTGCAGTAGATTCAGAATCATCTAAATAGTTAGAAGAAGATTCACTTGAACTAGCATTTGAAGCAATATTTCCTAAAAATCCAAACATACCTCCTGAGGATGTAGTTTGTTCTTCTTTAACTTCTTCTCTCATAGCTTCAATTTTTTCTTGTTGTTGATGATATCTTTCTGATAAATCAAGAACTTCTCTTTTTTTTCCAAATCCAAATCTTACCATGAAATATAAAAGAAATATTTGTTTTTAAATTTAGCTGTGGTATATTAGAAACATTTTTTAAACCAATCTTCTTTAATTTTCCATATAAAGAAAAGATGGCTGTAGATATTCACAAATTAATTGCAACTATAAATCCTGATTTATACCATGGAGTTTCTATTGATAAATCTGAAGGAAAAAAAGAACTTATTACTTTTAAAAAATTAATTCAAAGTGAAGGTATTCAAAAAGCTGCTGAAAGTGCAAATCCTAATCCTGATGCCCAATATCAGATAGGATATGATTCTGCTGGAGATACTTTAGAACCTATTTATTTTTTTATAGTTGATTTAATGGATGATTTTGGATTAAAAACAGAAAAGATTTTTGATAGTTTTACTTCTTCTCCTGGTTCAGGGCATTTTGGTGAATTAGGTTCTAGAGCAACAGTTATGCAACAACAAGGTTCAAAAATTTTAGGAGATATTAATGTTGTTCTTAGAAGTGTTTTAAATATTGTTTATGACCTAAGGGATTTTAAAATGAGATTAGAACATTATAGTGATCTTAAAAATAATAAAACAAAAGAAGCAGCTCTATTAGCTTTAAAACAAATTTGGATGGATAAAGTAGATATTTCTAAAGGAAATTCAAGTATAAAGGCAATGGCTCTTGGACAGGCTGGATATCAAACTTTAATTGATGCATTTTTATTTGCTAAGGATGCTCAGGATGTCAATAAATTAGATTTAAATGATAGAGTTAAAAGAATTTTAATGCCTAGAGTTCAAGAATTTTCTATTTGGGTAACTAATTCTGAAAAAGAATTACAAAAAAGATATAATATTGAAAAATCATATTTAAGAAGTCAAGTAAATAGTTTGAAGTTATATTCTCGTTGGGCTAAACCTTATTTAATTGCAGCTCATGAACTTGAAATGGGACAAAAATCTAAAGAACCTGCTCTTGTTAAGGCATTTAATACAATCATGTTAGATTTGACTTTATTGGGGAAATCACCAATAAATCCCAAAAATGCAGCTTTAGCAGGAGATCTTCCTAAAGATTTTTCAAAACTTAAAATTAGAAGAGGATACAACAGTGTTGTTATTGTAGACTTTAAATTTAGAGGAATTCCTCAAAGAATTGGGGGTGCTCAATCTCATTATGTTTTTGGTGGAAAAACTAATATGACTTTTTCAGCATATGCTCTTAATGATGAAGAATTAGAAAGATTGAATAAAGAATTAGATGATTCTTCATTGGGAGATGTTTTAAATTTAATAGAAGGATCTACAACAGAAAGTTTAGGTAATTTAGAAGATGAAATTAATTTATTTTTAGATGATATTGAACCAGAACCAAGTGCTCCTGAAAAAGCAGCTTCTTCAAATGATAGTTCAAATCCTTTTTTAGCTTTAATTGGATCCTATAATGGAAGTTCATCAAAACAAGCATCTAGTCCATCTAATAATGGAGATTTAGTTATTTCCCCTGATAATTTTTTAGAAAAAGGACATCTAAGACCCTTTGCTCAAGGAAGTGCTTCTGATACAGCTTTTGCTTTATTTGATATTTATAAAAAAGCTCATGGCATGGTTAGTTATACTTAATTTTTATTCGAATAATTTATATATTTCTTAATTCTTAATAAATAGATGTCTGAAAGAGAAATAGATCAGAAAAAATTAGAAGAACTTTTTGAAGAAAATGAAAAAAGTTTAGAAGAAATTTCTGAAGAAAATGAACTGGAAGAAATATTAGATGAAGATAATTTTCAAGGTGGTGTTGATCAGTTTTCTAGATTTTTATCAAATAATAAAATATCTGTTTTAGAGAAAGTTGAAACTTTTGAAGAGCCTGCAAATCTTGAACAAGAAATTTTAAATATATCTTCAAATAATTTTTCTACAGAAATAAAATCCCAAGTTGAAAATAAACCTATTTATTCTGCAGAAGTTGAAGAAATTTATCGTACTGGCCAAAATTCAATTGAACCTCCTGTTTTAAAATCTGAATTTAGGGATGAACCATCTATTCCAAGAATAGATTTATTAGATCCAATGAAAACTAGAAGTGGAATGTCAACATTTTCAGAACCAGAAACTTTACGATCCAAAGATGTTGATAATAGTAAATATACTAGCATCAAGGATTAGTTACATTAATAAATATAATTATCTTTTTCAAATTAATAAAAGAGGGTAATAAAACTTTCAAAAAGTTTTAGATCAAATTAGTTTAATCAATAAAATGGAGCAAGCTGAATATAAAATATCTGATCTTTATCAAGGAGGTTATTCTAGTTTTCAACAAGGTTCTGGAGAACTTGCAACAGGATATACTGCTCCTCAAGGTACAATTGGATTATCTACAGATCCTAGAACTGCAAATATTTTAAAAGAATTTGCAGATAAAATTAATCCTGGTCAAAAATCAATGGAGCTTTCTTTGATTACTCCTGAAATTATTGAAACTATTCCTAAACAACATTTAAAAGAAGTTAATAGGTTAAGTCAATTAACAGGTGTTGACGTTACTATTCATGGTCCTCTTGTTGAAGCTTCTGGTTTATCTGAACAAGGATATAGTGAAATGAATAGAGAGCTTGCTGAAAAAAGAATGAATGTGGCAATGCAAAAAGCTCATGAATTAAGCCCAAAAGGAAATACTCCTGTCACTTTTCATTCTTCTGCTGTTATTCCTGCAGATGAGATTAAAAAAGTTAAAGGAGAAACTCAAATTCAAAAAATGCTTGTTATTGATCAGGAGTCTGGCCAAGTAACTTCTGTTTCAAGGGATGAAAAATTTTATCCTCATCAAGAAGATTTATCCAAGCCTACAATTCATACTGCAGAAGGGCAGGTAGCTAGTATTAATCATACTCAATGGGATGATTCTTTAACAAATTTAATTGCACCTAAACAAAGGGTGGATAAAGTTTTAGAAGATAATCTTCCCTTAGTTCAAAATGTTTATGATCATCTTAGGGCAGGAGATTTAGAAGTTTTACAACATCTTAAACCAACTCAAGCAGAAATTTTTTCTAAAACTCAAAATGCAAATGCTCAATTAGAAGATATGCAAATACATATTCATAGTTTATTTAACAAAGCTTTCAAGTATGGAAATAAAGAAGAAAAAGAACATTTAGAAAAATTAGCAGAAAACTATAGAAAAAATTTAGGAAAATTAACTCCTTTTGATGTTAAACAAAAATCAGATTTATTGCAGGGAATGATGGAGGGATTGAGAATTGTTCAACCTGAAGTTTTTACACCTCTAAAAGATTTTGCATTTGACAAATCTACTAAAACTTTTGCAAATGTAGCTTTTGATGCCTATAGTAAATATGGTGAAAAAGCCCCAATAGTTAGTATTGAAAATCCTCCTGCATGGATGGGTGGTTTTGCTAGAGGAGAAGATCTAAAAAATATGGTCAAGGATGTTAGGAAAAAATTTGTTGAACAGGCTATGGCTAAAAAAGGAATGAGTAAAAATAAGGCTGAAGAAGCTGCTGAAAAAATGATTGGTGTTACCTGGGATGTGGGGCATATTAATCAATTAAGAAGATTTGGTTTTGATAAACAAGATATTGTTAAAGAAACAGAACAGATTGCACCTTATTTAAAACATGTTCATCTTTCTGATAATTTTGGAATTGAAAATGTAGAATTACCAATGGGGATGGGAGATGTTCCATTAAAAGAAATGATGGAAAAACTTGGTCAAAAAGGTATTGATGCTAAAAAAATTGTTGAGGCTGGAAATTGGTGGCAACATTTTCAAACAAATCCTGTTGGAGATAGTTTGAAGGCAATGGGAAGTCCAATCTATGCTATGGACATGGGCCCTTCATGGGATCAGGCTGTGGGGTTACAACAAGGATATTTTGGAGGATATGGTCAAATGCTTCCACAAATAAATTATGAAACTTTTGGAGCAGGATTTTCACGTCTACCCTCTGAATTAGGAGGCCAAGCAGTAGGTAGTGGGGGAAGAATGGGTGGAACTCCTTTAGAGTAAATATTTATAAATTAAATAATCTTTTCTAGAAGATAAAAAAGAGGGATAAATGGTTGTAAAAAAGAAAACAAAAACAAAACCTAAGAAAAAAGTTGTTGTAAAGAAAAAAACAAAGGTAAAAAAGAAATCTATTCAAAAAGTTAAACTAGCTCCTAAAAATATTCCTAGCTTAAATCTTAAAACAGAATCTGAAATTGCAATGGATTTTGCAACAAAAGCTTATCAAAAATTTGATAAAATGATTAAATCAGTTATCTTATTTGGTTCTATTTCAAAGAAAAATTCTGTCGCTGGTTCAGATATTGACATTGTATTACTTTTAGATGATATAACTATTAATTGGGATCAAGAATTAATTGCCTGGTATAGGACAGAGCTTGAAAAAATAGTTAGAACAAACCCCTATAAAATAGAAATTCATATTAATACTATTAAGCTAAGTACTTGGTGGGAAGATTTAATGCGTGGAGACCCTGTTGTTATTAATATCATTAGAGATGGAAGATCATTAATTGATTTTGGAGGTTTTTTTGATCCTTTAAAATATTTATTAGTTCAAGGAAAAATAAAATCAACTCCTGAAGCTATTTACAGTTTATTGCAAAGAGCACCTGCACATATTACTAGAAGTAGAGTTTCAGAATTAAATACTATTGAGGGATTATTTTGGTCAATGGTGGATTCTAGTCAGGCAGCTTTAATTGCAGCTAGTGTTGTACCTTCTTCACCAGAAAATTTAGCCTTAGATTTAAAAGAAAATTTTGTCAATTCTGGAAGATTAAAAATGAAATATGTTGAATGGTATAGAGATCTTTTAGTTTTACATAAAAAAATTATCCATGGACATATTACAGATATTAAAGGTGTGGATATTGATAAATGGCAAGATAAATCTGAAGAATTTTTGAAAATAATGGTTAATCTTGTTAAAGAATTAATTGAATAATTATTTTTCTTGAGAAGATAAATATTGTTGTAATGTTTTTCTATTTGTTTTACCTATAGGAATTGTTAGAGATGCAAAAGCTCTTTCTGGAATAACATATTTTGCAGAGACCATAATTTCTTCATTGGTTGAAGAATAAAAATTAAATTTTACACTATCATAAAGAAGTTTATGTTTCAATCCTAATGAACTAATTAAATGTTCAGCTTCTTCTTTTTGTAAATAAGAATCTGTGTTAACCTGAAAAATAATTTCATTATTTAAGGCATAATTTTTAGAATCTAAATTTGGTTTATGATTATCTAAAAAAGAAAAAGTAAGTATACTTGTTAATAATAATCCTAATAATCCTAATTTTTTTGTATTAGATTTCATTTTAAATTAAATCTGCAATATTTTTTGTAAGATCATATAATTTAGATAAATTTTCTTGTGCAAATTCATATACTGTAGGTATGAAAGGAGCAATAATTATTTTAGGGAGGTTGGCATAGGTAGTATGTCCTGCTAATCTTGCTTTAAAAAATCTATCTGGATGTCTAAGTTCCCCTTTACGTTTTTTATTTAAAAAATTCATTAAGCCAATTCCTGGAATTGCATTTAAAACATCATCATTAACTAAAGCTCTAAGATATTTTGCCTCTTTTTTCATTTTTATTTATTATTATTTAATTCATCAAGGTGCATTGGAATATATTTTTCTGGATTTAAACCAAGTTCCCTCATTCTTTTATCTCCAATGACTATTTTGTCTTGTCTTCTTAATTTATACCATGGACTTTGATCTCTTGCAGGAGATACAGCTGTCACAACTTTTGCATTTGGACCATACCAAATTATATTATGTGGTACAAGATAGCTTGAAATATTTTTTTTAACTATTTGTGAGTCTAAAGTAGATTGTTCTAAAGAAGTAATATTTAAACTTTTCTTTTGGCATTCTGAAAAAGCATTTAAACCAAGTAATAATAAAAAACTAAGGCCTAATCTTTTAGCCAGGTTATAGCTTTTTGGAAATCCCTCATTTTCAGACATTTTAGTTCCTACCTTTGCCTTTCATCCATGCTTTAAATTTGCCTGGATTAACTGAAATTCCAGCTTGATAAGTTGGTTTTTGACCTTGTGTAAAATTAACTCTAGCATAAGGAGAAATACCTTTTTTTCCACTTCCTAAAGTAGTTTCAACTTCGCCATAAGTGGATTTAAAATCATTAACATTAGATTGAGTAAATAAACCTAAACTTCCTATTCTTCCTGTTAAAGCATTATATGTATAAAGTGTAGAGCCATCTTTAGATCCTGCAAGTTCTGCAAAACCAAATCCATGTTGTCCACCATAAGAAGCATTTATTCCCGTATGTATTGCTTGGGAATAATCATCTTGTAAGTATGTTAAAACAGGACTTACTGCCACTGGGCCAATATTTCCTAGATTGTGTTTTAAATCTGTTTTACTAAAAGGATAATCTTTGTTAATATCTATTAAAGAACTTAAACTTGTATTTTTGGTTGGATTAAAACTTGGATATAATCTAATATTACTTCCTTGGCCAACACCTTTTGAGATTTCTGCCCATCCTCCAAACATGGCCTTAAAATTATCCCAACCAATATATTTCATTTGAGGATTTTGTGCAAGTCCTAATGAAAAAGTTGTTCCAAAAATACCTGCAACTTTTGCTGTTTTAGATCTTAATGCGTTTATGAATGTCATTTTATTTTCTCCTTTGAGGCAAAGATTGATAGGAATGTATAACTTTTTGATTTTCTACAATATAACATGTAGGATATATTTCGTAAAGTTTATGTTCTCCATTTTTTTGTAATAAATCTGCACCTACTTTTAATAGATCTTCTTCAGTTTTAAGAGATTTATTTTCAATAGTTTTCATTTTTATTGGTTTTCTCCTGTTTGTTCTTCGTATCCTGCTTTAATTAAAGAATAATCTGCTTGTAATACTCTTCCAAATTGAGAATTTACTTTTATTTCTTTTGCTTTGGTTGGAAATGGATTTTTATGATTTTCCCCTACAATAAAATAAACTTTTCCATTTGAAAGTTCAACTTTATCAGGTGATTTTTCTGTCCATAGATAATCTGTAAAAATTGTTTCTTGTCCTAAAAAATTTCTTTGAGTATATTTATCAATTGCACCTTCGCTTTGATTTATAATTTCTGCTTTACACCCCATAAAGCTTAAGGCTATGCTTCCTAATCCTCCAATTTTTGCTGCTGTTTTTGATCTTAATTTATTCATGAATGTCATTTTACCATTCTCCTCCAGTAATTTCTTCCTCTAAACTAGGGCTATAGTTCCAATCTATTTGATTATCTGTATTTAAATTAAAATTATGTTCTGCATATTTTACTAAATGTTCTTTTTTATCTTCATTGGGTTTATTTAAATAAACTGGATCTGCTCCAGCATCTAAAAGAATTTGAATATCTTCAATATCAACACCATAAACTTCATCATGATATCCTTGAGCTATTTTT
>JADHVH010000007.1 GCA_016784085.1 Candidatus Pacearchaeota archaeon
ACAATATAATCAAGATGTGGTAAGAATATCTGGAGTAGATATTCCAATTAAAAAAGGTAAACCTGCTGTAGACCTTCCTGAAATAAAATGTCAAGATTTTATGTCGGCGAAAGATTGCCAAATAATGTTTAATGTTTGTGATCCAGTTACTTGCCCTTCAAGTAGATGTGATTTTGGGGGTAGATATCCTGTTGAAAATGTTATTCAATCTGGAATTATTGGAAGTGTAGCATTATGTCTCCCTAATTGGAATGAGGGCATCTATGTCCCTGTTTGTTTATCTGGGGTCAATGCCGGTTTAGAATCTTTAATTCAAGTAGGAGAAGGGTATTCTCAATGTTTGCAAACTAGTTTAGATAAGGGTGAAACTGTTGGAATTTGTGATGAGGTCCATAGTGTTTATGCCTGTGAATTTTTATGGAGTCAGGCAACACCTTTATTAGAAGTAGCAGCTACAAAACTTTCTGAAAAAACCCATTATGGTGGAGGAGAATATTTTAGCTTTTTAGAAATGTTTGATACTGCTCAACAATCTGCAAACTTTTTTACTCAGTATTATGCTGAAGATTCTTATAAGGCCTTTAAGGCAAGATCTACAAGTGATATTGGAACTTCATTTTGTAAAGCTTTCAAATATTTATCCTTCCCAGAAGGAATGAATTTAATAGATTCAATAACTCAGCCAGATTCCCCCAACCAATTTTCAGGGCATTTTGATGAAATTCCATTAAATACTATTACAAATCCTCCTACCTCTCATTATAAGGTATTTTACCATATTTATGCAGGAGGAGATAGTGCAGCTTATTATAGGGTTTATTTGAAAGAAGGAACAGAAAGTTCTTTCTATAATGATCCTATTGGAATTGAACTTGTGGATTCAGGATATATTCCTCTTGGAGAATCAGTTATTGAAACAAAAGATTTTATTGCTCCTGCTGGATTCCAAACAATGTGTGTTAATGTGAATGGAATTGAAAAATGTGGATTTAAACAAATTTCAACTTCTTTTAGTGTAGAATATATGGAAGATATTTATCTTTCTCAACAAGGTAAAGAAAAAAATATTAAGACTGAAAAAGAATGTATTTCTGGAAGTGTTAATGCTCTTAGTTTATTAAACCCAAATATTCAATCTGGAGTAAATGATTTGATTAGCCCGGAAATTTACAACCAAGGATTAATAAGAGTTTGTTCTACAGATGATCCTGGAAAGGGCACAGATACTCTTGCAGGTGAAAATGCAAGATGGCAAGAAGTAGGATATTGTGATGATCCTAAATTAAAATGTTGGATAGATAAACAAAGTGTAAAAGATGTAATTTATGCAACTAATTTAGAGAATAAAACCTTAGAAGAACTTAATGAAGATCAACAAAAAATACTTGAAAGTGAAGGGACCATAACTAAAGCATTTGGAGATGAAATTAAAAAAATTGAAGATGAAGAAAGTCCATCAATAAAAATAAATCTTTTAAATAATTTATTTGATAAAGTTCATTTTAATAATCAAAAAGCATATCTTTATTTAAAAAGAGGAGAAGTATATACTGTTTTAGCTCTTAAAGAATATTTAACTTCTCCAGAATCTGAAAAAGAAAATGTAGATTTTGAAATAAAACCTTTCTCTGAAACAGAAGAACAAGAAATTTTTGAATCTTATTTAACTAGAAATAATTTAAAATTAAATGATAAAGGAGAAATAGTTAATGAAGATGGTGAATTAGTTGAAATTGAACAAGAAATTTTAAATTTAAAAGATGAACATCAATCTCAAATTAATGAAGAAATTCCTATAGAAGAAACATCTTCAGAAGAAATCTTTGTTGAAGAAACTCTTCCAGGAGAAACATTTGTTGAGACTGAAAAAATATATTCTCCAGAAGAAGCTACTGAAAGACAACTAAAATTAATTGAATTAAGTAAAAAAGATTTTAAAGAATATTGTGATACTGCTGCAGAAGTTGCAGGAGATTTTTATTGTGCAAGATATGTTACTCAAGCCTTTGATTATTGGTTTGGATATGGGCGAAGTTATTTTCTGGGTGTTAGAGGTGATGCTTGGAGTTTTAATGAATCTATGTTGAATTCTGGAGGAAAAATTATAATTCCTAATGAAGATTATTCTAATCTTAGGGAAGGAGATTTAATAGGGTTTAAACGTAAATGGGATAATAGTAAATATAAGGAACAAGCATATACTCATGTAGGCTTTTATTTGGGTAAGTTTGATGATAAGAATGCAGTTGCACATAAATTAGGAAATACCCCTAAAATAAGCACTATCGAAAGTATTTTACAAATGGAGGGAGGTGTGCGTACTATTAGTTGGCTTAATACTATTCTTCCTGGAAGTTATTTTGATATTAAAGAAAAATGGAACATTGCAGTAGTTATTAGGCCAGATCAAAATAAATTATATATTCCTTTAGAAACATATATTGAACAAAAAGAATTAGAAGAAGAAGAATATATTGTTCAATCAGATGATACTTTGTTTAAAGTAGCATCAAAATATTATCCAGATAATCTTTCAGAAATAAATATTTTAATGTGGTTAATACGGGAAGGAAATAATATAATCTCAAATGAATTAGTTGTAGGAGAAGCAATTAAAATATATATCCCAAAAAAAGAAGTAATTGTTGAAGGAGAAATTGAAGGAGAAATTTCAAAAGAGCCAATAGTTGTTCAACCCATAGTAGATTCTTCTGATGGCTATGGGGCTGTAGTAAGAGTTTTAAGAGGTTTTAGAAGAAGTACTGAAGAATCAAATGCTTGGGCTAAAGCAATTACAGAATCTTTAGAATCAAATAATCTTGAAACAAATGTAATGAACTCCCTAGTTGTATTAACTTTCATGGAAAGAGAATCTAGTATTAAGGCTATTCCTGCCACAAGACTTGTAGAAGAATGTGATTCTGCAGCTTTTTTTGATGATCCTAAAGTTTCCTTAGGATGTACTACTTTTAAAAGCGAAATAGAAAAAGCTTCTGTAGATGATGGTGTTGTTGATGAAAAAGAATATGTAAATATGAAGAAATTCCTTGTTTCATTAAATAGTCTTAGGCCATTATATTCTGCAGGATCTATGCAAGTTGCAGTTCCCACTGCATTACAATTAGTAAGATCTGGAGAAAATATAGATGAAGATAATATTTATGATGTTTTATTGACTGTAGAAGGAGGTGCAGAATTTGGAGTTAGATATGTTAAATCACTTATTGATTTATATGTTCCTAAGAATGGGGATTTAAAAGATAATCTGGCCTTTATATTTTCAGATTATAATTCTGGATTGGGGTCTTCTAGAAATGCCGCTTTTCAAGATCAAATAAATACTCTTAATACAAATTTAGGAAATCCTGAACTTGAACTATCTTTAGATGGGAAATTAGGGCCTGCGTCTATTAAGGCAATTGAAAATATTGTTGGGAAAGATGTTCATGAAACTTTAAAATTAAATAATAATGAATTGATTATTGGTTCTACATCTCCTGTTTTAGAAGATAGAACTTTTTATATTGAAATCAAACAAAAATATTATAGTTTAACTGGAAAAACTCCTGATTATGCTATAGTACCTGAACTAGAATATTCTGCTGCAGGAATTACTTCTAAATTATCTGTAAGAAAATATACCTCTGGATCATTTTGTTTTATGGTGGGTCAATGTGTGAAGGCAGAATCTTGCCCTACAGATTTATTGACAGAAGTTATTGAGAATATTTTAGAAGAATATGAAAAAGCATGGGGTAAGGAATGTTCTAATTTGAAAAGTTATATTTCCTCAAATCCTGAACAGTATAATTCTCTTGGATTTTCATAAAGTTAATTAAGGAAAATATGTAACCTTTTTATAGGGTTAATATGTCCTATTTTAAAGCGGGAGTGCCGGAGTGGTCAAACGGGACAGGCTTAGGACCTGTTAGCTTAGTGCTTACGAGGGTTCGAATCCTTTCTCCCGCATTTATATTATTTTTTTAATTGCAAGAGATTTTTTGTCTTTAAATTCAGAATAATTTTGTAATAATTCTTCCCCTTTAGAGATATTTTTTTTAGAAATTATTTTTCCTTGAAATAGGGTTATATTAGAATTTTTTGAATGGTTGCAAAATCTAATATCATCATGATCTAACCTCCATTTATTTAATTTTTTATTAAAGTAGCCATAATGTAAAACTAATTTTTTTTCTTTTTTATTTAATTCATTAAATTCTTTTTGAGTTAATATTAAATCCAATTTATCATTGTGAACATAAATTATTTTTCCTTTTTTTATATCCTCTTTAGCAAAAATACCTAAACCATGGATTTTACTTTTATCTAGATAGTATTTTATTTTAAACATTATTTTATTATGTTTATCAATTATAAAAATCTTTAGAATTATTTCTTTATTTTTGTTTACAAAAATCTTACTTCTTTTTCTTTTTTGAGTCTTTTTCTTTTTGCTTTATTTTGTCTTCTAAGTTCAGTTTATCAATAAGTTCCTTATACCTATTTCTTATTGTAACTTCTGTTATTCCAGCAATATCTGCAACTTCTCTTTGAGTCTTTTTTTCATCATTGATTAAAGCAGCAACATATAATGCAGCAGCAGCAATTCCTGCAGGTCCTCTACCAGATGTTAATTCTACTTCTTCTGCCTGTTTTAAAACTTTAAGAGCATCGTTTTGAGTTCTAGGAGATAACTTTAACACAGATGAAAATCTTGAAATATAATCTTTTGGAGAACTTTGTTTAACTTTTATTCCTAGCTTTCTAATAATAAATCTATATGTTCTCCCTATTTCTTTTCTTTCAACATCTGAAGCAGTTGCCATTTCATCTAAAGTTCTAGGAATATTATATGACCTACAGGCTGCATATAGGCAGGCAGCAATAACTGATTCCATAGATCTACCTCTTACTAATCCTCTTTGTAGAACATAGTTATAGATTCTAGAAGCTTCATCTCTAACAACGTTTGGCAAATGTAAATAAGCTGCAATAACTCTTAATTCAGCCATTGCAAGTCTAAGATTTCTTTCAATACTTGTTGAAACTCTTTCTTGCCATTTTTTTAATCTTAAAAATTTTCTTGTTTGGCCTGGTTCTAGTTTATAGATATCTGAAATTTCTCCAACATTTGTGGTTAAACCTTTATCGAATTTTTGCATACTAATTGGAGCTCCACCACGCCCTTTCTTTTCTCCTTTGTTGAATTTTCCTTGTAAATCAATACCACTATCCACCATTTTTTCTTCTAGAACAAGACCACAGTCTTTACAAACTACTTCTCCTAAATGAGCATCGTAGGATAAATTAATACTTCCACAATCTGTACATTTTTTGATAAAAGCCATTTTATAAAGTTAACGTAACCTTTATAAATAGAATTCTTTTATAAACTTTTTGGTTTTTGGAGTATTTTTGAGGAGTAAAAATATTTTAAAAATATCTTATAATATTGTTAGTTTATTCAACAATAAGAATTCCATTCACACTTCCTTCTTGAGTTGGCCTATTTGTGATTTTAGCTTTTCCTAACTTGGTTTCAACAATTGTTCCCTTTGTAAGAATATTTTGTCTTGCTAAGAATCTATTTGAAGGAGTTTCTAAAACATTAGTAATTTCTGTTTTTTGAGTTTTACCTTTGTTTCTAATATTAATTGATTTAGCCTTAAGTAAAACTGTTTTAATTTTTCCACCTCTAACTCTTTGAGTTTTTCTTTTTTCTTCTCCGATTTTTACTACTCTTTTTTGGCCTTCTCCTTCATAGGATTTTTTCTTCCTATTTGCAACATATTTTCCACCAGATATTTTTCTTCCTTTATTCATAATAGAAAAGTTGGTTTTTAATTTAAATACCTTTTGTTTTGTGCAGGTTTGTGTTTTGAGAAATATTTTGGCGAAATGTTTATAAACTTCTCGCAGCACCACAAATTATGGTTAATGGAATTGAGAGACCTTTGGATTTATTGAATAATTCAAAAGGAAAAGAAGTTCTTGTGCACTTGAAAGGTGATAAGCAAGTTGTAGGAACTTTATTGGCCTTTGATATCCACATAAATTTGGTCTTGGATAACATCAAGGAAATGCAAGATAACGAAGTTAAGAGAAATCTTGGGTTGACTTTTTTGCGAGGAGATACAATAATTTTTATTTCTCCTGCATCAACAGCTCTAAAAAAATAATAAGCGTTACCGGTTGATTTTCGTACGGCCCATATTGCTTAAACTTAGCGAAGCGTTTCATAACTTATATAAACGATTTTTGACTTTTTTTAATATGATTAAAATAAATTTTTTAGGAACTTCTGGATCTATTCCTACTGCTAAAAGGAATCACACAGCTGTGCTTTTAACATGTGATGGGGAAAACATTTTATTAGATTGTGGAGAGGGAACTCAAAGACAATTTAAAAAAGCAAGATTAAATGCTATGAAAATTAATCATATTTTAATTACTCATTGGCATGGAGATCATACTTTGGGGCTACCTGGTTTAATCCAATCAATGGCTATTTCAGGATATAATAAAACACTTCATATTTGGGGGCCTAAAGGAATTAAAACACATATGGAAAATCTTAGAAAAGCATTTCCATTTGTTTCAGATATGGATATTCAGGTCAAAGAAGCTAATAATAAATTCTTTGAAACAGAAGATTTTTATTTAGAATCTGAGAAAATGGTTCATGGAGTACCCTGTAATGCCTATTCGTTTGTTCAAAAGGAAAAAATAAGAATAGATAAAAAGAAATTAAAAAAAACAAAAATTCCTTCAGGACCTATTTTAAAAAAGTTAAAACAAGGAAAAAATATTTCCTATGAGGGTAAAAAATATTTGGCTAAAGACTTAATTTTTAAAGAAGATGGAAAAAAAGTTTCTTTTGTGTTTGATACTTCAGACAATAAGAAAATAATTCCTTTTGTTAAAAATTCTGATTTACTTATTATTGAGTCTACTCTTGATTCTAGTTTAGAAGAAAATGCTTTCAAAATAAATCATATGACTGTCAAACAAGATGCTCAAATTGCTAAAAAAGCCAAAGTTAAGAAACTAGTTTTAACTCATTTAAGTGATAGATATGAAAAAGATCCTTCCTTTATTTTAAAAGAAGCTAAAAAGATTTTTAAAAATTCTATTTTAGTGAAGGATTTTGATTCTTTAGATATTTAAATAGAAAGATTTTAAATACAATTATTTCTTGTTTTATTTATATGCCTCGGTAGCTCAGCCTGGATAGAGCACTTGCCTTCTAAGCAAGGGGTCGCAGGTTCAAATCCTGTCCGGGGCATTTTTGCGGAGGTGGCACAGTGGTTACTGCGGTCGGCTGCAACCCGGCTTTTCGTGGGTTCGAATCCCACCCTCCGCTTTATACAAATACATCGATTTGTATTGGTTTAACATTTTAAGCCCTTGTAGCTCAGCCTGGATTAGAGCGCTTCCCTCCTAAGGAAGAAGTCGTAGGTTCAAATCCTACCGGGGGCGTTTTTCCTAAATTTTAACTAAGAGTAAACTTTATTAAACAATATTTTAATAATTATATTAGGCGTGGATAGTTTAAAGGCAGAATAGTTGGTTTCCAACCAATTGATCGGGGTTCGATTCCCCGTCCGCGCATAAATTCAAAATGAAAAAAGAATCATTATCCAAACTAGGCAAAATTTATAATAAAAATTATAAATTATTGTTATTAATACCAATTCTAATTTTGATAATTTCTATAGGTTATTTGGGATTTTTTTATTCAGTAAATGGAGATTTTATACATAAAGATGTTTCTTTAACAGGGGGAACTTCTGTAACAATCTATGATCAAATTGATTTAGATCAATTAGAGGCAAGTCTTTCTGGACAATTAGATGATATTAATATAAGGCAAAGTTATGACATTATTACTCAGGAACAATTGAATATAATTATTGAGACTAAATCTGGAAGCAATGAAACCAAGCAGATTCTTGAGCAATATTTAGGCTATGAATTAATAGAGGGGGAAAATAGTAATTTTGAATTTACAGGATCTAGTTTGGGTGAAAGCTTTTTTATTCAATTAATTAAGGCAATTGTTTTAGCTTTATTTTTTATGTCCATGGTTGTATTTTTAATTTTTGGAGAATCTAAAAAAATGAAAGCTATTGCAGCTATTTTAACTTTATTAAGTGCAAAACTTACTTTTCCCCATGTGGGTGTTCTTTCTGCATTTATTCTAATTCTGTTAATTGTTTCAACAGTTCTTTTATTTATTTATTCTAAATCTAAAAAAGAATATCTAATGGCTACCTCTCTTCTTATTGCAGCTATTATTGTTTTTATTTACCCTAACTATCTATTTATTTCAATCATTGCCTTAATTCTAGTTCCATTATATCTTTTCACAAGTACTCCTAGTTTTGTAGTAATTTTTTCAGTAATTGCAGATATTATTATGACTTTAGCTTTATTTGATTTTTTAGAATTAAGAATGTCTACAGCGGGAATTGTTGCTTTTTTAATGTTAATTGGGTATTCTGTAGATACAGATATTTTATTGACTACCAGGCTTCTAAAGCGTTCTGAAGGCTCTGTAAATGATAGGCTCTATAATGCTTTTAAGACAGGAATTACAATGACTCTAACATCTTTATTAGCAATTCTTATTGCACTTTTCGTAGTTAAATCTTTTTCAGTTGTGCTAACTCAAATCTTTTCAGTTATTGCTATTGGTCTTGGATTTGATATCATGAATACTTGGATTACAAATGTTTCTTTATTAAAATGGTATTTGGAGAAAAGAAAATGAAAAGAAAGCTAGGGTGGAAAATTTGGTTATTAATTGTTTTTTTAGTATTTTCATTTATTCTTATTTTTGGACTTCCTCCAACAATTTTTCAAAAGGGAGTTTTAATTACAGGTGTTGAGACAAATTCAACTGCATTTAATTCTGGTTTAAGACAAAACCAAATAATTACTAGCATTGATGATATTCCTGTAGAAACTATTCAAGATTTTTCAAATATTTTTGAAGGAAAATATATTTCAAATGTTAGTGAAAAAACAATTTTTACAACAAGTGAGGGAGAAATGATTTATTTTTCTAAAAATTTACCTGAAATAAGTGTTGCAGATATTCCTAGTACTAAATTAAAATTAGGATTAGATTTAGAAGGTGGAGCAAGAGCATATGTTCAGGCTAAAGATAGGGAATTAACAGCTTCTGAAGTAAATGATTTAATTGAAGTTACAAATAATAGGATTAATGTTT
The DNA here is from genome assembly GCA_016784085.1 of Candidatus Pacearchaeota archaeon. Lineage (GTDB taxonomy): Archaea > Nanobdellota > Nanobdellia > Pacearchaeales > GW2011-AR1 > BS150m-G67. The sequence continues at coordinate 9,236 of JADHVH010000007.1, forward strand.
ATGGGATCTCAGATGTCAAAGTTACTGCTATAACTGATTTAGATGGCCATAATTTTATGTTGGTTGAAGTTGCAGGAGCTACTCCTAAGGATCTTAGAGAATTAGTTGAACAACAAGGAAAGTTTGAAGCAAAAATAGGAAATGAAACAGCCTTTATTGGTGGTGAAAGAGATGTTACATCTGTTTGTAGAAACGATGCCACATGTGCAGTAATAGATGCCTGTGACCAATCTTCAATAGATGAATATTTTTGCACTTTTAGATTTTCAATTTATTTAAGTGAAGAAGCTGCAGAAAGACATGCAGCAATAACTAGAGATCTTGGTATAAATACAACTGCCCAGGGAAAATATTTAGATGAAAATTTAGATTTATATTTAGATGATGTTCTTGTAAATAGCCTTTTAATTGGAGAAAGTTTAAAGGGAAGAGTAACAACCCAAATTTCTATTTCTGGATCTGGTACTGGAACAACAAGAGAAGAAGCATATGATGCGGCAGAAGAATCAATGAATAATCTTCAAACAGTTTTAATTACAGGAAGTTTACCGTTTAAATTGGAAATAGTAAAATTAGATGCAATTTCTCCTGTGCTTGGGGGAGAATTTATGAAATCTATTTTGCTTGCAGGTCTTTCTGCATTACTTGTCGTTTCTTTAATTATTTTAATTAGATATAGAAATATTAAATCTGCTTTAGCTTTATTATTAACTAGTTTATCAGAAGTAGTAATTATTTTAGGAATAGCTTCATTAATAAAATGGAACTTAGATCTGCCAAGTATTGCAGGTATTTTAGCAACAATTGGAACAGGTATTGATCAACAGATAATTATTTTAGATGAATCTAAACAAAATGTGGATCTAAATTTAAAACAGAGATTAAAAAGAGCATTTGCCATAATTTTAGGTGCTTATTTTACAGCTGTTGTAGCTCTTTTCCCATTATTCTGGGCAGGAGCAGGTTTACTTAAAGGATTTGCATTAACCACCATTATTGGAATCACTGCAGGTGTTTTAATTACTAGGCCTGCATTTGCAGAAATGGTTAAAAGAATTGAAGAATAATTTTCTATTTCACAAGAGTTAAAAAGAAAAAAGAATATATTTTTTTATGAATGAATTTATTCAAGAAGAAATTAGAAATTTTAAAGAAGTATTTAAAAGAATCAAAAAGAAAGATTTTTCTGGAACTAGTGGGCAGGCAATAAAAAATTCTGGTTATCAATTAAGTCAAAATTTAATTATGAAGTTAGGATCTTTGTTTTTCACAATTATTATTGCTAGAATGTTGTTACCAGAATTATTTGGATTATATAGTTTAGCTTTAGCAACAATTATCCTTTTTGTAAGTTTTTCAGATTTAGGTATCAGTTCTGCATTGATAACTTTTGGATCTAAAATGCTTGGGCAAAAAAATAATCCCAAAGCTAAAGCATATGTAAAAAAACTTCTTAAATGGAAATTAAACTTAGTTTTTTTAGCATCTATAATTCTTTTATTAAGTTCTTATTTTATTTCCAATATTTATTATAATAAACCAATTTTCTATGCTCTTATTGCGGGAGCAATATATCTCCCTTTGGTAACTCTTTTAGGTTTTTTTGAATCTTTATTTAAAGTTACAAATAATTTTAAATATCCCTTCATAAAAGAAGTGTTTTTTCAAGTATTAAGATTTATTTTTGTTCCTTTGGTAATATTTTTATTATTAAAAACAAATTTTTCTAATAATATTTTTATTGCATTAATCATTTTAACAATTTCTTTTTGTTATTTAATAACTAATTTATTTTTGATATTTTTTGTAAAAAGAAAAATTAATTTTTTAAAAATCAAAGAAATAAAATTAAATAAAAAAGAATCTATTGATCTAAAAAATTTTATAATCCCTTTAACAACCATTGCTTTTTCAGGAGTTTTTTTTGGATATATAGATATTTTAATGCTGGGGCATTTTGTTTCTGCAGAATTTATTTCCTATTATGGATCTGCATTTAGTTTAGTAGGGGCAGCAGCAGCAATAATTGGTTTTACAGCTATGGCACTATTACCTTTATTTTCCAAATTAAAAGGAAAATCCTTAGATGATCTTTTTAAGAAAACAAGAAATTTTACAATTTTAATTTCTTTTATAACAAGTATATTTACTTATTTCTTTGCAAAGCAAATAGTTCAAATTGCATATGGGGTGGAATATCTTCAGGCAGTACCAATATTAAGAATTTTTTCAATAATAATCTTTGTAATCCCCATAGTAGGATTATATGGTTCTTATTTAATTTCTCAAGAAAAAACAAAAACATTAGCATTTTTATTAATTTCCGCCACAATAATAAATATTATTTTAAATATTTTAGCTATTAATTATGGGTTAAGATTTGGAGAATTTGAGGCTGTTCTTGGGGCCACTTTTGCAACAATTATTAGTAGAATAATTTATTTGATGGGATTAATTTTATTTAGAAAGTAAGTTTCTTATTGTTCTAAGATGGATATTTGAATAAGGGGATCCCTCTAAGATTAAATATATTTCATTTACAATAAGGTAATCAAATATATCTTTTTGAACTTCTTTAGGATATAATTTTAGTAAATTTTTAAAAGATTCATTTTGAAGTAGATTATTTTCTGTTCTAAAAAAATTAACTAAATCTCCAATTAAGGGACCTTCCTTGAAATCCCAATCAGTAAAGATAATTTTTCCATTTTTAATTAATGCTTGTTCTTTTGCAAAATCTCCGTGCAATTTTGTAAATAAAATATCTCCTTTCTTTTTTTCAAAAATATTTAAAAAATTAAAAATAAGTGATTCTCTAATATTTTTTTCTTTTAATTTTTTTCTTAATAATTTTCCTAAACTTTTTTTAGATTTTTTTAGATTTTTAGATTTTTTATAGAATTGAAATATTCTAAGAAACAAATCTTTATCTTTTCCTGAATAATTTTTTAATAATTCTTCTTTAAAGCCAAGTTTATCTTCTCCAAAAAAATTACCTTTTGGAGCAAAATTCATTTTAGCAAAACCTATTTGATTTTTTTTAGATTTTATGAAATTATTTTTATTTTGAAGAGGTCGTAAAAAAGAATAAACAATTTTTTGATCAAAATCAAAAGATTTTATTTGACCTCCAAAAAAAATCAAATTTCCCATTTTTTTGTTTAAATTTATTTTTTTAAGAAAAGGTTGTAAAAGATTCAATTTTAATAAGAAATATATTATTTTCTTTTTTGGAGAATCCATTTTAGATTTAATAAATTTTAATGAATTTTTATTTCCTTTTTCTAGATAGAATTCTCTATCATGTTTTTTGTGAGTAAGAATAAAGAAAGTTTTATTTTTCTTTTTTCCAAAAAATTTATTTGAAATATTTAGTACTTTTTTTTCATACATTTTTTATAATTTGATCTAAATGATTTTTTAGGTCTGAAGATGAATTTATTTTATTTTGATTCTTTAATTCTATTAATGAAAGATATTTTTTATTTTGTTTAAAAGAATTTATTACTTTTTTTATTGAAATTAAATTTAATTCTTGATTTCTTTCATGAATAATTTTGGAAGGGGCTGAAATATAAAATATTTTTGTTGGTTTTTGAAAAAAATTCTTTATTATTTTTTTAAAGATCCCCTTAACACCATAAAGTGTAATTAGATCATAAATATATCTATCTGTTAAAACAAAATAACCTCTTTTACGATAATAGAATAATTTTATTTGTTTTGGAATTTGAAATAAAATTCTAATTAAAATCTCAATAAATGAATGTTTATTTTTAAGAGAACCAACTTTTTCAGAATATGTTTTTTCTTTTCTTTTCTTATTAAAGGGATTTTTTATTGGAGAAAACACCCCTGCAAAAATAATTTTTGAGGGAATCATATATCTATTTAAATGTTTTTTTGAAATTTTAACCAAAGTTGTTTTTCCACTACCATCACTGCCTACAAAAGAAATTAAGGGTCCCCATTTAAATGGATTAATGAAATAAAAAAATTCATTTAAATTAAAATAATTTCTAAATCTCATTGCCTTTGAAATTAGAATCGGGAATACTCTAAAAGGATTATTAAAAATATGTTTAGTTATTAGTTTTTTTCTTATTTTAAAAAGAGATTTTAAGTCCCCTCTTTCTAAACATAAATAAATTTTTTTAGAAAGATTTTTTCCAAATAATTGTTCTATTTTTTTATTAATTCTATCTTTTTTAGATTTTTTATATAATTCCAAAAATTTATTTTGATATTTTTTAAAATAAACACCCTTTTTTTTAAATATAAAGCCATGAATCATTAGCATAAGAAATTCAGCTTCAGAATTAAGATAAATTAAATTATTTTTTTTAATAATATTTTTGAATAAAAATTTTTCTTTTAAAATAGGACTTCCACAGTATCCAATACCCTCTATTTGGAAGTCAAAATCTACTACAAAATCATCTCTAACAAAACGTACTAAAAAAGGGTGGGTTAAATCAATATTATTTTTTAATTGCCTTGCATATTTAATTTTTTTAACAGTTCTCTTCAATTTTTTTAAATCTGATTTTTTAATTAAAATATCTAATTCCCCTAATTTATCTTTATTTTTTATAAATTCTTGACCTCTAAGAATAATAAAATTAATATTTTTTTTATGAAATTCTGTAAACAATTTTTTAAGGAATACTTCTTTTTTCTGCATAATTTAATAAACTCTTTGTCTTTTTTAAATTTGTTTAAAATGAAACCTCAAATATCAATAATAATCTTAAATTGGAATGGAAAACTAATGACTGAAGAATGCCTTAATTCATTAATGCCTCAAACCAATAAAAATTTTGAAATTATTGTTGTAGATAATGGATCTACTGATGGGAGTCCCAAATATTTAATCAAAAAATTCCCCAAAATAAATCTTATTCAAAATAAGAAAAATTTGGGATATGCTGAAGGAAATAATATCGGAGTTAAAAATGCTAAGGGCTCATTTATTTTAATTTTAAATAATGATGTTGTTCTAGATAAAAATTTTCTTAAGGAAGTTTGGAAAAATAAAACTAAGGCAGATATTTTAGGCGTTAAAAACTACTATTATGATAAAAAAAATATTCTTTGGTCTGTGGGTTCAAAAGTAAATAAATTTACTATGAAGGCTAGATTAATAGGAAATAAAGAAATAGATCAGGGGCAATATGATAAAAATTTTATTCCTTCTCAAATTGTGGGGTCTGCAATGGTAATCAATAAAAAAATTATAAATAAAATTGGTTTTTTAGATAAAAAATATTTTTGTTATTATGAAGAAACAGAGTGGCAAACTAGGGCAAAAAATAAAGGACACACAATTTCTTGGATTCCAAAGGCAAAACTTTGGCATAAAGTAGGATTTTCAACAGGTGGAGGAAGAACTCCTTTGTCTGCATATTATCTTGTTAGAAATAGAGGATATTTTATTAAAAAATGGTCAAAATATAAAATTATTGCATATTCTTATTGGATTTTTGAAGTTTTTATGAGGGTTTTTTATGGATTATTAAAAGATAAAAAATATGCTAAAATGGCTTTAAGGGGAATGATTGATTTTTTTAATGGAAAAAAAGGAAAATTGAAAAGAATAGCATAAACTTTATAACCAAATAAATTTTTTTAGTAAAATGAATAAAAAACAAATAAAAATTAATTTTATGTTTTTTGGAGAAGGATTTAATCCTGAAGATAATTTTTTTACAAATTTACTAAGAAAACAATATAATGTAAAAATTAGTGATAATCCTGATTATTTGTTTTATTCTGTATACCCTGAATTAAAAAAAACACGTAATTTATCAAAGAAAGGAGATTTTATAAAAAATATTTCTCCAAGAGTATATGTTTTTTTGAGACAAGTTTATTCTAAATTTATATTATTTTTAGAAGGTAAAAATTCTAGACCAACCCCTCCTCCTGGAAAATATATTAAAATTTTTCAAGGTTCAGAACATGTAAAACCTAGAATGGATGAATGTGATTGGGCTTTTTCTTCTTATTTTGAAGGAGATATTAATCACCCTCATTATATGAGATTACCTGCATATGTTTTTAATGATTTCTATCTGGGGAAAAAAATTATTCCTCCAAAAATAAGAAAAACAAATTTTAATAAAATAAAAAAAGAAAAAAACAAATTTTGCAATTTCATTTATTCTCAAGAAGTAATTTCTAGAAATGATTTTTTTAAAAAACTAAGTAAATATAAAAAAATTGATTCTCCTGGAAGATGTATGAATAACATGTCTCCTATTGGGAATCATAATAGTTCAAAAAAATCTAGAATGTTTGAAAATTGGATAGAAGAAAAATTAGATTTTATAAAAAATTACAAATTTACTATTGCTTTTGAAAATGCTTCTATTCCTGGATGGTCTACTGAAAAATTAACTCACCCTATGCTTGTAAATAGTATCCCAATTTATTTTGGACATAAGGATATTTCTAAAGAATTTAATCCTAAAAGTTTCATAAATATAAATGATTTCAAAAATATAGATGAGATGATTAAGCATATAATTAGGGTGGATAATGATGATAAATTATATAAAAAATATTTAAAAGAGCCCTTTTATACTAAAGATAATAATGTTAATTATTTTGATGAAAAAAGATATTTAAACCAATTCAAAAAGATTTTTGGTTAAACCATTCTATTGTTTTTTTAATCCCTTGATCAATATTAAATTTAGGTTTAAAATTGAAAAATTTTATCGCTTTTTTATAATTCAATGCTCTTCTAGGTGCTCCAGAAGGTTTAGTAGGGTCCCAAAAAATTTCTTCTTCATAATTCATATTTTTTTTAATTTTTTCAGCTAATTTTTTGATAGTAATTTCATTTCCAGGACCTAAATTTATTGGTTCAGGATCATTATAATCTAAAATTGCTTTTATAAATAATTCTGAAGCATCTTCTACAAAAAGAAATTCTCTTGAGGCACTTCCATCACCCCAAAAAACAACCTTGGGTATTTTTTTATCTTTTGCATCTTTAAATTTTTTTATCATTGAAGGGATAACATGGGCATTTTCATCAAAATGATCTCCAGGACCATAGAGGTTTGGAAGAATTAAGTATATAACATTTAAACCATATTCTTTTTTATAAAATTTTCCTTGTGCAGAAAGAATTTTATGAGAAATACCATAAGGAGCTTCTAATTCTCCTGGAAGCCCTTTCCAAAAATCTTTTTCAGAATAAGGAATTTTGGTATTTTGAGGATATCCTAAAGCACTTCCTGCAATAGCAATTTTTTTAACATTTTTTTTACGAGCAATTTCCATAATTTGCATACCCATAATTGCATTATCATAAAACACTTTTCCAGGATATTTTTTATAATATCCCATTCCTCCTTTTGGAGTTGCAAGATGTATTACTATTTCTGCAGGAAATTCGTTAAAAATTTTTTCAATATCCTGATATTTTCTTAAATCATATTCTTTGCTTCTTGGAACAAAAATATTTTTATCAGAAATCCCTATTTTTTTTAAATCTTTAATAATCTGCTTTCCTAAAAATCCTGCCCCTCCTGTGACTAATATTTTTTGATCTTTCATTTGATAATTCTAATAAAGATTTTTCTTAATTTAATACTTTCTATTTTCATCTTTTTTGCATAAAAATCTTTATAAAGATCTCTAACCATTATTTTTTATAATGGATCAAAAAGTAGCATTAATTACAGGAATTGGAGGTCAAGATGGTTCTTATTTAGCTGAATTTTTACTTGAAAAAGGATATAAAGTTAGAGGAATTATTAGAAGATCAAGTCTTCCAAATACCGACAGAATTGAACATTTAATAAAAAAATATCAAAATTTTAAAGCTTCAAATGAAGATGATATTCCTTTTTTAGTAAAATATGCTGATCTTATGGATGGAAATTCTTTAAGGGAAATTATTGAAAAATTTAAACCTGATGAAATATATAATCTTGGTGCACAAAGTCATGTGGGAATAAGTTTTCAAACTCCTGAATCAACAATTCAGTTTAATACTCTTGGACCTTTAAGAATTTTAGAGGCAATAAGACAATCAAAATTAAAGTGTAAATATTATCAAGCTTCTTCTTCTGAGATGTTTGGTATTTCACCTCCTCCTCAAAGTGAAGATACTCCCATGCTCCCTCAGAGCCCCTATGGTATCTCTAAATTGGCTGCATATCATTTAACAAGACTTTATAGGAATGCTTATGGTCTTTTTGCATGTTCAGGAATTTTATTTAATCACGAATCTCCAAGAAGAGGACATAATTTTGTGACTAAAAAAATAACTCAAGAACTTGCTAGAATTATTGTTGGAGAAATTGAAAAAATTTCTTTAGGTAATCTTGATGCTAAGAGGGATTGGGGATTTTCTAAGGAATATATTAGAGCTATGTGGGAAATTTTACAACAACCAGAACCAGAAGATTATGTTATTTCTACTGATGAAACTCACACTGTAAGGGAATTTTTACAAGAAGTATTCTCTACAGTGGGATTGAACTATGAGGATTTTTTAGAAACAAGTGACATTCATAAACGTCCAGCAGAAGTTCCTGCATTATTAGGAGATTCTTCTAAAGCTAAGAAAGTTTTAGGGTGGGATCCTAAAGTGAAATTTAAAGAACTTGTTAAAATGATGGTTGTTTCAGACATAAAAAAGAAATTAGAAGAAACAGGAAATGTTTCTATAACATCTGATTCAGAAAAAAGCGAAGATTATTATATTGAAAAAGCAAAAGAAGTTTTTGCAAAAGTGCAAGCCTCAAAAAATAATTAATATTAAATTTTTTTAAATTTTTTTAATTTCATGTTTTTCACGAATTAATTTTTCATCTTCACTTACTAAACTATCTAATTCTTCTGACAAAATTAAAGGTTCAACTCTATAAGTATCTTCTTCATAATCTTTTCCCCCCCTTAAACCTGAACTAAAAACTACAAATTCATTATCTTCTGGAAAAAGAAGAGTATGAATTTCAAAAGGAGGAGTGCTGATAATATTTCCTTCTTTCATAAGAACATGTTTTACGTTTTTTGGATCATCTGAAGGAGCATAAACATATTCCATAGTTCCTCTAGTAATTAAAATATGTTGAGTTGTTTCTTTATGATAATGGTCTCCTCTTCTAACACCTTTTTTAGATTTGATTATAGCAACATGTTCTATGTTTTCTTTATAAAAAATATCTGCAATTGCGCCCCTATTATCTTCATAAATTTCTAAGGGTTCTTTTACATCTTTCCAAACATTTTTGATTATCATTTTAATTATTTTTTAAAGTATTTTTTGCTTATAAGGCTATTGTTTTTTCAGGAGATATAAACTTTATATCTGGATTAATTTTAGATAAAATTGGTTTAAGGATATCTGCAAGATTCCAAGATAAAATTAAAGCATATACTTCTTTATCTAAATATTTTTCAAAAACTTCGTCCCCTACAATTGGAATTCTAGTTAAGGGAGTATATTTTTCTTTTTTATGAGGAGAAGAATCTGTAACAAAATCTATTATGCTTTTATCTAATTGATAAAAATTTAAGAAAGTATTTCCTTTAGCTGCAGCTCCAACAGCAATTATATTAGATCCTTTTTCTTTTAAGGTGTATAATGATTTTAGAAATTTATTTCTTTGATAAATTAAATTATTCATAAATAAATTATATTTTTTAACATCAAAAAGCCCTAAATTATTTTCTTTTTGTATAAGTTTGTGAAGCTCTTCACAATGATCTTCTGAATTTTTTTGTTTTTTGGCATATACTCTTAATGATCCTCCGTGATAATCTACAATTTCAATTGACGAAATATATAAACCAACCTTTTCCATAATTTTTGCAGAAGATTTTGCAGTAAAATAACTAACATGTTCATGATATATTTGATCAAATTTTCCACTCTCTATGCTTTCACCCCAATAAGGTAATTCAAAAATAAAAGATCCCTCTTCGTTTAATAAATTTGCTACTGCTTTGGCAAAATTAAGAGGTGTTTCTGAATGATTAAAAACATTGTTAGCAATAATCAAATCTGCTTTTTCAAAATTTTTCAAAATTTCTTCACTAGTTTTTTGACTAAACAATTCTATTAGAGTTTCAACTCCTCTTTCTTTTGCTAGTTTAGCCATATATGGTGAAGGATCAACTCCTATAGCTCTATGGCCTTTAGCAATGAACTGTTCTGCCAAATACCCATCATTTGAACCAATTTCAACCACAAACCCTTCTTTAAGGCTTATTTTAGAGATAACTTCTTGAGCATAGTCTTGCCAATGAGTTCTAGAAAAATTAGAATTTGAAGAAGTATAAGAATAATCTACTCCACAATATCTATCATTAGGATTAGTTGTACATCTAAGTTGAACTCCCCCACAATCTGAACAAAGATCACAAATAAGAGGATATGCTTTATCAGAATTAGAAAGATCTTCTTTTGGAATAAAAGTGTCTGCAAAAGGATGCATACCTAGGTTTAATATTTCTTTTAGATTTTGAGATTCACAAATTAAGCAAGATTTTCTAAACATGATTTATTTCCTTTTTATCCTTATCTCTTCCTTGATAAGGTCCATTTTTAATTTCATAAAGTTTGGTATTTTCTGTTAAAGCTTTGAAAGAGTGCCCGCCCCTGTAAGTTATAGAGCAATCTCCTTCTTTAAGTATAATTTTTTTTATTAATTGATCATTTAAATCATAATATTCTACTTCAAGTTCGCCCTCAATAACAATTATCATTTCTTGGGTTATTTTTCCAATTTTATTAACTTCTAGATGTTTGTGTGAAGGAATTTTTCTCCCTCTTTCAAAAACAAGACTGCAGGCCTGCAAATATTCTTCATCTGGAGAGAGGTTAATTCTTGGCTCAACAAAGTCTTCTTTTTTAAAAAATATGTGTAAAAGAACTTCAGGATTTGTTATAGAGAATATCTTTTCCATAATAGAAATTCAGCTTTTTAATATAAAAACTTTGTGGTGATTTTTCTGAAAAGATTAATAAATAAAAAATCTTTCTTTAATAGAATGAGAAAAAAATTAATTCCTTTTAAAAAAATAATTTTTTTAGAAAGTAAAATAAAACAAAGTAATGTTTTTGAAAAAATGAATTCTAAAAAAAAAATATTTAATTCCAAATTAATAGATAAGGGGTTTTATGATGGTTCTTTAAAATCAGTAGATTTTTTTAAAATAAAAAATAAAAATTTAGAAATAGGTTTGGGTAAAACTAGTTTTTTTGATATGCTTTTCTTAAAAGAAATAGGTAAAAAACTTTCTCCTTCCTTAGCTGTGAATGCCATTATTGAAGTCGAAGGCCATATAATTTTTATAAGAAGAGATGAAAATGTATATTCTAGTGGGAATAAAATTGATTTTCCTGCAGGACTTGTTCCAAAAGATAAAACTCCTTTAAAGAGATTAAAAAATAGGATAAAGGAGGATTTAGGTTTAGAAGAGAGTAAAATTGTTTTAGAAAGATTAATTCCTTGTGCAATAGATACAGATGATTGTTCTTTTAACTTATTTTTTAAAATGAATTATAAAGGGAATAAGAAAGAGATTGAAGATTTCTTTGAAAAAAATTTTGAAACTAAAAAACCTTTTTTAGTAAAAAAAGATAAAATTTCAACATTTTTTAAAAAAAATGATAAGCCAATCTTTTTTGAGATTTTAAAATACATTTAATCATATTTTTCTAAAAATTTTTCTAAAATTTGATTATAATCTTTTCTTTGATTTTCAGACATACCCCATGCAGGAATAAAAAAACCTCTTTCTTCAATAGCATCTGCAACAGGGAATTTTTCATTATCTAGAGTAATTTTTTCTATTTTGCTAAAAGGAGGTTGTTTTAAGATGTTTCCACACATAATGGGCCTAATTTCAACATTATTTTCTGTAAGATATTCAACAATTTCTTCTCTTGTAAAAGGAGAATCTTCTTTAACAACTAAAGGATATGAAAACCAACTTGGTTTTGATTTTGGATCTGATCTGGGTAGGATAAAATATTTTTCTCCTTTTTCTTTAAAAAATTGATCTAATTCTTTGAATTGATTATTTCTTGCCTCAATAAATCCAGGTATTTTTTCTATTTGAGCTAGTCCAAATCCCGCTTGGACCCCCGTCATTTGAAAATCATTTCCCATTGTTTTAGTAGCATATCTTTTTAAAAATTCAGTATTTGTTTTTCCTCCATCATGTGTTTCATAATCATGGCCCCAAAAAATAATACTTTTAGCTAAATTAGTTAATTCCTTATCATTTGTTCCTACAGCACCACCAACACCTGCTGTAGTCATATGATGGGACCCATAAAAACTAAAGGCTGCAAAATCTCCAAAATTTCCCACATGAGTTTCACCAAAATACCCTCCCATTGTATCACAACTATCTTCAATTAACCATCTTTCTCCAAGGGCATTTTTTATTCTATCCATATTAGGGATATTTCCTAAAAGATAAGGAAGTACCATACCTTTTATTTCTGGATGAGTTTTAATAGCTCTTTCAACTTGATCCTCATCAACAACATAAGTTCCAGGTTTAGTATCAATAAAAACAGGAATTCCTCCATAATCAATTGCTGGAGAAATACTTGTGGGGAAAGTTGTTACAGGGTGTAAAATTAAATCTCCTGGTTTAAAACGCCCTTGTTCTTTTAATACTTTTAATCCAGTAGTTATTGCCGTTGAACCGCTATTTGTAAGATTAAATGAACTTATTCCTGTAAATTTAGATAACTCGTTTTCTAATTTTTGTTGAGCTTTTCCATATCCATGCCAATCCTGATAAAATGGAAGCATCATACTTTCTAATTCTCTTTTATCCCATTGGACCCTATTTATAAGATGAGGATCTCCAGGGTTTTCCCATTCTTTCCAAGAAAGTTCTTTTTCCATGATTTTTTTATTAATTTATTGTTTAAATAGATTGTTGTGTTAAAAAAATGTGTGTTATATAATTTATTTTTTAATTAGGATTAAAAATATAAAAAATAAATAAAGGTTATTTATTATAATTATTATATTGAGTGATTGTTTCTTTCATCCATTCAGCAAGATTTCTAAAATGAGGGCTTGTGATAATATTTCCATCAACAACAACATCCTCATCCAAGTAATTTGCACCACAATTAATCAAATCATCTTTACATCCTTTGTAACAGGTTGCTTTTTTCCCTTTCATTATTCCTGCAGATATAAGAACCCAAGGACCATGACAAACTGAAGAAATTATTTTTCCTTTATCATTCATTTCTCTTATAAAACGAAGAACTTCTTCTATTTGTCTAACCCTATCTGGAGATTCGTATCCTCCTGGAATTACAACTAGATCATAGTTTTTTTCATTTAAATCTTTAGCTTCAATTTCTACTTTTATTGGGAAACCATTTTTTCCTAATAATTCACCTTTATTTTTTGAAGAAATATCCACCTTAAATCCTTCCTCTTGAAGTCTATAGTAGGGATAAATAAATTCTGAATCTTCAAATCCTTGACTTACAATTATTACTGCCTGTTTCATTTTTTTAAAAATAATATATTGTTTTTATAACTTTCTAATTCCTGAGAATTAATCGACATAACATTTTTATCCTAAAATAATAAAGTTCAATAATTTTTGAAATTTACTTCCAAACCACAAATCTCCTAAATTTTCTAAAAAACCTATTTT
>JADHVH010000008.1 GCA_016784085.1 Candidatus Pacearchaeota archaeon
ATTTCTACTTCATCTATTGCTAAAACAGGTATTTGGTTTACTTGTCTTCTAATTGCATTTAATAAAGCCTCACCTGTTTCAGTGGTGAACTTCAAAATATTGTCTTTTTTTGTTATGGTTTTCATCTTAAAAATAATAATTGTGGTTATTTAAACTCTTCTTCCTCTTCTTCCTCCTTTCTTCTTTGGCCCTCCACGAGGAACTCTGGTTGTATCTAAAATATTTAATATTCTAAATCCTTCTCTAGATAAACTTTTTATGATTGCTTGAGCACCAGGCCCGGGAGCAGGATTTCCTGTTTTAGCTCTAATTCTAACATATAATGATTTTATTCCTAAATCTTTAATTTCTTCAGAAATTCTTTTTGCAATAAACATTGCTATTGTGGGGTTTGCTTTAAGTCTACTATGTTTAGTTACCATTCCTCCTGTAACTTTAGAAATTGTTCTTCCAGACATATCTGTAACATGTGCAAGAGTGTTATTGAATGAAGTGTAAATGTGCATTATCGCTTCTACTTCTTTTTTCTTTTTTTCCTTCTTTTTTTCTTTTGTTTCTTTAGATTCTTCTTTAGGAGTTTCTTTATTTTCCGCTACTTTTTCTTCAGAAATTTTTTCAATTTCTTTTATTTTTTCTTCTTTCTTTTCTTCAACTTTTTCTTCTTTTATTTCTTTAGTCATTTTTTATCTTCTTTAGGAGTTTCTTTAGAAACTTCTTCTTTTATTTCTTTAGTATTTTCCTCTACTTTTTCTTCAGAAATTTTTTCAATTTCTTTTATTTTTTCTTCTTTCTTTTCTTCAGAAGCTTCTTCAACTTCCTCTTCTTTCTTTGCTTTTACTTTTTTAGGAACGATTTTTATTTTTGAAGTAATTTTTCCCTCTAATGCAATTGGTACAATAAATGAAGGTTTGTTTACAATTTTTCCATCAACCAAAATTTTTCTATGAGTAATTAATTGTCTTGCATGTTTTGAGGAATATGCTAATTTTTTAGAAACTACTAAAGTTTGTAATCTTCTTTTAAGATAATCTTCTTTACTTAAAGATAAAACTTCTGCAATAGATTTTACTTCAAAACCAATTTTATTTAATCTAGAAAAAAATTCTTTTTGTTCTTTTTCTTCTGCAGGAATTAATTTTTTAGCTTTTTCCCTTATAGAATTGATTTTTGCATCTGCTTTCCAAATTTCTTTTTTATTTTTTAATCCAAATTCTTCTTTAATTATTGCTTCAGAATCGATTCGTTCTTTATCAAAAGGTCTTTTAGGTTTTGAATATGTTTTATGTTTTCTTTTCATTTTTATTTGCTTTTCTTTTTAATACCTACTCCTTTACTTCTATTTCTTCTAAAATTACTTCTTGTTCTTTGACCTCTAGAAGGTAAACCACTCATATGCCTATGACCCCTATAACTTTTAATTTTCTTTAATCTTTTAATATCAAATTCTTTTCTTAATTCTAAATCTTGGCCAACTAAATGTTTATCTTCACCTGTTTCAAAATCAGCCCTTCTATTTAATAAATGGTTTGGAATTTTTGGATCTTTAATAAAATTAATTATTGTTTCAATTTCCTTATCTGTTAATTCCCCTATTTTTTTATCTTTATTCAAGTTTAAAATTTTACAAATAGCATTAGATAGCCCCCAAGAAATTCCTTTTATTTTTGTTAGTCCAGGATATAGTCTTGTTTTTCCCTCTATATCTTCAGACATAATTCTTACTATTCTTTCTTCACGTTTCTCAGTATTTTGTTTTTTAACTTGCTGTTCCATTTTTATTGCGTAAATAATTTATATCTTTCTTCTTCAATTAATTCATTTAATATTCTTTTTTCTATTGCAACTGCAGGATCTGGTAAGTTTTGAATTCTATTTTTCATATCTTTAAAAGATTTGAATTCTTCTTCTTTCCTTTGTTTTAGAATCTCATGCATATGCTTTTTACCTAATCCTGGAAGTAATTCTATTTGATGAATTCTTTTATTAATTGCTTCTGATTTATTGAAAAACTCAATAAATTTTTCTTCTCTTTCCTGAACTATCTTGCTTATATACTCTTTTAAATGTTCCTTTGCAGGTTCAGTTAATTTTTCCTTGTTAAGACGTCCAAGAATATAATAGATCTGTTCTCTTTTTCCTTCTCCAATATAGACTTTTTCTCCTGCTTGAAGGGATACGTCTCTTCTAGGGACTAATTCTAAAAGAGTTAAATTTGTCTCTCCTACTGCTTGAGCAAGAGGCATCATTTTCTTTTCTAAAGGATAACCGTTTGGTAAATATTCCAGTATAATTGCATTTTCTTCTTTTCCCATTTTCCTTATATATGTTTTTTAATTGCATCTAATAATTTTTTTGTTTCTTCCTCATCTAGACTAACATCTGAGAAAATTTTATTTATTGTTTCTTCATCTTCTGGCAAAATATCTATTATTTTACTTATATGTTTATCATTTGCTTTGATTAAATTTAATCCTTCTAATTCTTTTCTTAAATCCTTTGCTTGTTTTGGATTTAGTTTAACAAATTTTTTGATAAATGCAGGCATATCTCTTTCTTCTGTTTTTTGAACATATTCTGCAGCTTCAGACATACTTATTGATTTCATATCTTTTATCATTTTATTTTAAAACTTTTATTTTTTTTAAATGTATTGGGGCAATTAAATATTCTTTTTCTTTATTTTGATCTTTGATCATAACAAGGTAGGATCTTCCTCTTTTTCCCTTCACAACACCTGTTCTTCCCTGAATCCTCTTCGGAAATTTAGGTTGTAAGGAAATTTCTTTTGACACTGCAATTGTATCTCCTTCCTTAAATTTTTGAAAATACCTACTAAGAGAAAGCTTTCCTCTAGTTCTAATCTTTTTTCTTCTAACCATAAATTATTCAGAAATAATCTCTTTAAAAAACTATCTTTTAATAGAATCTTGGGCCTTCAAAAGGGGGTGTTTCTTGTTTTGGCTCTAAGGCCTTTTCAGGAGCAGGAGTATGGCATAAATCCCCATTATCTCTTGCAGTTTCCATGTTTTTGACTATTTCTCTAAACATTTTTTCGCCCCAAACTCCAACACCACATCTTTCACAAAAATCAATTACACTTTCAGAAGATACTTCTGATTTACAATAAATACATTTCTTTGTCATTTTCCTCTTTTTTAAGTTTAAAATTTAATAAATCACTTTTAGTTTTTAAATTTTTGTACAATTTTGAAAGTTACAGTCTCTTTACAAAAATAAGTTAATTTTGTTTTTTGAATCCATAGTAAGTTTTAAAAACTAAAAGAAAGAAGTATTATTATGATAATACCTGTTAGATGTTTTTCTTGTGGAAAACCTATTGGCCATCTTTGGGAAGAATTTAAACAAAGAACAGATGATGGAGAAGATTCTAAAAAAGTTCTTGATGAGCTTGGCTTAGAAAAATATTGTTGTAGAGCTATGTTTTTAGGCCAAACAGATCTTGTAAAATTAACAGGGAAATTTAAGAAATCTTAATTATTTAATTTTCCATCTAGATTTTTTATCACAATTCTCACAGGTTATTCTTAATTTATCATTCTTTATCCTAATGCTTGGTTCAACATGAGGGTTATCACAATGCTTGCAAAAAGTTTTTCTTAGTTCTTTTAAGGGTATTTTTTTATTCATTGCTAATCTTCTAATTTTTTTTATCTCTTTTGGATTTTTATTAAGAATGTCTTTAAAAAATTCATGGATTTCATTTTCAGCTTCTTTTTTAGATATTTTTTTATTCATAGTATAATTTAGAATTAATAATTTATAAGAATATGGTTGAAGACAGCTTGAAGGTTTGGCGTCTGTTCGGACACTACTGCCATCAACATAGAAAGCTTAACTTCTGTGTTCGGAAAGAGAACAGGTGTTTCCAATCTATTATGGCCGTCTTCAATATTGGATAAAGTTTATGCTTTTTAAAGATTTCTAATCTAAGTTTTATCTTTGGATGCAAGAGGGAGTGTATTTTTCTCTTATTTTGTAGTTTCTTCCTGGTGAATAATCATGCTTATATATTGCTTTGACATCTAATAACTAGGTGAGGCCGGAGTAATCGGCGTCAGGATTACTTAGGTGATTCGTTGGGATTTATCCCCGCCGGCTTGTACGGCCTTTTCCTATTTCTAAAGATTTTTATATTCAATATTTGTTCTAATTTTAGGCAGGTGTGCCGGAGCGGTCAAACGGGATAGACTCAAAATCTATTGGCTTAGTGCCTACGAAGGTTCGAACCCTTTCACCTGCATTTAATAATATTATTAAAATGAAAACAGTAGCAACACATAATGGAAGCTTTCATGCAGATGAAGTTTTTGCAATTGCAATTTTAAAATTAATTTATCCTAAAATAAAAATTATTCGGACCAGAGACTCTAAACAATATTCAAAAGCAGATATTTTAGTAGATATAGGATTGAAATATGATCCTAAAAAAAATTATTTTGATCATCATCAAAAACAAGGGGCTGGAAAAAGAAAAAATAAAGTGCCCTATTCTTCTGCAGGATTAATTTGGAAACATTTTGCTCATAAAATAACTAAAGAAAGAGAAATATTTGAAAGAATAGATAGTAGAATAATTCAATCTGTGGATGTTGAAGATAATGGCATCCAAATTACCTGTCCGGTAGGAAATTTTACACCCTATACTATTAATGCAGTTATTGCAACCTTTAGACTTTCTACAAAAAATGAAAAATTTGATATTCCTTTTAATAAGGCTGTTAATTTTGCAAAAGAATTATTACAAAGAGAAATTTCTTATTTAAAACAGGCAATTAAAGAAAGAGAAATTGTTGAAAAATTAATTAAAAAATCTTCTAACAAAGAATATCTTGTTCTTCCTAAAAAATATTCATGGCAAATTGCAGCAGATAATCATCAAAAATTAAAATTTGTTATTTATCCCTATTCTAAAGACATGTGGGCAGCTAAAGCAGTTACAAAAAAAGGTTCTATTTTTGAAAATAAAAAATTATTTCCTGCTAAATGGGCTGGACTTAAAAAAGAAGAATTGGAAAAGGAAACAAATGTAAGTGGTGCTGAATTTTGTCATAACAAAAGATTTGTTATTTTTGCTAAATCAAAAAAAGCCATAATTGAATTGGTAAATTTATCTTTAAAATAATAAACAGAACACTTATAAAGTAAAAAAATCTTCAAATTTCACCTGCGAGTTAATCGCGTTAGCAGGAGAATATTATTTCTCCTGAAAAAATACAATGAAATCAAAAACAAAAATTGATCAACAATTGAAAAAAAAGAATAATCCCGAATTAGTTCAAACAATAATTGCTGCAAAAAAACAAAAAGGATGGTTAGAAATTGCAGCTATTCTTTCAGGATCTAGAAGAAATAAAATTGCTTTTAATTTAAATGAAATAAATAAAAAGGCAAAAGATGGAGAAACAATTGTTGTTCCAGGAAAAATTCTTTCTCTAGGAAAAATAGATAAGAAAATAAAGCTTGTTGCCATTGATTTTTCAGAAAAGGCAAAAGATAATCTAGCTAAAGATAAAATTGAGACTTTGATTATCTTAGAAGAAATTAAAAAAAATCCTAGTGCAAAAGGTGTGAAAATAATAAAATGAAAATAATTGATGGAAAAGATGTTGTTATGGGGAGATTGGCTAGTTATGCTGCTAAAGAATCATTAAAGGGAGAAGAAATTGTTGTTGTTAATTGCAATGAGGTTATAATTACTGGCAGTAAAAAAAATATTGAAGAAAAATTTAAGGGTTCAAGGGATCGAGTTGGAAGTAGCCAAAAAGGACCTAAGATAATTAGAAATAGTGAAAGAATTGTAAAAAGAGCCATAAGAGGTATGTTACCAAATCATAGGTTTGGAAGAGGAAGAGATGCTTTTAAAAAAATAAAATGTTATAATAAGGTTCCTAAGGAATTTGAAGAGGCTAAAAAAATCTCTATGAATAAAAGTCAAACAAGTAAATTTATTTATGTTAACCATTTATCAAGATGAAAAAAATAATTGTTTCAGGAAAAAGAAAAACTGCCGTTGCAAGAGCTACAATTAATAGTGGTACTGGAAAAATTAATTTAAATAAAAAAGATTACAAAACATTATATCATTTAGATAAACTAAAAATAGAAGAACCATTAAAAATAGCCGAACATGTTTTGGGAAAATTAAATTTTGATGTTGAAATTACTGTTAAAGGTGGCGGAGAAAAAGGGCAGCTTGAGGCTGCAAGATTAGCTTTGGCAAAAGCTATTGTTAAATTTTCAGATTCAAAAGAATTAGAAGAAACCTATTTGACTTATGATAGAAATCTTCTTATTGCAGATGTAAGAAGAAAAGAAACTTACAAACCAGGAGATAGTAAAGCTAGAAGTAAGAGGCAAAGTTCTAAGAGATAGATTAATATTCAAATGGCAAATAAAAAAATGAGTGGAAGAAAAGAAGCATGGATGAGAATTTTCGTTGGAATTATCTCAGGAATTGTTCTTAGTGTTTGGAAGGTTTTTATTCAGGTATTAGCAGTTATCAATTGGATATATGCTATTTTTACTGGAAAAAGATTAAAAGATTTAGCAAACCTTTGTGAGATTTGGAATACTCAAACCTATGTTTTTCTAAGATATATGACTTTTGTTACAAACGAAAGGCCATTCCCTTTTGAAAGTTTGACTGAAAATTTTAGTAAATTTAAAAAATAATTAAAATATATACTTTAATATCTATATTGAAATATATTCTTTATAGTATATGTTTTATTTGATATTTAATTTTTCTAATTTATTTTGAACGTGATTAAACAGAGTTGAAGAAATTATTGGTTTATGGTCTCCTTCATAGATCTGATTATTAAACTTTATTTTTCCTATATATGTAAAATTTGTTAAGACTTTTTTTAAACCATTTACTGAAAAATTATATTTTTTAGCTAATTGTCTCAAACTTATTTTTGAACCTAAAAATTCTTCAAAAATTTCTTCAACCTCTAAATAATTTTTAGTTGGTATTAATTTTTTATTTTCTATTTTATATCCAAAAGGAGCTCTAGACATGACACTTCCTTTGATCGCCTTTTTTATCATTCCTTGTTTTTGAATTTCTCCTCTTTTTTTTAACTGCTGAATTTCTTTTCTAAGCTGTTCATTTTCTTTTTTTAATTTTTCTATTTCGTCCATGTTATAATCCTTCAATAGGGCTTTTTACTTTTTTAATTTGTTCTGCAGAGACATGAGTATATAGTTCTGTTGTAGAAAGTGAGGCGTGACCCAATAAAACTTGAATCATTCTAATGTCAGAACCATTTTCTAAAAGATGGGTTGCAAAACTATGCCTTAGAGTATGACAATGAACATCTTTTTTTATTCCTGCTTTTTTTGCAGAGTTTTTCACAATTTTTTGTATATTTCTTGTAGACAATCTTCCCTTTGGGCCTGTAAATAAATATTTTTGATTATCTTCTTTTTGTTTTTCTACTTGTTTTTTTAATTTAAATGCTAAAAAATTTGGGATATTGAAAATTCTATCTTTTTTACCTTTTGCCTGCCTTATGTGGCCAATTTTATCTTCAAAATCTAAATCTTTAATTTCTAAATTTACTAATTCTGAAACTCTCATTCCACAGGCATAAATTAGAGAGACCATTAGCCTTGATTTTTTGGTATCAATTATCTCAATTAATTTTTTAACCTCTTCTTTAGTTAATACTGTGGGGGTTTTTATTTCTCTTTTTGGTCTCTTTATATCTCGAGTAATATCTTTTTTTAAAATAGTAGAATATGCAAATTTTATTGCTGCTAAAAAAAGAATTATTGATGTTGCGGCCCTTTCACTTAAATTATCAGAAATATATATCTTAAGATCATCTTCATCTATTTGCTCAGGGGATTTTTGTAAAAAATCTAACAGTTTTTCGTTTGACTTAAGATAGTTCCTTATAGTATATGGTGAATTTTTAGAAATTTTTAATTCTACCTCTATTTTTTTCAAAAACTCTTGCCTATTCATTTCACACCTAATTTTTCTAAATCTTGTATTGTTTGTTTATTGTCCTTGAAAAGAATTGTATTCATTCCTAATTTTTTAGCAGGAACTATGTTCCAATTTCTATCATCTATAAAAACTGTATTTTTTGCAGGCATTTTTAATTTTTTTAAGACCATTCTATAAATTTTTGGATTTGGTTTTCTTACTTTTGCAGTAGTAGAGAGAACAACATAATCAAATCTGTTTGTTAATTTTTTAGGAGATAAAAATTCTTCAGAAAGGTGCCATTGATCAGATAGAATTGCTGTTTTGTATCCTTTCTTTTTTAGTTTAGAAGCAAACTTCAATAATTTTTTATTTTTTTTGAATTTTCTTTTGTAAGCTTTCTTAAAAAGCAACCTTAATTTTTCCTGAGAAATTTTTAAATTTTTTGCAATAGTTTGTATTGCTTTTTTTCTAGATATTTTTCCCTCAATAGATAAGGCATAGGAGGTATCAAGTGCATCAAAATAATGGTCCATTGATAGTTTAAGTTTATTTGCAATATAATTATGCACACCCTCTATGCTTCCATTCCTTTCATTAGAATATCCATTTCCTAATTGTAAAACACCATTTATATCAAAAATTACTGCCTTTATTTCCTCTTTTTTATGAACCATACTACTAGATTGTGCGAACATGTTTAAATAGGTTATGTTTTTATAATGAAAATTTGTTGAAAAGTTATGGAAAAAGTCATTATTCATTACTCAGAAATTTCTTTGAAAAAAGGGAATTTCAAATATTTTGAAAAAAGTTTGGCAAGAAATATTAAAGATATTTCTGAAAAAAATAATTTAAATTTAAAAAGAATTTCTCGTGGAGAAAAAAGAATTTTTTGTGAATTTAATTCTAAAAGAGAAAAAATAACTCCTGTTTTAAAATATGTTTTTGGAATAAAATATTTTGTTTTTATTGATGAAGTAAAAAAAGATATTGATTCTATGAATAAATATGTTAAATCTATTTTAAAAAAAGAAAATCCAGAATCAATTGCCTTTAAAACTAAAAGAGCTGATAAAAGTTTTAAATTAAAATCTTTGGATGTGAATAAAGGTTTTGGAAATATTGCAAATTCATTAGGAATTAAGATAGACCTCTCTAATCCTAAATTTATTATTTTCTCAGAAATTGTTTCTAAATCTGTTTATTTTTATACTTCAAGAATCGAGGGCCATGGAGGATTAACAGTGGGTACCAGCGGAAGAGTGTTGTGCCTTCTTTCCGGAGGAATAGATAGTGTTGCTGCAGCTTGGTTGATGATTAAAAGAGGCTGTAGGGTTGATTTTTTACATTTTCATGCTTTTAATAATAATAATAAATTAAAAAATTCAAAAATTGTTAAAATTGTGGATTTATTAAATAATTATCAGATTAGTTCAAAGTTATATGTTATGCCCTATTCTACTTATCAATTAACTACTTCAGGTAAATTTGAAGATAAATATGATGTTGTTTTATTTAAGAACTATATTTTAAAGGTTGCAGAAAATTTTGCAATAAAAAATAAATATGATGCTATTGTTACTGGAGATAATCTAGCCCAGGTAGCTTCACAAACAATTGAAAATTTAAGGGCCACAAGTTTCAATATTTCCATTCCCCTCTTTAGACCTCTATTAACCTAT
Organism: Candidatus Pacearchaeota archaeon; assembly: GCA_016784085.1. Lineage (GTDB taxonomy): Archaea > Nanobdellota > Nanobdellia > Pacearchaeales > GW2011-AR1 > BS150m-G67. Next base: position 9,646 of record JADHVH010000008.1, read on the forward strand.
GATAAACAAGAAACAATTGATTTATTAAAAACAATAGATGCTTTTGATTTGAGTATTGAAAAATATAAAGATTGTTGTAGTATCATTTCAAAAAGAGCTTCAACTAAAACTAAATTAAATTATTTTAAAAAAATGGTTGAAAAATTAGATCTTGAAACTCTTGCAGAAAAAAGTTTAGAAGAAATTAGAAAATTTTAACTCTTTTTAAAAAAATTATTTTTTTGCTAGTTCTTTCTTATTTGCATGCCAAAGTATTACTGCTGGAATAATAAAAAACCAATCAATGGTGAATGTTAAAATAAGGCAGACTAGAGCTATTAAAGAATATACTACAACTTTTTTACTTTTTATTTTTAACATGGTTCTTTTATGGCTTTTTTAATTCCCTAATTCTAATAAAATAAATTTGGCTTATATATTTTTACAAAGATATTCCAATATAGAAAACAATAAAAGTTGATCTTCATTAAATTTAATATGGAAAAATACACTAAAAAGCAACCTATCAATACTATTAATGAAAATGATGTTGTAGAAGATATTTTTGTTGTGAAAATCAAGAAAAGTATTCGGCCATATACTAAAGGATATTCTTTTGATTTGATTCTTTCTGATTCAAGCGGAGGAAGCTTGGAATACAAATACTGGGGTGGGCCAAACGAAGAAGAGGTTAAGGCTGTTTTTAATTCTATTTTGCCAGATTCTGTGGTGTTTATTACTGGAAGAGCTGGGAAATACAATAATAAGATGCAAATCAGTGCTAATGATACAAATCAGTTAAAAGTTTTAACACCTGAAGAATATGAGGCTAATTTTATTAGGGGGCCTAAAAAAGATGTTGAATTAATGTATACTAAACTTATGGAAAAAGCTAATTCTATTGAAGATCCTGCTATTAAATCATTTGTTTTAGAAATCCTTGGAGAATTTGAAGATAAATTAAAAATTCATCCAGGAGCAATTATGATTCATCATGCTTGGAAGGGGGGTCTTGTACAACATATTTTAGAAATTATAGAATATTGTGAGACAAGTTCAGAACTTTTTTCAGAATTAGATAGGGACATTTTAATTGCGGGCGCTTTATTGCATGATATAGGTAAATTAGAAGAAATAGAGGCCACCACAAGGCTAAAAGGAAGTAGAAAGGGGCAATTAATAAGTCATTTAGTGATTGGAGTGAATTACTTAGCTGAAAAGTTAAAAAATAGCTCTATTGATGAGCTTAAAAAAGAAAAGTTGTTACATGTGGTTTTAACACATCATGGTAAAATAGAGCATGGATCTCCTAAACCCCCTATGATTCCTGAAGCTTTTGCCCTTTATTATGCAGATGAATTAAGTTCTAAACTATCTGAAATTGTGGATTTTGTTGAAGAACACAAAAATAAAACAGAAGATGATTTTATGTTTTCTCGGAGACATGGATCTAATATTTTTCTTAGGTAAACCTTTATATACTCTTTTTGATCTGGTGTTTTGTACTAGGTAAGAAGATTTAGACTCTGCTTGTTCTGGTATATTAAGTAAACAGATTGGAGGAAAAAATGAGTAAAAAAATTTACGTTGGTAACTTACCTTGGAGTGTTGATCACGACAAGTTGAAAGAACTATTCGCTTCATACGGAGATATTGAAGAAGCTACAGTTATTTCAGATAAGTATTCTGGTAGATCCAAAGGATTTGGTTTTGTAACTTACGTCAATGATGCAGATGCTGATAAGGCAATTGCTGAAATGAACGAAAAAGACATTGAAGGGAGACCTTTAAAAGTTAATGAAGCTAAGCCAAGAGAAGAAGGTTCAGATAGACCCAGAAATAACTTTAACAGAAATTAGATTTTCTAATTTCTTATTTTTATTATTATTTTTGTTTTTTGATTCTTGGATTCTAATTAAAATTAAAAAAATTAAAAAAAGAAAATGGGAGAATGTTTATTTCCCCCAGATTTTAAATTTCCAGAAGAATGGTTTTTTAGAACCACTCATTTGGTGTGCTTTAAATTGGCCATTATTTTCAGATTCAGGAAGTTTAGCCTTTAATTCTGCAACTAATTCGTAATTTTCTACTTCTGTTGCTTCCTTAATTTGTTCTCTAATTTCCCTATATTCTGAATTTTGTTCATGTTTATCAACAATTATCTTGAAATTTTCTTCTGTTATTTGAGATTTCATTAATTCAGCCCACATTTCATAGTTTCCCATTTCTATTGCTTTCTGTAATTGTTCTTGAAATAATTGATGTGCAACAATTGTATTATCATCCTTATATAGGTTTCCAAATTGAGTAGCTGAAACAGGGATTACTACTAACATTCCAACGATAAACACTGCTAAAATTGGCATTATGTTTTGTTTCATTTTTTATTACCTCCTTTTAACTCTATATTTTTCATAAAAAAATGAGAAAAAATTTCTTTTTAAGCAAGATGGACTAAATGTCCACCCCAATTATAAACTTTTAAACTTAAATTACCTTGTATGGAAATGGTTGTAACTCCTGAAAAAGTATTGAAACCAGTAGGCGCAGGCTTAAGAGTTGTGCAGGGGCAAATTGGAGTTTTAGGTTTTGGTACAGAAATGTTTTATGCATTTATTTTAATTGCTTGTAGTTTAATGATTTATTTTGGGACAAGAGAATTATATAAATTAAGTGGCCATAGAGGAATTAAATATTTTAGACTATCATTTTTATTTTTTGCTTTAGCCTACTTCTTTAGATCTTTTATTAAATTTTTAATAAGTTCTTTTCAAATTAAACATATTCTAAAATTACTTCCATTCAGTTTTGGAAAAATAACTTTGTTTATTTTTATGTATTTTAGTACTCTTGCAATATTATATCTTCTTTACAGCATTAAATGGAAAGAATGGGATAGAACAAAATATGTTAAATATTTTCTTCATATAATTTCACTTCTTTTTGCATTCTTAGCAATAGTTTATCAGAATACCACTCTCTATATTGGAATAAACATTGTTCTATTTTTACTAGTTTTGCAAACACTTTATCAAAAACCTAAGAAAAAGAAGAAAAATAATTTATTTTTCATATATGTTTTATTATCTTTATTCTGGGCCCTGAATATTTTAGATATTCTTATTCCGACTGCATTTCAATATTTCCAACTTTTGATTTATCTTGCTTCTTCATTTATTTTTCTATTGATTTTATACAAAGTAACTAAAAATATTGGTTCAACTTAAATGGCTAAAAGAAATAAATTAGAAATCATGAAAGATGTTTTAGAATTAGTTTCTCAAAATCACAATTCTATAAAACCAACCCCCCTTCTTAGAAAATCAAATATTTCTTCTTCCAGGTTTAAACAATATTATCAAGAAATTTTAAAAAAGGCCCTTATTAGAGAAATTTTAGATAGAAAAAACAATAAAACAATTTCTTTGACTGAAAAAGGATTTAGATTTTTAGAAAAATATCAAACAATTGTTCATTTTATTGATGAATTTGAATTATAATTATTTTTATTTTTTGATTCTTGGATTTCTATTTCATAAAACATTTAAACTAGTTTGATCTTTAAAAAAAATGAAAAAGGGCAAATATATCTTCACTTCTGAATCTGTTGGAGAAGGTCATCCAGATAAGGTCTGTGATCAAGTATCTGATGCGATTTTAGATGCAGTAATTTCTCAGGACCCAAATTCTCGAGTTGCAATAGAATGCGCTGTAAAAGATAATTTTATTCTAGTTTGTGGAGAAATGACTAGTAAAGCTTCTATAAATATTGAGGAAATTACACGTAAAGCTATTGTTAAATCAGGTTATGATGAAGATAAATTTGGTTTTAATGGAAATACTTGCGAAATTGATGTGCGTGTTTCCCAACAATCTTCAGATATTGCTCAGGGTGTTAATGAAGGTGAACAAAAAGAACAAGGTGCAGGGGATCAAGGTTTAATGTTTGGTTATGCTACTAATGAAACTCCAGAATTTATGCCTCTTCCAATTGTTCTAGCACATAAATTAATGATTTTAAGAAATAAAATTAGAAAAGAAGAACTTCCCTATCTAAGACCAGATGCAAAAGCTCAAGTAAGTGTAGAATATCAAAATTCAAAACCTGTAAGAATTGATAGTGTTGTTTTTTCTAGTCAACATGATGAAGAAATTGAATTTGAAAAAATGAAGAAAGAAATTATTGAAAAAATAATAAAACCAGTTTGTGGATCTTGGCTAGATGAAAATACAAAATATTATATTAATCCTACAGGAAAATTTGTTATTGGAGGTCCAGTTGGTGATTCTGGTGTAACTGGAAGAAAAATTATAGTTGATACTTATGGTGGCCATGGAAGTCATGGGGGAGGGGCTTTTTCAGGTAAAGATCCTAGCAAGGTTGATAGAAGTGCAGCATATATGGCAAGATATATTGCTAAAAATATTGTTGCGGCAGAGCTTGCAGATAGGTGTGAAGTGCAATTAGCTTATGCTATTGGAATTGCAGATCCTGTTTCAATTTTAGTAGATTGTTTTGGAACAAATAAAATTGAAGAGGAAAAAATTGAAGAGCTTGTAAGAAAAAACTTTCCACTTAAACCAGCAGAAATAATAAAACATTTAGACCTAAAAAAACCTATTTATCAAAAAACAGCCATCTATGGTCATTTTGGTAGAGATGATTCTGATTTTACTTGGGAAAAAACAGATAAGGTAGATAAATTAAAAGATTTATAAATTCTGATTTCAATATATTATTTATGAAAAAGATGAGTGAACCAATTCAAAAAACTTGGATTATTATGGGGGGGATTTTAATTATTGCCCTTATTGGATTTAGTTTATTTTATTCTCTTGCAAATGTTTCTGAAACTGTTGTTGGAGAAGGATATGCAGAGTCAAAAGTAATTCCAGATAGAATAGGAATTTATCTTGGAATTAATGAAAAAGCAGATACTCTTTCAGGTGCTCAAGAAAAAAGTTCTGAAATTTATGATAGTTTTATTTCTAGTATGATTTTGGAAGGTTTTGAAGAAGAGATAGTTTCTACAACAAGTCTGAGTGTTAACCCTAATTATGTTTGGAAAAATAATGAAAATAAACAAGAAGGATATCTTGCTAGCCATAATTTACAAATTGAAATTTCTACAGAAGAACTTGATGATTTAAATAAAATTATTAGTGCGGCAGTAGATTCTGGTGTTGGAATTAACTATATAAATTTTGAATTAAGTAGAGAAAAAGAAAATTCAGAAAAAAATAGGTTAATTAGTCTTGCTTCTGAAAATGCTAGGGAAAAAGCAAATGCTCTTGCTACTGGTGTTGGGAAAAAATTAGGTAAAGTTGTTTCTATTTCAGAAGGGAGCTTTGGTTATAATCCAGGAATAATGTATGCTGAATCTGATTCAGCTGTTAGAGATGTTGAAGCTATTCAAGAATTAGTAAATTCTATTTCTCCTTCAGAACAAACAGTTTCCTCTTCTGTGAGAGTTGTATATAAATTAAGATGAAAAAACAAATTGCATTAAAAACAATTTTTGGAATTTCAGTTGTGGGAGTACTTTTTTCAGGAACTCTTTCATACCAAGAAATTTTTTCTGGAACTTGTTCTTTGGGAGGATGTTCTATGCTGGGAAGTCTTCCAACATGTGTATATGGTTTGATAATGTATCTTGCAGTTCTTATTATTTCATATCTTGGTTTAAAATCTAAAAAATGAAAAAGAAAACCGGCTGGTTTATGAATATTCTAGATAAAAAAGAAATTAGTAAAACCCGTTGCTGTCCCCCGCATTATTTGCCCCATAAACTTCCCTTTGGAAAAAAGATAACTAATGAAAAATGCCATATTCATCAGGCTAAATGGAGAATGACTCATCATTGTGCTTTTTGCAAGGCCCTTAAATGCCCAAATTATAAATTTATGATTAAAGAAAATAAAAAATTTCTTAAGAAGAAATAATTTTGTTTATCGGTGAAGGTATAAATCACTTCATTTATGGAACTATCCATTAGCTTCTTACATGCCATAATCTTTAAAAAGCTAAATCAAATTAATTTTTAATGGGAAAAGAAATTATTGGAAAATTAAAAATTGTGGACAAACATGATTTGACTCCAGATGTAACTTTTAATTCAGAAGGAATAGCTACTAAAATTACAAGCTATGTTCTTTATAATGGCAAGGAAATAGGTTATATTCAAGTAGAATTAGAAAAAGGTGGTTTTACACAAGCAGGCTATGCTCCAGGTCATGGGGGCGGTTCTCCAGTAAATGTTTCAGAAGAAAGATTAAGAGAATTAGATTTTGCAAATCCAAGTTCAATACCTTATTTAGCTATTCTTGGAAAAACAGTAAAAGAAGTTAGAGGTGTGTTAACTAAAAAAGATCTTAGTGCTAGATTAGATTTACCAAATATTGTTGTCCCTTATGATCCAAAAGTAGAAACAATTCATGAAACCCCTGGCGAAGCTCGTTCTCATTAAAAATTCTAGAGATATGAAAAACAATTTGCTTGCTTTAAAAAAATATTCTGAATCTGAATTTAAAACCCTATATGGGGAAAAAGGATTTCCCGTAGATCAAATAGCTAGATTAAAAATTTCTGGATTAAGTGCTAAAGCAAAACTCTACGATATTGTTGGTGTTTGTGATAATGATACAACTCTTTTAATTTCAAATGGAATTGATGAAAAAACAGGTTTAACACGTTCTCCGCTTAAAATAAACATGGAAAGAATATCTTATTGGGAAAGTATTACTAGACCAAAGAGAAGAGATGGTGGTGCTGAAGTTGAGAATATTCTTAAAATGATGGAACAAAGGCCAATAGGTAGTTCTTTAGAAAGACTAGAAACAAATTTATAAATTCAGGTAAGACTGGTTATCTGAAGCACAATAATTCTTATCCTAAATATTTTAAGAAAAATTCAATAATATCTGCATCCCCTTCATTGGATTGTGTTACTAGTTTTGATGTTATTCCTATACTTGATGCGTGTTCATAAAGATAAATTCCATGCTTAGGATGGTGATTTACAATATTCTTGGTTATTGCTTCTGGGTGTTCATTTAGATCTATATTTTCCCTTAAATTTTCTATATAAATTGGGGGGTCACTAACATCCAAATCTGCCAACATGTCTATTCCCCCTTCATTTTTCTGAGAGAGTATTTCCAATATTCCATCTAATTTTGGTGAATCATTAATTTCCAAAATTGATTCCCATTGAGAAAGATTATATGTTGCTTGAGAATTTATGTGTCCAATAACTTTTACCTTAGTAGATTCCCTTTTTATTTCGTTTGTGCTATTTAAATCCTGAAAGTCTTCATGCGCTCCTAAATAAAGTGCACTTCCCCCTCCAGCACTGCTTCCCCAAAGACCAATATTTTCCTTATCAATACCATATTCTTCTGAATGATATTTTATGAATTGTACTGCATTTACAATATCTTCATCTAAAATCTCATTTAAAGTTGCTTCATTTAATAATCTGTAATTAATGGATATTACTATGATATTATTTTCTAAAAATTTATTTTTTTGTTCTTTGTAATCTGTATTAATTTGGTTCTTATCTCCCACCGTAAAACCACCTCCATGAATATATATCGTTGCAGGCAATGGAAAATTTGCATTTTCAGGGTAATAAATATCTAACTTATTTTTTTCAAGGGGCCCATAAGAAATATCTTCCATATCTATTTTTTCAATAGTATTATTTGAAATAGCAGAAGGAGGAGTACTTGATTTGTTTTTTTCTTGAACCTTGTAAGGAGAATCTTTTATTTCGTTTACTTTAAAATTTATAGTTTGAATAATTAATAAGAATAAAATTAGGGCAATTATAATAAATGCTAGTTTCTTTTCATGTTTCATATTAAAAGATATTTTTTTACTATAAAAATTTTTTCAAAAAATTTATTTTTCGAAAGAGTTTATGAATTTGTAATATTTAAAAAAAAAGAATTTTCTTATACTATTCATCAAAGTCCAATTTGCATGTTTTTAGATTAACTCTTGAAGGGGAAGAATGGGATTTTGTTGAAAATAATTTATAACCTGTTTTATCCAAACTAAAATTTATATAGTCTAAATTCCCTTTCTTTTTCATGAAAAAGAAAGTAGTTTCGAGAAAGAAAAAGAAAGAGGAGAAGGGTGTTGCTTCTGGCCTTGTGGTTCCCGCAGGAATTTTTATTGGGATGGGCCTTGGTTTTCTATATAACCACTTAGTTGCAGGATTATTCCTTGGAATGGGTGCAGGATTTCTTTTAGCATCGCTATTTGAATTATTTAAGAAAAATAAATAGAAAAACGAAAGGGTTTGAGTCTTGAAAAACCTAATCTTTTCTTCTTTTCTCGAAGACGTTTTTTATTTTTAATGAAAGTAATGAAAATCCTAACATCGCGATTCCAAATAAAATAAATATTGATTTAAAGGGTAAAAATAAAAGCATTATTGCGACAAAGATGTTTGCAATAAAATAGTTTAAATCAATTGTAGTGTTATAGATGCTGTAATATTTTTCTCTTTCTCTTTTAGTAATAATGTCTAAAAAATATGATTCTGTTGTTGGTTCAATCATTGCAGCACCAAAACTAGCTAAAATAAAAATTAATAAAATAATATATATATTTGAAATGAAAAAACTTAAAATAGCTGCAACAGCGAGGATAAAATACCCTATTGAAAATATTTTTTTAAATCCAATTCTGCTTGCTAATCTTCCAAAATAATATTCAGATAAAATAAGTGGTATAGTTATTAATGCTAAAAAATACCCTAGTGCTAAATTTCCTAATCCTATTTTAATGATGTAAATGGGAATATAAATATAAATGAATGCCCACCAAAAATTAATTCCTCCACTTAAAAGATATGCTATGGTTCTTTCCTTCTTACTGAAAAAATCTTTGAATATTTTAAAAAGATTTGTGTCTACCCTCTTAGAAATAACCTTGTCCCTTACTTTAAAAAACCTAAGAAGTAGAAATGATATTAATGTAAAAAATGCTGCAAAAAGAAATACTATTTTCAAACCATATCTACTTGAAATAAAACCAGCCATTAAGGGGCCAATTAACCAAGCAATATTTGCTAGGGTATACACAAAACCTTCATTTTTTGAAACATCTTTATTTTTTGATTTATTTCTTATTAATATTCCAAAAGAAGCTACTCTTAAACTAACAATAAATGAAGTTATTATTCCTAAAATTATAATTGAAATTATATTTTGAAGAAATGAAAATAACAAATAGGAAATTGTATACAAAATAAGAGTTAACAAATAAAGATCTGTTTTCTTTTTTCTTTCAAGTAAGGGTATTATTAAAAAATATGAAATAAATGAGATCACTGAAAAAAATGCTATTAAAAATCCAACTTGAGAATCATTATGCAAAAGAGATTCTAAATAAATCGCCCAAATAGTTGATACCAGTGCAAATGCCATACTAGAAAGAAATCTAACTAGCCCTAATTTTTCCATTAAAGGTGATGCAAAAGCCTCTCTTTTTTTAAAAACCACAATAATTTATTGATTTTAATGTTTTTAAATCTAGTACAATAATTCTTAAATATGGTTAAAAGATAGATTTTTATGAAAACTTTAGAATCAGATGGTCAAAAAATTGGAATTTTAAATAGGCCTATTCATTATAGGACTAGTGATACTAATAGTATTGAGTTAGCAAAAGGAGATAGAGGAATACTGGCAGAACACGATTCTCCAAGCCATTTTAATGTTTACTTTGGGGGAATAACTGGGCCCGCTATAAAAGTTCGTAAACAATATTTTAATTTATTTGAAAGAGTTGTTGTAAAATATGATGAAGCTTATGTTTCTAGTATTCATGAAGATGATTTAGATGAAACAGCTACTTGCATGGTTTGGTAATCTATTTTCATTACAATAATGCTTAATCTTCTAAAGTAAATGCTAGTTTTGGGTCTTCTGGTCTTTTAAACCCTTTTTTCTCTAAAAGGCCTAATATTTCTTCCCTATATTTGAATCTATGAATCATCTTGTGGTGATTTGGGCATAATCCAATTAAATTGATTTCTGAGTTATTTTTTGGGTTATGATCTAAATGGTGTAATTCAACAACTTTATCAAATCCACACACCACACAATTTTTAGTTATTCTTTGGTATACTTTGATGTCTAAATCATGACGATTTTTATAATTCCATGCTTTAGCTTGTTCTATATGGAAAACAAAATTATAGCAACTTGCACAAAATCCTTTTGCGTGCATTGGTTTTTCTCTTTTACATCTTTTACATGTTTTTAATTTTTGTTTCCAAGAATATTTTCTATAACAATTAAAACAATAACCATTTCCATGATGCTCTTTTAATTTTTTACATTTGATACAATGTTTTTCCATGGATTTTAATGTTCAAAGAAATATATAAAAAAGTGTAGACACTATAAAATGGGGTTCGCATGTATTTAAAAAACGGACTTCAGGTAACGTATATTGTACGAAGCATTTACACATAGAATTGTTCTTTACGTTGAATTAAGCTTTTTGAGATGTTTTTGGCTCATAATCGAGTATTTCATCGTTAAATGCAGATGCTAAAGGAATTACTTCATGCACCCCAGTTGTATATTTTATATATAAATAGACTTTTGAGCTTTGTTGTTCTGCTCTTTCGATAGTGTACCCTTGCCCTTCTCTATGATCTAAATTAGATTTTCTTGTTGCCTGTAGGCCTTCTAATTCTTTTAATCTGTTTCCAATTGTTTTTGTCATGTTCACTTAGGTAAGCTTAACTTCCCTTGGCTATTCTGTCAACATCTTCTATATTTAAATCAACAGTTGTTATTCTTGGAGTTATTTCTTCCATTCCAGGTAAATCTGCTACCCTTGTTGAAGAAATACTTTCACTTAAGATCTGTTTGTTTGCAAAATGTATAATCCAGGGTAATTCTTCTTCGTTTACTAGATGATATTTTTTAATTTTGAATATGTCTTCATTTCCTCTTTCTTCTTCGGCTCCCAACTCCCCTGTTACAAGATCTCTATAAGAATGCTTTAGATATGATTTGGATTGTGGTTTTGTGATAAATCCTTCTGAGTGATAAAATAATCTGAGATTGCCCTCTCGACTAAGATATATGTCTCCTTCTTTCCTTTCTGTAAAATCTTCTAATTTCAGGGGGCCGATTTCTCCTTCTAAAGAAGGACTTTTTGCAGCATCCTCTATTTTCATAAAAGATAAACTTCTTTTTACTTTATAATAATTATTGCAGAGGAATGGTAGTGTTCACTTAGGTAAGCTTTGTTTATTCATTAAGTATTTCCCAATTTTCAGTTTGTGAATGATATACTATTGCTCTAGGGTCAAAATTATGTAATAAAACTCCAAATTTGTCTATTTGGCCCCCACAATTATAGTTTATTGAAATTCCTTTTAAGATAATTCTTGTTCTAGAACCCTCAAAATATGCTTGTTCAATCAGATACCTTATATTTTTCTCTTCCTGGGGGTCAATGGCTGTTTTGCCTATTAATTCTCTTGGTTTATTTAAAAAATCCTTCAATGTTTTTGGTTTTTTTTGAAGAAATGTTGTTCTTTCTCTGATTTCTTGTTGCATGCCTATTTTACTTTTATCTTGCTTATAAGAATTATTGTGTCTGAAACATTGTGTTCACTTAGGTCTGCTTAATTAAATGATCTTAAATATATGGGGGGAAGAGTCCCTAAAAAATTAATAAAATCTAAATTAAATGTTCTACTTTCTAGGTTAAATTGGTGGGAAGCTCCATCAACCAAGACATTGGCAGTTCTAATCTCTTCTTTTGGAGAATCTTCTGAAATTTGATAGTTTAGTTTGATGCCCCTATATACTATGCATTCCTCAAAAATTCTTATTTCATAATCTGTTTTGGATTTTTCTATCTGAGATTTTATAAATTGATCCATAGTAATTTTACTATTTTTGTTTTTTTTAAGTATTTCCCAATTTTCAGTTTGTGAATGATATACTATTGCTCTAGGGTCAAAATTATGTAATAAAACTCCAAATTTGTCTATTTG
>JADHVH010000009.1 GCA_016784085.1 Candidatus Pacearchaeota archaeon
CATTGTTCAAGACCTCCAACAATTCCACTTCCACAAATTGTAGGACAAAAAAATCGAACATCATATTCAAAACAACCATAAATTCCTTGTCCAGGATTATCAGCATTATTACAAATTAATCCTTCAGTAGGTGTGCAAGTCATAGTTTGCCCAGTAGTGGTCCAATCATTATGTGTGCCATGGGTTCTACCCCCCACCCCAATAGGAGTATTACAAAGAGTGGGAACATGACTTTTAACAACATCATAGGTTTCATAATCTCCCCCCCCTGAAGAAGGATCAGAATAATCATACCAATTTGACCACCCTTCTATAACTGCGGAAGTAAAAGGCATTAAAACAATTAACATTAGAATTAAAAAAATAAATAATAATATCCTCTCTTTTCTCATTAATAAATTAACAAAAATTATTTTATAAATATTCTTATGCTTCAGGAATCAATGCAAAAAAACTATAGTCTTTTAATTTTGCTAAATTTTTAACATCTTCTAATTTTACTTTAGAAATATTTTTTTCAAAATCATAAAATTCTTCTGCATTTCCATTCAACTCTGAAAATAAAAGATGCATTATTTGAGTGTTAGAATTTTCCATAGATATTTGATGATGCCCTATTAATTGTTCTTTAGCAGAATCAAGTTCTTGTTCTGTTAATTCTTTTGAAACTTTTTCAAATTCTTTTAAAATAAGTTCTTTAACTTGATCCACATTTTCTTTAGTAGTACCCACATAAATTAAATTATATGAATAATTCTTATTTATATTAGAATCTCCTAAAATAGCATATGCTAAATTTCTTTTTTCTCTTATTTCTTCAAATAATCTTGAAGACATTCCTGAAGCTAAAATAGTGTTTAAAATTTGAGAAGCATAAACTTTTTTATCGTGAGCAAGAGGGGCATGGTATGCTAAAATCATATTTGCCTGATCAATTCCTTTTCTAGTTTCTACTTTAGATTTATTTTGAAGTTTAATTTTAGGTTTAATAACTTCAGCTTGTTCATTTGAAAAATTCTTTTCTGCAAATTTTACAATTTCATTAAAATCAGCGTCACCAACAACACAAAGAATAATATTGTTTGGAGCATAAGTTTTTTTAAACTTGGACCTCAATTCTTTTTGACCTATTTTTTTCATTGTTTCTTCAGTTCCGATTAAACTTAAACCAATTGTTCCAGAATACAAACAACTTTGAATTTCATCAGAAACATGTATTTGAGGGGTATCTCTTCTCATTTTTATTTCTTCAAAAATAACTTGTCTTTCTTTTTCAATTTCCTTTTTATCAAATAAAGGATTTTGTATCATATCTCCCATAACTTCTAAAGCAAGATTCAAATGTTTACTGGGCATTTTACACCAATAAGCTGTGACTGCTTCATCTGTAAATCCATTTAATTTCCCCCCATTTTTTTCTATATCATGAGCAATTTGTTTGTTATTTCTTGTAGGAGTTCCTTTATACATCATATGTTCTATAAAATGTGAAATTCCTTTTTCAGAAGGATCTTCATTTATTCCACCTTGTTTAACTGCAAAAGCTACACTAACTACAGGAAGATCTCTTTTTTCAAACAAAATAGTCATTCCATTTTTCAATACTTTTTTATAAAAATTCTTTTTCATTTCAAGAAAATCACTTACTTTTTTTAAAACAGATAGGATATTCCATACCCTGCGCCAAGAGATACTAAAATAACAATTAACCAAAGCCACCATTTAGAGTTCTTTTTTTCTACTGGTTGAGCTGTGGCTGCAGGTTGAGCAGTTTGAGCTACAGAAGTAACAGGTTTAGCTATTTTTGGATCTACTTTTTGAGCAGGCTGTTGAACCGGCTGTTGTACTATTGGTTGAACCATAAATAATTTAAAGAAATAGTTTTTATAAATTTATTCCCGAGACTTAAATGAGATATATCTCTCCCCACCTAATTCAAAATCATCTAAAATAGTAAAATTTTCTTCAATAAATGAAATAATCCAGGTTCTTCTAGCACTAAATCTAAATCTTCTTCCTAAACTTTTTGTTGCAAAACTTAACACAATCCTCTCCACCAAAGGAGTTATTTCTTTTAGCAATTTTTTAGAATAATTTTTTTCAAGCATTTCAAGTGAATCTATTACCTTGAAAAGAAAAATAACTTTGGACCCAGAGATATTCTTAATTAATTCTTTTGTTTTTTCTAATTCAAATAAACTGAGATGATGAGCTTTTGCATTAATTTTATATCTTTTAAAATAAAAATTCATTAAATCCACTAACTGCCCGACAGCTTCTGTGGCGACATATTTTATTTTATTTTTAAAATAACTATAACTAAATCCATTTACTCCCGCCCCCAAATCTATTATTGTTTTTTCCTTCAACAAAATTCTTTTATAAATTTCAGGATAATATTCAAATCGTTCTTTAGTTGATCTGTGCTTTTTTAAAACCCATTCAGCATTTTTATCTTTTAAATTCAACAGCTTAACACTTGAAAAAGAAACATAAATTCTTCTTAGAAAATTTCTAGTTAATTTTATTTTTTCTTCATCAAGATATTGCTTTTTATCAAATTGGGAAAAGGCTAATTCTACATCTTTTTTTGGAAGATTAGAATATTCTTTCTTTTCAACGATTTTCGCAAGAAGTTCTTTTTTATCCATACTTTTTTAAAATTTCTAAAACTTAAAAGTTTATGACAATCAATGCCCACCCAGATTATATTGCTGCTGAAGGAAAATATTACCAGGCCCAAACTCTTGAAGAAAAAATAAAATCTTTAAAAAAAATGATTTCTGTTGCTCCTGGACATAAAGGTGCGGAAAACCTAAGGGCTCAACTAAAAACAAGGTTAAAAAAATTTAATGAACAACTTATTAAGGCAAAAAAATCAGGAAAATCATCTAGAATAGGAATTAAAAAAGATGATCTATCTGCAGTTATTGTTGGACCAACAAATGTTGGAAAATCTTCATTAATTAATATTTTAACTAATGCTAAACCTAAAATAAGTCAATTTGATTTTACAACTCAAGAATCAATAATTGGCATGATGGGTTATGCTGGAACAAGCATACAATTAATAGAAATTCCTGCTATAAAATCAGAATACTATGATCGTGGAACTGCAAATATGGCAGATACAATCTTAATATTAATTACAAAACTAGATGAAATCTCTGAAATAAAGAAAGAATTGATAAAATCAAAAGGAAAACAAATTATTGTATTTAATAAAATAGATGAATTAAATGAAAATGAAAAAAGGAAAATATCTGCTACTCTTTCCTCTAAAAAACATAATTTTATTTTAATTTCCACAAAAACAAAAGAAGGTATTGAAGATTTAAAAGAAAAAATATTTCAAAGTTTTGACAATATTAGGGTTTTTACAAAAGAACCAGGCAAAGAAAAAACAAAAAGGCCCATGATTCTAAAACCAAATTCCACAGTAAAAGATCTTTCTGAAAAAATATTGAAAGGTTTTTCAGATAGAATTAAAGAAACTAAAATTTGGGGCCCTTCATCTAAATTTGCAGGACAAAAAGTGGGCCTTACACATAAATTAAAAGATTTAGATGTTGTAGAATTTAAGACAGGTTAATTCCAACCCTTTCTTATAGGGGCAATAACTTCTTCTATTGCTTCAATCATAGCAGATTTAAAATCAGCAGGATGTAGCTTTCCTTCTTCAAAATTATTTTCCAATTCTTCATATGATTTAAATTTGAGATTTCCTCCGAACTTTTTATCTCTTTTAATTTCTAATTTTTCTAACTTAGGAAACACAATTAATTTAGCAATAGAAAGAATGGAATTATTTTTTATATCTCCTGGTTTACAATAAGCCTTATTAACTTTTTTCTTAATATCTTCTTTTTTATCTCTAATTGAAATAAAACTATTTGCAACAGAACTTGACATTTTTGTTCCAGGCCCTACAAGTCCAGGTATTAAAGGGGTATAAAGATAAACCGCTTCTTGAAGCCCAATTTCACTCCCTTCATCTAAACCCATCATGTAAATCTTTCTTTGATCTGTTCCAGAAACAACAAAATTAACGCCCAGCTTTTTGACATCTTCAACCTGCATTAGAGGATAAATAATTTGACTTATCTTTGCACTATCAATATCTCTAGCAACCTGTTGCATTGCTCTTACTCCACGATTAACTGTTAAACCTAAAGACATTTTAAGTATGTCTTCAAAATAATCTGGCTTTTTTTGAAAGCTTGTTCCCTTAACAATTGTTGCATTTAATCCAACAGACTTAAACCCTTTTTCCCAGGCCTTAACCTGTTTGTTCACAAAATCCCAATCACCTTTCTGATTCAACCAAGTATGCCAATCTGCTAAAAGCACTTTTACTTTTATTCCAGCCTTCTGTAAATCTAATAATTTTAATATTGTGACAAGATGGCCCAAATGAATTTCTCCAGAGCATTCATACCCACAATAAACAATTCCTTTTTTCATAAAAGAATCAATTTTATCTTCATTAATTATTTCTGCACAATTTCTTATAATCAAATCTTTTTTATTCATAATTATCAAAATATCTATTAATTATTAAATGTTTCTTATTAAATGCTAATTGAACTAATTGGCTTTCTTTTATTGGGTATTTTAATGGGAATTATAACTGGCCTTATCCCAGGGATCCATATTAACCTTATTGGCACAATTCTGATTTCTCTTTCAGCCACTATTTTTTTAACTATAAATCCTATATTTTTGGTTGTATTTATAGTAGCCATGGCCATAACCCATACTTTTCTTGATTTTATCCCTTCTATTTTTCTAGGGTGTCCAGATACAGATACCGAACTTTCAGTTTTGCCCGGCCATGATCTTTTAAAAAAAGGCCTAGCATATGAAGCAATATCTTTAACAACTTATGGAAGCTTATCTGCAGTAATTATTTTAATTATTATTGCATTTCCTTCAATGTTTATTATATCAAAAATTTATGATTTTATTTTATCTGTTCTACCCTATCTTTTAATAGGTATTTCAATAATCTTAATTTCTCTTGAAAAAAAGAAATATTCTGCACTATTTGTTTTCCTTCTTACAGGTTTTTTAGGTTTAAGTGTATTAAATTTAAATGCGCAAGAACCTCTTCTTCCTCTTCTCACAGGTTTATTTGGTTCGTCAATGTTGGTTCAAAGCATAAAAAATAAAACTAAAATACCTCCACAAATAATATCTAAACCAAAATTAAAATTAATGAAACCACTTTTAGGGGCAATTATAGCCTCTCCAATTTGTAGTTTTCTTCCAGGATTAGGAAGTGGCCAAGCAGCAATAATTGGAAATACTATTTCAAAAACAGGAAGAAAAGGCTTTCTAGTTTTAATTGGGGCTACAAATACCCTTGTTATGGGATTTTCATTTATCTCACTTTATTTAATTTCAAGAACAAGAACCGGCGCTGCAGTTGCAATTTCTGAAATCATGGGCACTGTTTCACTCAATCTTTTAATTCTAATTCTAATTTGCACTTTAATAACAGGAATTATTTCTTTTTTTATAACAATTAATCTGGCTAAAATTCTAGCAAATAAAATGAATAAGGTTGATTACAAAAAACTATCTTTAACAACACTTTTTATTCTTATTTTAATTGTATATCTTGTTTCAAATTTTTTAGGCCTATTAATTTTTTTAGTTTCTACTTTTACCGGAATTTATTGCATTTCACTTAATGTTAAAAGAACTAATATGATGGGCTGTTTATTAATTCCAACAATTATTTTTTATTTATTTATCTAACCTTTGTAACTAGATGTATGTTTTTTCCGTTGTTATGAACCCCAATTCCCAAAGTCTCACCAGTCTGAACAATTTTATTTTTTGGAAATAATTTTTTCATGTTATAAACAGCGGCATCGCAAGCAAGAACAACATTGGTATTGCCTTTTAACTCAGATTTTTTTAAAAGAGCAGAATTACAAGGAGTTCCAATTAAATCTGCATCTACTACTGTAAAACCATCTTTTTCCAATTTTTTTTGCATCTCTTTCATAGCTTTTTCTCCACCGATGCCACATAATCTTGAACAAGCATTACAAGAAAGAATTCCAATTTCATCTGTTTTTTTTAATTTGGATTTTATTTTAGAATAAGGTATTGGTTTCTGGACTATCATTTTTTACCTTTTTTAACAGGCTCTTCTTTTTTTCTAGAAAAATATTCTTTTGTTGTTTCGACAATCCAACCCCAATTCAATATTAAATGAGCTAAAACCAAAATAGCCATTATTAATCCAGACCAATCATGGATTGTTCTAAAAATCCCCCAAACAGCATCTTCAAAAACAAATTTTACTCCAAATAAAGACCAGAAAGATCTAAACTTGATAATTCCAGTAATTGTTACAGCAAGAAAAGAAATCAATAAGCCAACATCAACAACATACATTGTTAGTTTTTTACTCATTATCTAATTAAATTTTGATGTTTTATATACTTTTCTAGAAAAAAATTTATACAATCTTTTTTCCATCTTCATCATAAATTTCTATTGCAAAAACAGGACAAGATTTAGCGGCCTTAACATTTTTACCATAATCTTTTTTTGTGAAACTTGACTTTTTTTTCACAGCTAATCCTTCTTTATCAATTTTCCAAGTCTCAGGAGCAATTTTTGCACAGGTTCCAGCCCCAATGCATTTTTTCCGATCATATTTAATAGTATATTTTTTCTCCATTTTTAAAATAGGCAAGATAGTTTTATATATCTTATCATTCTTTTTTACTTAAAAGGGTGTAAAATGAAACCATTACTTGAAGTTGAAACAAAAGTAAAAGTAAAAGATGTTAGAACTCTACGTAAAAGAATAAAAAAAATTGCTAAATTTGAAAAAAAAGAGTGTAGGGGAGATGATTATTTTGCTTTACAAAAAAAGGGATTTCCAAAAAAGGCATTTAGAATAAGAGATGATGGGAAAAAACTAGTTGTTAATTTTAAAAAACATCTTAAAAATTTATATGGGCAAGGAATTGTTGTAAAAGAAGAATTTGAATTTGAATTAACAGATACCAAACGTCTTGATAATTTTCTTGCTCTTCTTGAAGATTTTAATTTTAAAGAATGGATTAAAAAAAGAAAAACAACAGAATCATATCTTTATAAAAAAGATAAAAGGGTGGTCATTGAAATTAATTATGTTCAACATTTGGGTTATTATATGGAAATAGAATATCTTGCAAAACGTAGAGAAGTTAAAAAAGCAAAAATTAAAATTCTAGAAGTTTTAGATCAACTAAAAATTAAAAAAGACCAAATTGATAATATTGGGTATACTAAAAGACTATATCAAAAAGGCATAAAAGATAAAAAATATTTTATAACAAAAAAATGAAATATGTAGAAAAAAGAGGTAAAGAATATATCCCTTCTAAAAAAGGAAAACAAATCAGTTTAGCTGAAAAAAATGTTTATCAACAAGCTAACAAACCAATTTTATTTTGGGAAAAATTAGCAAAAAAAGGCATTGATTGGATTAAACCCTTTACAAAAACATATGAACAAAAAGGTAATTCTTTTTCATGGTTTAAAGATGGGCAATTAAATCTTTGTTATAATGCTGTCGATAGAAATTTAGGTAATCCAGATACCCCTGCAATAATATTTATTCCTGAAAACCCCAAAGAAAAAAAACAAGTTATATCTTATTTTGAATTATATAAAAAAGTAAATCAGGCCGCAGCATTATTAAAAAAAGAGGGGATCCAAAAAGGAGATGTGGTGGCAATTTACATGCCCCCAATTTCAGAGGCATTGATTTTTATGTTGGCCTGCGCAAGAATAGGTGCAATCCATTCTATTGTTTTCTCAGCTTTTTCTCCAGATGCTCTGAGAACAAGGATCAAAGATGGAAAAGCTAAGTTACTAATTACTTCAAACTATTATTACAGAAAAGGAATTAAAGTGAATTTAATAAAGAACGCAAAAAAAGCCTGTAGAAGAATTAAAATAAAAAAAATAATTATTGATAGAGCTAAAACAGGTCAATTCTTCAAAGAAAATAAATTTGAAATTATTAAACCAGAACCTATGAACGCAGAAGACATTGCTTTTATTCTCTATACTTCTGGAACAACAGGAAAACCAAAAGGAGTTATGCATGCTGTAGGGGGCTATACTGTTCAAGCTTATTGGTCCTGTCGTTATATCTTTAATTTAAAACGAAATGAAACCATGTGGTGCACTGCAGATATAGGCTGGATAACTGGTCATACCTATGCCTGCTATGGGCCTTTACTAAACAATGCCACAACCATCCTCTATGAAGGGTTTCCAATTTATCCTAAAGAAGATAGGTTCATGAAAATAATCAAACAGAATAAAGTCAATGTATTTTATACAGCTCCAACAGCATTAAGATTATTTGCAATGAAGGATCAAGGATATACAAAAAAATATAATTTAGATTCATTAAAGGTTTTAGGAACTGTTGGAGAACCAATAGATCAAGCAACTTGGAATTGGTTTTTTAAAAAAGTTGGCAGATCAAGATGCCCCTTAATTGATACATATTGGCAAACAGAAACAGGATCTGCAATGCTAACTTCTTTAGCAGGACATGGCCCATTCATACCTTCCTATGCTGGAAAACCATTTCCAGGAGTAACTTATGCTGTGATAAATAATAAATCAAAAAAATTAAAAGCAAATAAAGAAGGCCTATTAGTTCAACTCCCTCCTTTTTGCCCATCATTAATAAGGGGTGTTTGGAATGATAAAAAAAGATATGGTGGATATTTTTTAAATGGAACCTATTTGGCTGGAGATAATTGTTTTTATGATAGCAAAGGTAATTTTAGAATTTTGGGAAGAAGCGATGATATAATCAAAGTTGCCGGTCATAGAATGTCTACTGCCGAAATTGAAAATGCAATTACTAGCCTTCCAAAAGTTGTTGAAGCTGCTATAGTTGGAAAACCAGATAAAATAAGGGGGGCAGTTCCGGTGGCATTTATAAAAGTAAAAAGAAAAATAAGTAAAGAAAAAATTTTAGATATTGTTTCCAAAAAAATAGGGCCGATTGCAAAACCAGCAGAAATTTATTTTGTTAATGATATCCCAAAAACAAGAAGTGGTAAAATGATGAGAAGAATTTTAAAATCATTACTCCAGGGAGAAGAAATAAAAAATACCACCACAATGATAAACCCAAAATCTATACAAGAAATACAAGAAATTCTTAAAAAGAAATAATTATTTTTGTATTTTAGAGTAACTTTCTTCTAATGTTTCTCTTTTTTCTTCATAAATTATTCCCAAAGGTATTTTCCCTTTCCCCAAATTATAATCATATTGCATTGCAATTTTCATTGCTTGTTCCTTTGTTCTTTTTTTATCTGGTAACTTATACATCCTCTTGTCCTTAAGATTAGTCTCTAAATTAAAAACAATACAATCCTGTATTATTTCTACAAATGAAAAACCCTTATGCTTGATTGCCTTTTCCATTATTTTTGAAGTATGTTTTAAATCTCTTGCATTTGTTCTTGCCACAAAAGTTACATTTGAAGCCAAGGCAAGTGCTAAGGGATTTAAGGGAGGACCTAATTTTCCCAGGGGTTCTGCTTTTGATTTGTAACCTTCTTGACTTGTGGGTGTTGCTTGCCCTGTTGTTAATGAAAAACTTTGATTATCATGCACAAACAAAGTTATGTTGGGATTTATTTTTCCTATTGAAACAAAATGTCCCAATCCTTCAGAGTAGGCATCCCCATCTCCTTCAAAAACAATTACATTTAATTTAGGATTTGCAAGCTTCATTCCTGTTGCTGTTGGAAGTGCCCGTCCATGCAAACCATAAATTCCAGAAATATCTAAATAATCAAAGATTTTACCATGGCACCCGATACCTGTTGTCATTGCAAAACTTTCTTTTTTATAACCTTTTTTTGTTAAATTTGTTAATGCTAATTTTATAGAATCTAAAATAGTAAAATTAGGGCAACCAGGACACCAAGTAATCCCATATTTAGTATCAAATTTTACAGCCATTTTTTCAATTGTGAATTTAATTCGTCTGAATAAAAAGGCCTTCCATCATACTTTAAAATTTTTTTATCTATTTTAATCCCTGTTTTTTCACGAAGTAATCTTCCAAGTTGGCCAGTAACATTATTTTCAATTAAAATTATTTTATTTGCATTTTCCATATGTTTTCTAATTTCATTTGAAAGGGGTTTCATATATAAAACCTGTAAAAACTTAACATCAAGGCCTTCAATTGCATCCTTAATAGCCCCAGCAGTAGAACCCCACCCAATAATTAAATTTTTACTATTCTTTTTTCCATAAATTTTTATCATTTCAAATTTCTTAACTTCTTTTTTAATTTCTTCATATTTTTTTATCCTTAATTCTGTTTTCAAGTTAGCAATTCTAGGGTCCTCTGTTGTGTTTCCAAAAAAGTCATGTTCATAACTATTAGCTTTAACAATTTTTTTCCCTGGAATTGCCCTCTTAACTTTGATTTTAAGTGGTTTCTTTGGTTTTGATTTAAAAGAAAATTCAGATTCTGCTAAATGTTTATCTGATAATACTATTGAAAGAGTGTTAAATTTATTAGCTAAATAAAATGCTTCATTTGTTTTTTCAATGGCCTGGTTAGGTGTTCCAGGAGCAACGACAACTCTTGGAAATTCTCCATGGCCTGCTCTAAGTGCAGTATTCAAATCACCCTGACTAGTATATGTCGGAATGCCTGTTCCAGGGCCGGGCCTAGAAGCAAGATAAACAACCAAAGGTATTTCAGACATCCCTTGTAAACTAAGTGCCTCTGCCATTAAATCATAACCTCCACCAGAAGAACCAATCATAACTTTTGATCCTGCAAAACTAGCACCCAATGCTGCATTTGCAACGGCAATTTCATTTTCAGGTTGATATGTTATGTGTCCTTCTTTTTCTTGTTTAGAAGCTAAAATATGTAAAACAGATGTAGAAGGTGTCATAGGGTATGCAAAATAGATATCCATTTTAGAATTTATTGCTCCCTGAGCAATACCTTGACCTCCATTCATTAAATGTAATTTATTATTAATTTTTTTAAAAGAATATTTTGGTTCTTGACTTTCATAACCTTTTTCAGCAGCTTCTAAAGATAATTTATTATTCAACTCTTTTTTAATTTCATCTATTAAATCTTTTTTTTCAAAACCAAGAATTTTAATTAATGCACCTGCAAGAGCAACGTTAAGATTTCTCCCAAACCCCTCAAATTTATCTGGGTTAATAATAAAATTATTCTTTCTTAAACTTGCTTTATGTTTTGTAATTGTCAAGCTATCCATTGCAACAATTCCATCTATTTTAGATTCATGACTAGATATTTCTTTATCAGAGATAGAAAGCACATTAAAATTATGATCCCCCCTAATTACAGACGGATAATCTCTATAATTGAAAGTATAATATCCTTGTTTAGAAAATACATTTGAAACTATTCCAGAAATTTTATTAATTCCTTGTCCAGCTGCACCCCCAATAACAATATTCAACCTCATCTTTATTATTAGAGTTAAATAAAACTAACTTATAAATTTAGCTAAAACTTTTAATTCAATCTTCAAGGTTTTTTAATTTTAACAATTATTTTTTATTTCTGATTACTAGAATTCTGTTCAAAATCTGCAACATTAAAATTGTCTTGGCCTGGAAAAGTATCTTGGATATTTGTTTCGTCAGTTGGATATTCCTTTGGTCCTGGACTTTGATTATTATTTTGATTATTTGGCATATTAAAAGAATCTTGTTTTTTTATTGGAACTTTCTTTTTTAATATTAAAAAAATAGTAAAAATAAAAAATAATACTAAAACTCCAAAAAAATACCAAAGAGGGTTTATTTTTTCAGAAGTGGTTTGTCCTTGGGAAGTTCCATTTTCAGAAGAAGGAGGAATTAATGAATCATTTAAACTCCCATTTTCTACAAAAGAGGTTGTTCCTTCTGTTGAATCGTTAGTGCTTTCTGGATCTTCTGACCCTTCTGGCTCTTCTTCACAATCTTCATCAATTAAACCATCACAATCATTATCTGCATCATCTCCACAAAACTCCTCTACAGGTTCATCTATTTGTTTATTACAATTATCATCTATTTCATTTCCACAAATTTCTATTATTCCCACATTAATATTTGAATTAGTATCATTGCAATCAATTACTCCAGGATAAGTACATTCTGAAGAACCTAAAACCCCATAACCATCTTGATCTCCATCACTACAGGCACAATCGTTTGCAACCCCATCACAATCTTCATCAACATTATTACCACAAATTTCTAATGATCCAGGATTTATAGAAGAATTTAAAGCATTGCAATCCAGGTGCCCACATCCAAAACCTTCTTCAAAATAATCATCACCATCACTATCAGTGCAAGATAAATAACTCCAAGCACATCCAATTGAATCACATTCAAGATAATTATTATTAAAAGCAGAACATTCTTCTGAAACAGCACCTCCCACCAAGGTGCATTTTCCTGTTTCTAATTGACAAACTGAAGAACAACCATCTCTATCATTAGTATTTGAATCGTCACAAGTTTCATTTCCCCTAATACCATAATCACCACAAATAGGATTGCACACAGAAGGAAAGCCAGTGCAATTATATCCCCATTCTGGCGCACATTCATTTGAACACCCGTCTCCAGAATAAAAATTCCCATCGTCACATAATTCAAAAGCAGAAAGAGGTTGTTGAAGGTCCTTTACTCCATTTCCACAATTTACCCTATAACAATAACTTGGTTCTCCAACACAATCCCAAAAAGCTTCTTCAGCACACCACGAAGTATAATCTTGTTGAAAAATCCCATAACACCCATCTCCATCCTCAGTATTACCATCATCACAAGATTCTGAAAAAGAAACTTCACCATCAAATAAACCAGTATCTATAACTGAATTTCCACAATAAGTGATCATGACCCCATCATCACAAGATTCATAAGGAACATCTACAGGGGAAATTCCTGATTCAGCGCAATATTCCCCCCCTTGGACACAATTAGATTCTATTAATACTTCTTCTAGCCCAGAACCTAAATCCCTCATATCACAATAATCAAAAATATACAAATTATCTTCACCATTACACCACCCCTTGACAAAAGGATCAAATGGTCCAGACTCTTCACAAACACCAATAGTATTGCCAGTTATTTTTGCTTCACCACCAAACATCTCCTTAACATTTTCCCAAACATCTGAAAAAAAACCAGCAGAAACAACAGGCATAGAAATAATTAATATTAAACTTACACAAACTAATAAGAATGTTGTCTCTTTTCTCATAATAAGCTAAAATAAAATTATTTTATAAATATTCTTACACTCAAAACCACTCGCCCAATTTTTCTTGTTTTTCTAATTCTTTCCCAAAAATACTATCAATATATCTTTTAGTTAATTCTATGTGTTGTTTAAGATATGTTGAAAGATTATATCTTTCCACTAATTCTAAGGCTAATTCTAAATATTTTTTAATTCCCCCCTCATGAATTGTAAAAATGAGTTTTCCCTTACATTTTGGACAAACCCCAGAAAGAGGTGGCCTTCTAACAATTTCATTACATGCAACACACCTAAAACTTTGAGAAGCAAAACCCCTTAAATTACCACGCATATCTCTGATAAAATGTTTTTCTAAAATAAGTCTTGCTGTATCTGCTGTATTTGCAGACCTTAATTTTTCAACAAGCCCCATTTGATGAAGAACTTTATCTTTCATTGTTGGGAGAGTTTTATATGTTGAACATTGAACACCCTCATTAAAATCATTAGTATCGTGCGTAAACCCAAGATTAACAAAAGTGTTTCCACCTTCTTTCATAACAGAAGAAACTGTTGGCATTTTAATTGTAGAAGAATGCTCTCTTTTTTCAGCAGCATAATAAAGTTCTAAAGGATATTTTTTAACCATTTCAAAATCTAAAATTTGGTCATCAACTTCCCCTGGATCTAATTTTGCATTTAAAACTAATGGTGCGTCCTGAGTTCCACCCCTATGGCTAGGTAAAAATTCTCTTGAAAAATTTAATAACACATCTCCTAAAAGCATTAATGCAGCCTCATCACCATCGCAATCCCTTCTAACACCTGCATGCAAATATGGGCTTCCCAACAAAGTTAAGGTATTTGAAAATCCAATAAATCTACAAATAACTCCTGCACAATTATGGGGAGCCATAAAAACCCCCAATTTTCCAACAAGATCATCTCTAGTTTTAACATTGTAAAAAGGTTTTTGGCCATAGAACCTTACTAAAAGTTCATCAATAAAATTACAGGTCTTTACAAAAACATAATCAGCTCTTTCATCAGGAGATTCAGTGGCACTAGGTAAAATAATGTCATGTGGTTTTAATTCTAATATTTGATTTTCATTTTCTAATTTATTTCCATCTTCATCTTCACCATAACCTAGCTCTTTTAATTTTTCAATATTAACACCAATCTCTCTTGGTCTAAATGCAACTATTGGTGCTTCAGTACCATCAAATCTAATTGTTCCATCTTTATTTACCTGCAAATCATATTTTGCTCTTAAAAGCCCTTTAGAAAGATGCTCCATTTGTTTTCCAGCAGAAAATAACCTTCCAACACCTTTAATCAAAGTAGGAACTTCTTCTCTTAAGAAACCAATTTTTTGTTTGGCCTTTTCAAAAAAATGCTTCATGTCCAGTTGCCTAGTATAAAATGGGCTTGTCTTTTCATCTTCTCCAGGAGAAAATGTTTTTTCTTTTGTTTCATATGAATAAAACATTTTTTTTGTTTCAGTTTCACAGCTTTCACAAAGAGGGTAAATAGTTTCTCTTTTACAAGTATCACAATAAAAAATAGGAAATGCGCTTTTTACAGTTCCCACCTCTACAGCGGCTAAAACACTTTTCAATCTTCCACCTTCTTTTCCAACAGGAAATAGAACATTTGGGCTTCCCTTTAATTTTCTTAGTTTAGCTTTTTCAGGACGCCCCATACGTGCACCAATAAAATCTCCAGCTTTATTCTTTATTTTGAATTTAGAATTTGAATTTATAATTTCTAAAACTTCTAAATCTAATTGGAATTTTGTTTTATCAACAATTGTGTTTAACTCTTTTTCTTGATCATTAAAAATAGAATAATCCAAACCCAAATTTGTAAATAATGCTAACCCATTTTCTTTATTTACAATTACTTTTTCATTAACAACCCCGTGTTCAACCCCTAATAATTCTAAAGCTCTCTTTCCTAATTCAAATCTATCTTGATCAATTACTGAAAAAGGCAAAATTATTTTATTTTCAACTTTTGAATCCTTCAACCAATCTACTAAATTTAAAAGTTGTTCTTTAGAAATTTCAGTCCAATAAAAAATATATTTTGGATATAACGGCAACCCATATTTTTTGCTCAATTCCACAGCTGTTTCAAAATTTAGATTTAAAACATCTGTTTTTTTAGCAATTTCTTCATCTTGCTTTTTTAATTCTAAATGCCACCACTCTTCAACATAACCTGGATACATTAAATCATGATTTCTATTTAAAACATCACTAAATGGGATTAAAATATCTCCAAAATAAATTATTTCTTCAACATCTGAATAAATTTTTTTAGCTTCTTCAAGAGTATGTATTTTTTTAACACTTCCATTAAATAATTTCACAATAGGCCCATCAATAGTATCACAAGAAGTTACTATACATCCTTTTGTTGGTTTTTCTATTTTAAGTTGAGTTCCAGTAGCTAAAAAACCATCACTAATTCCCATTGTGGCTGGGTGTACAGAATTAGCACTAAAACCAGAAACTCTGCTTCGGCCATATCTTAATCTAAATCCTCCAGACTTAGAAGGGTGGCCAAAAATAGGCCTACCTGCAACAAGATCGTTAATATATGTTGGAGAATCATCTTTTTTCCCCTTATCTCTTTGTTCATGAAGTTTGACATATTCCTCTAAAAAATTCCAACCTGTAGATTTAAACCCCTTATCTTGAACACCCTTCAATAATCTCAGCCCCTTTTTAGCTTTTTGAGCAAGTCCCTCTGAAAAAATTAAGGCCATTCCCCCACGAAGGAAATTGGTTTCTACACGATCTAAGTTTTTATAATTTGAAACTTCTTTTTTCTCTGTGGGATCTCCTGCAATTTGAATTGGTAAATTTCTAGCTAAGAATATTGCTTCTTCTTCAGTAGGCATATATTGTAAGTTAGTAACCCTTGAATGATAATCAAAATTTTCAATCCAATATCTTTTAATTTCTTCCTCAGTAGGATCATATTTTGCATAACCAAAAATTTCTCTTAAATAATCAATTAACATTAATACCACGCAAGAAGCAGTTGTACCAGCACTTCTAATTGGCCCTGAAAAAAAAGCCTTGAAATATTCTTTTCCTTCTTTTGTTTTGCCTAATTCTAATTTAGTATAACCTTCAATTGGACTTGAAACAACACCTAAAGTAATATATGCAAATCCGATCCTAATTCCAGCATCAATAGCTTCCATTAAGTTAGCAAATTTACAATATTTTTGTTTTGCAATTTCTTCTGCTATTTTAAAAGCAATAGCTGTATCTAATTTTCCCCACTTTTTTTCCAATTCAATTATTCTTTGTTCAATTCCAGAATCCATTAATTGAGGATAAATTGTGGCAATTAAACCAACAACTTTTTCTGCTAAACTTCTTGCTAAAGGTATTTCTACTTCTTTTTTTGGATCTAATCCCTTGGCCTTAGCTTCTTTAGCAACAGCATACACTTTTCTAACTTCTTTTTCAAAATCATCAAAATATTCTTTAGTATTCATTTCAAAACCTCCAAAATTTCCTCCCAATTTTTAACACGGGTTATGTTTTCATGGCCTTCTAAATTATCATTCCATGGTCTTCTAAAAAGAATAACTTTCACACCACGATTAGCACAGGTTCTAGCAAACCTTTTTTGATCTTCAATAATTAAATCGATACCTAATTCTTCACAAAGATCTATTTTATCTTTACCTTCTTTTGTAGTTACATTTATTTCTGAATGAAATATTTTTGGTTCTAACCCAGGTATATTTTTTTTAAGAAATTCTGTTGTTTTTTCTTTAAACTCAATAGGCCTAGAAGTAATAAAACAAATATCATGATCTTGATCCAATAAACAAAGCCCTTCTTTAGCACCTTCTATAAGGTCTAACTCATACGCTTTTTTTTCAAAAAAACCATCTAAGAATTCTTTAACTTGATCTTTTGAAAAACCAAAAACTTTTTCCCAAAAAAGAGAACCATTGACTTCCTCAAAATCTATTTCTTTTTCCCGTCCCTTATTTATTTCATCTAAATAACCCCTCATAGTTTCAGTAATAACATCATCTATATCTATTCCAATCTTCATTTTGAAACCTCCAAAGTTACTTGTTCTTTTTCCTCTTCAGGTAAATCTTCAAAATCAAGTATTTTTACCTCACGTGTTTTTAAATTAAGCATTGGGACTTTGCAAAAATCAGGACGATTGCCCATTCTTTCTTGAAATTTGTTTTGTTTTTCCCATGTTGCAGCAGACATAACTAAAATATTATTATAGTATGACATATCCATTTTGTGTGTATGTCCTGAAACAAAGATATCTGGATCTATTTTTATCATAAGCCCATCTTCCTCATAAGGAATTTGTTGTGATGATGCATGTGTAGGGGCCAAATGCCTATGTTTCAAAAGATATTCCATAATTATTACAGGATTGTTCATTGCATCACCATGTTCTATGAACTTAGGAACAGTGTCAGCATAATAGGGATATGAAAAACCATGATAAAGTAAAACATTAAAACCATCAAAACCAGTCTTGGCACCAATATTCACCAATGCAGGATTGCTAGTTATAATTACATTTTTTAAATTATAAATTGGCCAAGCATATTTTTCATCTAAAAGGGGTTGGGGTTCTGCTAATCTAACTCCATCGTGATTTCCTGGAGAAATAATGATTGTTATATCTTCTCGTATTTTTCCTAATAATTCTGCCAACTTAGAAAATTGGCCTTCAAGATCTCTTATTTTTAATTCCCTTTCTTGCTGAGGGAAAATCCCAACACCTTCAACAACATCTCCAACCAAAAACAAATATTTTATTTTTTCAATTTCAGGGGTGTCTGCAACATCTCCATTAAGATATTCAATAAACTTAGAAAAATTATCTTCCATGCAGATCTTACTCCCAATCTGAATATCTGAAACAAACAAAGCATATTCTTCTACAGGGGATTTTTTTCTTTCAGTAATTCCAGTATCTGGAAAAACAATTTCATTTGCAAACAAAATTTCCCTATTCCCAACACATCTAAAGCCAATAATTGCATCAAGAGCAATATCTTGAGCCTTTTCAAAGAGTTCTTCTTTATTTTGGTTAACTAAAACATTGATCTTTCCTGTTAAATCTTCTATTTCAAGTAAAATATTTTTATTCTTAGTTACTTTTTTATCTGAAACAATCCCTATAACTGAAATTCCTTGACTAGAGCTTGTTATTTTATTTATAGAAACTAAATTTTTTAATTCAGAACGATCCTGAAGAATGGCCCTCATATCTTTGAACCTGTTTTTAAAATGTGTAACAAAATCAGCCATAACATATTTTTTCCCTAGGGGTGGTGTTTTAGAAAGTACTTTCACCCCTAAATGATTTTTATTTTCCGCACGGACGGGATCAATTTCCTCCTCGATTATAGAAGTTTCTTTAGAAATTTCTATGCTTAATCCTAGCTTAATTTTTAATTTTTTTTGATTTTCTATAGGAAAACTAGAAATTACTTTTTCAATTTCACCCTTATTTTTTTCAAAAAGAGTTTTGGTGATTACTTTTTTTTGAGAATCCCCCCTTATTTTTTTAATGATTAACTTAACAGATTCAAGATCGTTTGTTTCACTAAGCAAATTCAATACATCTTTATCTAATAAAAGACCATTTTCTAAGCAAAACTTTAATATTTCTTTTTGATCCATGTATAAACCTCATTTAACTATAATCTAAAACCTGAGAAATTATTTCTTTAGCTTTTTTAATAATATTATCACTAATGGCTAATTTTATTTCCCTCATCCTTCCTCCACGGCCCTTAGATATAACTCTAACATTAATTATTCCCAACATATCAAACTCCTGGATAATATCACTAACTCTTCTTTGAGTTAAAACTTCTGCTTTGTTTTTTTTGCATACTTCTTGATAATGATTATAAACATCTCCTGTAAAAATATTATCTTTTTCTGTTTCAGATAATTTAATAATAGAATGTAATACAAATTGAAATTGTTTTGGTTCAAATCTAATAACATCTAAAATTTTGTCCCTTTCT
>JADHVH010000010.1 GCA_016784085.1 Candidatus Pacearchaeota archaeon
AACAAAGATTCTAATGTTTCTTTTGTAGCTTGGAAAAGAAAACATCCAACTGAAAATCCCTTACTTTTAGTTCAAACAAAGGGTAAAACAGCTAAAAAAGCTGTGGATGATGCTGTTTCAGCAATAACAAAAGAACTAGATTCTATTGCTTCTAATTTTTCTAAATTAAAATAATTTTAAAGAAAACTAGTTTTGGGTTACAATAATCTTTTTATAAGAACAGAAACTTTACAATTAATGAAGAATATCTTAGCTGTTATTGTTAAGGAGGGTAGTTTATTAACTATTAATAGGAATGAGCAGTTGGTTCTTCCCCCTATGGCTGTTAGTTCTGAAAAAAGTACTAAGGATGGAATGGGCTCTACAAAACCACCTCAATTATTATATTGATTAGAATCTCCTTTTTTAGAAGTTGTTTTTGAAAGATCTGGTCTAAAATATTATGGTTCTATGATTGATAACCTTAGAGTTGAGGCCAATTCTCATAAAATGCTACCATCTGGATTTAGTTTATATTCTCTTTCAGATGTCCAGGGCTTAGAAAAATATAATGGATCTTTTATTTGGGTTAAAAATCCTTCTCATAATGATCTTTCTTTAGGCACTAGGCATGTTGCTCAAAAACTTGCTGAACAAGGTTTTATCTCTTCACTATAATAATCCTTATTAATCTAAAATAATTTTTATTTAAATGAGTGAAATATCTAAAATATCTGCAGGAAGCTTTGATTTAAATAAATGGCTTCATGGAGGTTATGAAAGAGGAGTTATAACTATGCTTGCAGGTCCTCCTGGCAGTGGTAAGACTAATTTTTCTATTTTAGCTACATGTAGTCAGGCAAAAAAGGGAAATAAGGTGATTTTTGTAGATACAGAAGGTGGTTTTTCTACAGAAAGAGTAAAACAAATTGTAGGTGAAGACTATGAAGAAATTTTAGAAAAAATATTTCTTGTTGAATTAACAAATTTTGAAGAACAAAAAAAGTTTTTTGAATCTTTGAATGGGAAATTAAAGAAAGAACATATTAATTTTATTGTTATTGATGGGATGGCAATGTTATATAGATTAGAGTTAGGAGATGCTTTGAGATTAAAAGATAGAGACCAAATTAAAGATGTTAATAGAGAAGTTGCAAAACAAATGAGGATCTTAGCTGAAATTTCTAGAAAACAAGATATTCCTATTTTAATTACAAATCAAGTTTATGCCAACTTTATTTCAGATGAAGATAGAAAAAATGGAGTAAAGTCTGAAATGAATCTTGTTGGAGGAGATTTATTTAAATATTGGAGTAAATGCATTATTGAATTAAAAAACGAAAACTCAAAAAAGAAAGCTGTCTTGTTAAAACATAGGAGTTTACCTGTAAAAGAATTTATTTTTGAAATTAGGAATAAAGGAATATTTAAGAAGAGATGGATATAATCTTTTCAAAAAAGATTAGACAAAACAAGGCAATTTGATAAAATAAAAGAGGAAGATGGAAAAAGATATTAAATTTGAAGTAATGAAAAAGATAGCTGATACTAATTTTAAATATCAGAACTTAACAAAGATAGATAAAATTGATTCTAATTCTCCTCCAAGTGTTTTTGTGGGGTCTAAGTTAAAATATCCTTCTGTTAATGTAGGGATTCTTTCTCCAATAGAAAAAGAAAAAGAAGCTTGGGTTTATGATGATGAAGCTTATTGGGCTCAAAATGATTTTCAAATTAAAGATGTGATTAAGTTAAGAGATAGTCTATTGAATTCAAGGTTTCAGGCAAAGGTTTCTGATTCTAGAACAAATAAAAAATTTGTAGAAATTGCTAAAGAAATTGCTATTTCTAGTAAACCAGTGGATATAGAATTAGAATTAAATAAAAATTTAAATATTGGAAGAAAAAAAGATAAAGTTGTAGTTCCCCATGGGATGAAAGCAGGATTAAAAAAAGCTAAAATAACAAGCAATGTAAAAGTACATCAAAAGCTAGATCATGCAATGAATGATGAAATAAAAGCTGAACAGGGAATTCTTTCTCTTTACAAAAATAAATTTTCAGAATATACTCTTAATAAAATTTTAAGTGTAGGTGTTTTGGGATTAAAGAAAAATAAGAAGTTAGTACCTACGCGTTGGAGCATTACTGCTACAGATGATATAATTGGTAAGAATTTAATTAAACAAATAAAGAATTATAAGTGGATTGAAGATCATGAATTATATTTTGGGCAGTTTATGGGTAATTGTTATTTAATTTTATTAATTCCAGGAGTTTGGAGTTATGAATTATTTGAATTATATTTTCCAGGAAGTTCTTGGAATCCTTCTAGTGAAATAAAAGCTTCAACAGACCATGAATTATATTCTGGAAGAAAATCCTATGCCTCTCAAACAGTTGGAGGTTATTATGCTGCACGTTTACCTATTTTAGAACATTTAAATAAAATAAAAAAACAGGCAACTGTCGTGACTGTTAGAATTGAAACTCCTAGTTATTGGGCTGCATTAGGAGTTTGGGTTGTTAGAGAAAGTGTTAGAAAGGCATTTAAAAATAAAAATTTGAAATTTAAAAGTTTAGATGAATTAATTGAATCTGCTAAAAAAATTGGATATATTAAATATGGTTTTAATCCTTCTGGAATTTTTAAAAAAAGTTTATTGTTAAATTCTACTAAAACTCAGAAGAATCTACGT
Source organism: Candidatus Pacearchaeota archaeon (assembly GCA_016784085.1). GTDB lineage: Archaea > Nanobdellota > Nanobdellia > Pacearchaeales > GW2011-AR1 > BS150m-G67. The sequence goes on from JADHVH010000010.1 coordinate 2,679, forward strand.
GGCTGGTTCTGAATAATTAAGTTTATTAAGTGTTTTTTCTATATTAGTTTGGAGGTGTAATATGTATAAAAATTGTATGAGTGGTCATTTTGTTTTAGCTATCTTAGTTATTGTTTTTGCTTTATGGCAAACAGCAGCTTCTAAGTGGATTCTTTTAGCAATAGGTATTATCATGCTTTTACATTCTTTAGGCTGTTCAAGTTGTAAAGTTCCAGAGAAACCAAAAGCAAAACCTAAAAGAAAAGCTAAGAAGAAGTGATTAAAATAATAATCACTTAAAGAAAAAGTAATCATATTTACTTAAAATAGTCTTATAGACATATAGTAATGAAAGGAGGTAAAAAATGAAAAGAAATTTAATTTTATTTATAATAATTAGTTTAGTAGCTGTTAGCCTTGTTACTGCTGCTCCTTGGTCTGGATTGTTTAGTGGAAAAGCTATTGATAATAGTCTTGCTGGAGATATAGAACCTGGACAGGAAAGAACACAAGTTAGAAATTCTGGTGGAGAGGTTATTCCTATTGGTGCTGGACAAGTAACTTTGATTGAAGAAAAAACTTATGAAACTGAAATGTCTTCTGGAGAAGAATTTTCTATTACTGTTTTAATTATAGAAAATGAACTAGTTGGTTTTCAAGTTAATGGTGCTACAGGAGAAATTAGAGTTGGATCTTCAGCAGTTATTAATGGTCTTAATATTAAGGTTGTAGATGCTTTTGATTCTTGGTGGAAGAGAAATTCTGTTATTGTAGAGTTTGAACTTGAAGGAAATGTGCTTGAACCTGGACACACTATTTTGCCTGTAGAAGATGATGATTATGACGGAACATTTAATTTGGTAGAAAATTCTGGAGTAATTACTGAATCTGGACATGTTGTTTCTATAGAACATATTAGTTCTTCAGAAGTTAGATTAAATATTAATGGGGAAAGTACAAGTGCTTTAGAAGAAGGAGAAACTCAAGTTATGAGTGATGGTAGTAGATGGGCTATTTTAGTAATAAACTATACTTCACATGATGGAGGAATATCAAGTGTCTATATAGGATATAATATTCTTGAGGTTGTTGAAGATCCTTTTGAAGATGAAGAAGTAACTCATGCCGGAATTTTGAGTATGTTAAATAATGCTGAACCAACTGCCCAATTTTTATTAGGCTTATCTAGTAGTAATGGGGAAATTATTCAATATATGAGTGGGGATGCATTTTGTGGATTGTCTAAAACTTGTTTATTTGGTTATTCTGTAATTAATTTTCCAAACACTCCTTATTTTGGTTCTGAAGGACATTCTTTAATTAGTTGTCAAACAGTATATGATTTAGAAACAATTCAACAACATAATGATTGGGTTAATGGAAGCACATTTAGTTTACAATATATGTGTGTTGACACTCCTTCTGAAGGAGCTCAGGTTGCAGGAGGATTTGGATGTAGAGAATGTAGTTCTCCTGGCCAATGTGGACCATATAGCACTTGTTTATCTTCTGGATGTTGTGGAGGAACTGCGCCATCAGGATTAACTAACGATCAAACTTATTAGAACTAATTTTTTATTCTTTTTTCTTTTTCTTTATTTTTTTAACTTCTGGCTTGGTCTCGGGATTATTTTTTAATTCTTCTTCTTGCTTTTTCCTATATTCTTCAATTCTTTCTTTATTAGTAGGGCATTCAGGATTAAAACAGAAAGTCCAAGGCCTTTTACCTTTACTTAATCTTATTAACATTGGGAAACCACATTCCTCACAAATTTTTTCTGTTTTTTTGATTTGGCCATTTGGAGGAAGAGTAAATGTATTTTTACAATTAGGATAAGCATTACAGGCCACAAAATATCTTCTATTTATTTTAGAATAGGTAATTCCAAGGTTACCTTTTTTACATTTAGGACAAATATTTAATTTGTTTTCCTCCCTTTGTTGTTCTATTAATTCAGTGTTAGCTGCTAAAAGTTTTTTTCCTATTTTAATTTCATTTTCTCTAAATTCAGAAGTAATTCCAATAATTGTTTTTTTAGCTGTTTCAAGAACCTTTTGTTCTTTTTCAAGAAGAATTTCTTTTCCTTTTGATTGCCTTATTTCCTCCATTCCTTTTTCAAAATTTCTTGTTAACTTTTGATCAATAATTATTGGGGAATATTTTTTTAGAGTAGATATTAAAGAAATTCCTAATGGAGTCATTTCTATGCTTTTTTCTTTAATATAGTTCCTGTTGTAAAGTGTTTCTAAAATACTTGCTCTTGTAGCTTTTGTACCTAGATTTCTTTTTTCAAGTTGTGTTAAAATAGATGCTGGAGAATATCTATTTGGAGGTTTAGTTTCTTTTTCTTCTGTTCTTGAACTAATTATTTTCACCGGGCCTTCAATGTCTGGAACTTCTAATTCTTTTAACTTATAGGGATATATTTCCATCCAAGCTTTTTTCTTTATTGAAGATCCTCTTGTGGAGAACTTCTTTTTATCAACATCAACACTAATTGTTTTATTTTCTATTTCAGCATCTTCACAAAATAATGCTAAAAATCTTTTTACAATTAAACTATAAATTTTTTCTTCATCTCCTGAAAGTTTTTTAAATTCTCCAGTAGGATAAATAGAAGGATGAGCAGGATCAGTTCCTTTTCCTTCAATAGGTTTTTTCTTTTTTATTAAATGTTCAACAGAATATTCTTTTGCAATTTTTTTAAGTATTGTTTTATAATCAATTGATTCTGGTAGTTTTTGACTAGATGTTCTAGGATAGGAAATTAATCCTGCCAAATATAATGATTGTGCTGCTTGAATTGTTTTTATAGGAGTTATTCCATGAAGACTATAAGCCTGAGTTTGTAGATTAGTTAAATTAAAAGGAGGGTTAGGGGGGAGAATGTTTGTTGTTTTTTTAAGTTTAGCTTCTACTTTTTGACCAACAATATTTTCAAATTCAGTTAGTTCTTTTTCATTAAAAATATCTTTATTATGTTTTAATTCAAGTTCATGTTTATTTTTTATAGTTGCATAAATATTCCAATATTTTTGAGGTTCAAATTTTTGTATTTCTTTTTCTTTTTCTGAAATTAATTCTAATGCAGGACCTTGAACTCTTCCTACAGACATTATTCTGAATTTTCCTGTTGTTTTTATGGCATTCATTAATGATCTTGAAAGATTTATACCATAAAACCAATCTAAATAATGTCTTGTTTCTCCGGCAATTGCTTGTCCCCAATCTAAACTAGGAGATTTATTATCATAAGCATTATTTAATTCCTGATTTGTTAAAGTAGAGAATTTCATTCTAGAAGCATCTTTTTGTCCACATAGAAATCTAACAACATTTAGTCCAATAACTTCTCCTTCAATATCATAATCTGTAGCAACTGTAACACTTTCTGCTCCTTTTACAAGTTTTAAAATAGTATCATAATATCTTTTAGTAAAATCTTTTTTTCTAACTAAATAATTAGGATACCATTCTAAATTAAAAATAGGTTTATCAGAAGAAACTTTTTCTTTTTGTTTTAGGGTGAATAAATGACCTACTGCACAAGTAACTACAATTTTTTTGCCATCTCTGTCAACCTCATAATAGGGTATTTTTTTCAAATCCTTTTTTGTTGATTTTCCTAATGCTGAAGAAATTTTTAATGCTGCTTGAGGTTTTTCAGTAATTATTAACTCATACCCTTCTGATTTTAATTTTACTTTAGGGTGTGAAAAGTTTTTTCTATTAATTACTTTGGGCTTTTTTTTAGATGTTTTTCTTTTGGTTTTTTTAGTAGTAGTTTTTCTCTTAGTTGTTTTCTTTTTTACTTTTTCAATTGTTTCCAAATCTTTTCTTTCTGGTTTCTTTTCTTTTTTTTCAATGGTATGTTTTAGATCTGTTTCATCTACAGGAAAATAGTTTTCAGCTACTTTTTCTCCTTTTGATTTTTTTTGTTTTTTCTTTACCATTTTTGTATGTTTTTCAAGAGTAGTGTTAATTAATAAATATTACGAAATATATGTTTAGAAACATTTAAAAGTACATTACCATCTCAATATATACTTTAAACTACACATATCCAAAATGAAAGATAATTTTGATATCTTTTTTAGGAGAAAGCCAGCTTTAATGTTGGTCTCTTTAAAGAAGAATACCAGGATGAGGTATGGTAGTATTTTGGCTAAAGAAGTTGACTGTACGTATAGCCACGCAGTCAAGATATTGCAGACGTTGGAAGTGCTAAAGTTAGTCGAGTTTGAGAAAAAAGGAAGAATCAAACTTATTAGATTGACTAAGCGCGGAAAAGAGGTTGCGGATGCAATAGAGAATATTCAGAATTTGATCAAGTAGACCAAATACTAGCAACCTCGGAAGATCTGACAGCAATGTCAGAGAAATTAGATAATCTTAAATTTGTTAATTTATTATTTATTTGAAGATTATTTAAAAACAATTTTATATTTTTAATCAAAATTTTATTCTACCATAAAACAAAGAAATTTTATGACCCAGGAAAGATAAATCTTAACGTGCCATTGATAGAATCAAATGGCCCCGGAGGGATTTGAACCCCCGACACCTGGATTAAGAGTCCAGTGCTCTGCCAGACTGAGCTACGAAGCCATTGAGATATCTTTTATATGTTGCACAAGTTTTTTAAATATAACTTTTTTAAATAACCTATGACTATGAAGTTTTGTCCAGTATGTAAAACTTTATTGGTCCCCCACCAAATAGGGGAAAAATCAATTCTAAGATGTCAAAAATGTGATTATTTTAAAGAAGGAGTTATGAAGCCCCTTATTGAAAAAAACAAAATTAAAAAATTACCTGAAAGGGGAAAAGGTGTGGTAAATAATGAAAATGATCTTGCAACATATCATAATAAATGTTCTAAATGTGGTTATGAAAAAGCACAAATAATTGATATGGGTGTTTTTATTTCTGATGAAGATAATTTAATTTTATTAAAATGTGGTAAATGTGGTTTTTCAGAAAGAATAGGAAGAAAGGTAGCTTAATTTTTTTAACGATAATCTCTCTATGTAAATTTGAAATAAATTTATTTTAGACTTAGTTTATCTATAGTCTCTCCAAGTATATGCGCATTTTACACATTTGAAGAATTTTGTTTCTGCTTCATCTCCAGAACGTGTTTGAACTGTCCAGAAATATGATTTAGGATGTTTACATTTTTTACATTCTTGTGCAGTAATGGGATGAGTTTCAGCATCTTTTTGATTAATAACTTCTATTTTCTTTTTTTCACCAATTTTCTCAGAAGAAGATAGCTTAACTTTTCCTTTAGCAGAATAATTACATCTAGCACATCCAAAGTTCTTTCTCTTCTCAATTAAAACTGCTCCACATTTAGGACAAAATTCCATTGTAATTATTAAAAATATACACACCTATGTACTATTTATTTTAAGTAATCTAATTTAAAAATGTTTCTTTTATCTTTCAGAACAAAACCCTCTATCTGATTCATGTCTTTGAAATTCATAGAAAATTAATTTGCTCCAACCCATGTATGGGGCTATTCTAAATACAGCTTTTCCAACTAATTGATCTGAAGAAATATCTTTTTCAAATGTTAATTGACCATTGTTATTATCACCTATTGTTGAATAAAAATATTCTTCTCTAATATTTCTAACTTCTATTACTCTATGGATAATTGGATTTGTTCGATCTACCTTAAAGATAATAACATCTCCTACCTTAACTTTTTCTGGTTTAACTCATACTATAAACAAAATATCTCCTTTATTAAATCCATTTTTAAAAATAAAATTTTCCCAATCTAAATAATTAATGATATAATTTTCATATTTTGAATCATGCCTTTCATACCAAGCTTCAGTATCTGAAAATAGATTTCCTTCATGATACATGCTGCAGGATTCTACAATTGCTAAGGGTAAATTGGTTCCTGTAATTAGTTTTAATGAAGGGAAGAAAATTAATAATATGAATGCAATTAGAAATATAACTGAAAATAACCATCCCTTAAAACTATCATCCTTCCATAATATAAACCAGAATTTTTTTAAAAATTCTTTAGTGCTATTCCTCTTTTTCATAAAAGAATTAATCTGATTTAGTTTTTAAAAGTGTTTATTAAATACCCTATTTAAGAACCAAAATCTTTAAATAGTGTATATTTCTTGTGTATACGCGTAGGTATACATTATGGTTATAGATATATTTGATCAAAAAATATTATGTTCAAAATGTGATAAACTAATGCAGAAGAACAGATTTGAAAAAAATGGATTTATACTTAGAGCATTAGTTTGTCCAAATTGTAATGAGAAACTTGTTCATCCTATTGATGAGCAAGAATATCTTAAATTCAAAAATCTTAAAAACAAACAATTTCATGTTAAAATGAGATTGGTTGGAAATAGTTATGCAGTTTCAATTCCTAAAGAAATTGTCTCTTTTATGAATCAAATAAATAATGAAATGAACCAACATACAAGAATGATGGATGATATGGTTAGATTATGTTTTGAAGATTTTGGAAAAGTAAGTTTAAATTTTGGGGAAAATAACCCTGAAGAAATAGAAAAATAAAATGGTTAAAAATCAAAAAATTGAATTAAAAGTTGTTGAAGCATTACAGGATGATGCATATAAAGGTATTGCGAGGATAGATTCTGAAACAATGAAGGACCTTGATGTCCGTAGAGGAGATGTCATTTCTATTAAAGGAAATAGGACTACTGTAGCAATTGTTGATAGAGCTTATCCTGCTGATGTTGGAGAAGGAATTATTAGAATAGATGGTATATTAAGAAGAAATGCTAAAACCGGTATTGGAGAATTTGTAGAGATTTCTAAAGCAGAAGTTAAAGAAGCTAAAAAAATTACTATTGCACCTGCTCAAAAAGGAATAATGGTTCAAGGAGATCCAGATAGTTTAAGAAAAGGACTTTTAGGAAGAACTCTTGTTAAGGGAGATATTGTTGTTCTAGGTGGAGTTCAAAGAAGAAAAGATTTATTTTCTGAAATGGGTTTAGGTGAAGAGTTTAGTGGATTATTTGGTGATGCTTTTGAAAATATGGGCTTTGGAGGAAATTTAGGAGGAGGAGTTACTCAAATCAAATTTGTTGTTGTTAGTACTTCTATTAATCAACCTGTTATTATTACCGAAAATACTCAAGTAACTTTAAATCCAAAAGCTGTGGAAGTTAGTGATGATAAAATTCCTGAAATTAATTATGAAGATATTGGAGGTTTAAGTGAAGAAATAAAAAAGATAAGAGAAATGGTTGAGATTCCAATGAAAAAACCAGAAATTTTTGAAAGATTAGGAATTGATCCCCCTAAAGGAGTTTTATTACATGGGCCTCCAGGAACAGGTAAAACACTTTTGGCTAAAGCTGTTGCAAATGAATCTGATGCAAATTTTATTTTATTAAATGGACCTGAAATTATGTCTAAATTTTATGGTGAATCTGAAAAAAAGATTAGAAATATTTTTGAAGAAGCTGAAAAAGCTGCTCCAACAATTATTTTTATAGATGAAATTGATGCTATTGCTCCTAAAAGAGAAGATGTTCAAGGAGAAGTTGAAAGAAGAGTTGTTTCTCAGATATTAACAATGATGGATGGATTAAAGGGAAGAGGAAAAGTTATTGTTATTGGAGCTACAAATAGAGTTAATGCTCTAGATCCTGCATTAAGAAGGCCGGGTAGATTTGATAGAGAAATTGCAATTAATGTTCCTGATAAAGAAGGTAGATTAGCAATATTACAAATTCATACTAGGGGAATGCCTCTTACAAAAGATGTTAATCTAAATGAACTTGCAGGATTAACACATGGTTTTGTTGGTGCTGATTTAGAATCTCTTGCAAAGGAAGCTGCAATGGGAGTCTTAAGAAAACATTTACCTCAAATTAAAATGGATGAACATGAAACAATTTCTCCAGAAATTTTAGAAAAAATGATCATTACTCATGAAGATTTTAAAAGTGCATTAAAGATCGTTAGACCTTCTGCTATGAGGGAAGTTCTTGTTGAAACTCCTACTGTTGGGTGGAATGATGTTGGTGGTTTAGAAAATATTAAACAAGAATTAAAAGAAGCTGTAGAATGGCCAATTAAATATTCTGAAAGTTTTACAAGATTGGGAATTAGACCTTCTAGAGGAATTTTACTTTATGGACCTCCAGGAACAGGTAAAACACTTTTAGCTAAAGCTGTTGCTAAAGAATCTGAAGCTAATTTTATTCAGGTTAAAGGCCCTTCATTATTGAGTATGTGGGTTGGAAAATCTGAAGAAGGAGTTAGAAAAATATTTGAAAGAGCTAGACAGGTTGCACCATGTATTATTTTCTTTGATGAAATGGATGCTTTAGCAGGAAAAAGAGGTCAGGATTCAGGAACTAAAGTTACTGAAAGAGTCCTTAATCAAATATTATCTGAAATGGATGGCCTTGAAGATCTTAAAGATATTTTAGTTGTAGCAGCCACAAATCGTCCAGATCTATTGGATACTGCCTTATTAAGGCCTGGAAGATTTGATAGAATTTTATTGGTAAATAATCCTAATGAAGAAGGAAGATTAGCAATATTAAAAGTACACACAGATAAAATGCCTCTTGCAAAAGATGTTGATCTTGAATCAATATCAAAAGAATTAGAAGATTATACTGGTGCAGATATTGAAGCTGTTGCTAGAGAGGCTGCCATGCTTGCATTAAGAGGAGATATTAATTCTACAGAAGTTAAAAAGAAACATTTTACAGAAGCTTTGAAAAAAATTAGTCCAAGCGTAACAAAGTCTACTTTAGTTACATATAAGAAAATGGAAGAACAATTCTTGAAAACAGCTAAAGCTGCAGTACCTGTGGATAATGCTTATCTAGGATAAGAATCTTTTTAAACTAAAATCAAATTATTTTGTAGTTTAAAATGACAAAAAATCTTTTGGATGAAATTAATGATGGTTTATTAGTAATTGAATTAGATGATGCTAAAAAATTAGTTAAGGAAAAAGAAGCTAAATATATTAATAGACCAACTTTTTTAAAAATTGATGAAAAATATTTTATTTTAAGAAAAGATTCCTATAATGGTTCTGAAAGAACTTATTATGAACTTTTAAGAGGATAATAAAATTAGATTTGGATTTGGTAATGCTATTCTTTAGAAGTTACTATAACATTATCTTCTTCTACTAAAAAAGTATTTTCTGCTTGAGCTACAGGTGCTTTAGAAGATTCAATTAATTGATCAAAAGAATGGAGATTACCATTTTTCACAAGTTCTTTTAATCCAAATAAAGATTTTGTACCTAGTTTATTTACAATTGCTCTTGAAGAAAAAGGGAGAGTATTATATTCTGATTTAATAAATTGAAAAACTTCTCTAGCAATAGGGGATCTAACATTTTTTTCACTAATCATAACATATATTCCTGAAGGAGCTCCATCATATACTTTTCCTCCTCCTGAAGTTGCAAAAGGTTCTATAGCATAAATTCCAGGAGTTATTTTTGTTGTTTGTCCATCATCTATGTTTGGGATTGTTAAACCTGCATGAAGATCATATTGTTCTATTGAATGGCCTGATAAATTTACAATTGGATTAAGATTTTGAGATCTAATTGCTTTGGATATTTCTTTTCCAATTTCATTTACCTGAATTCCATTTTTTATTGTTCTAGATGCAGCTTCTAAACCTAATTCTGCAGCTCTAATTATTTTTTTATTTTCTTCACTATCTTCCAAATCTAAGGAAAAAGCAGAATCAGCCACCCACCCATCAATGTGAATTCCAATATCTATTTTTAATAAACCATGAGCAAGAGTGGTATCATCATGACTAGGAGTATAATGTGCAGCTACTTCATTGATGCTTAAATTTGTGGGGAAAGCTACTTTTGCACCTAGTTCTATTATTTTATCTTCTATTTTATTTGCAATTTCAACTAGTGGGACTCCTTTTTTAACAATAGATCTTGCATATTTTTTAACTTCGGCAGATATTTTTCCTGCCTGAATTATTTTTTCCTTATCCATATTATTATATTATTTTAATTGTTTTTAAATCTCCTATTTTTTGGAACAAAGTTACTAATTTTTTCTGCTGAGGCCTTTCCACAACCAATAAAATCATATTTATATTTCATAACTAGGAAATCTTTTTTCCCTGTTTGAATATGGAGTTCTTGGCCCCTCATCCAATCTTGGAATTGCAAGTCATTTAATTCAAAAATATTTTTTGTTATTTGATCTTTAAATAAATGAGTTCCTTCAATACTTAATCTTATTTCATCCCTTACTATTCTTGCAAAATATGTTCCTGCTCTTTCTATTTGAGATATTTTTTCAAATATTTTTATTTCTTCATGAGTTAAATTTCCAGTATAAAGAAATAGTCTTTCTTCACCCCTTCTCATAATTAGGCCTGTGACTTTTGAGATACCATATTTTTGTTCTAACTTTTTTTCAATTTCTTTATGTTCTTTTTTTGAATATATTTTTAATCTTCTCATTTTAATATTTGTAAAAATCTTTTTATTTCTCGATTATTATTTAAAATTATAATATTTTCATTAAAATTTTTAGCAATCCTTTTTTGTTCTTTCAAATATTTAGTATGTTTTTTAGATATGCTTTCTAAAAGTTTAAGCATAATCTTAAAATTTTTGTTAATATGTTTATTTTCTTTAAAAGATAGTTTTCTTTTCAAATATCTAAGGAGAACTCTTTTTTTAGAAATATGACTTTTTATATCTAGAATTATAATTAAGTCTGCTTTTTTGTAAATTTTATGAGTCCAAGGATGATTATGAAACCCCTCTAAGATCCATTTTTTCTTTTTAAGAATTTCATGTAATTTTTTATTTCTTACTTTTAGACTGTTTTTTAGATGAGTATCTCTTCTTTTATATACCAAATTATCTAGTTCATAGTTCTTTATTTTAAGAATTTTAGATAAATTATTTGCTAAAGTTGTTTTTCCAGCACCTATTCCTCCAGATATTAGAATTTTATTATATTTCATTTTAGTTTTTTGAATTTAGCTAAGAAAAATCCTTCAGTATTATTATCTTGAGGATAGACTCTGCAAGAATATTTTACATCTTCTAAATATTCTTTGTCTTTCCATTTCAAAATTCCAGATCTTGGATTTAATGGTAGTTTAATTTTTTGAATTTCAATTGAATCTCCAAATTCCCTTAAAAAATAATCAATTACTTCTTCGTTTTCTTCAGGAGAATGAGTGCAAGTACTATAAACAATTTCTCCACCTACTTTAAGAAGATCAAAAGAAGTTCCTAAAAGCCCTTTTTGAATTTTTGATAAATTAAATACATTTTTTATATTCCACATTTGATATGTTTTGGGAGTGCTTCTTAAAGTGCCTTCTCCAGAACAGGGGGCATCTATTAGAATTTTATCAAATAAAAAATTAAATTTTTTTAATCTTCTAGTAAGTATAAATCCATCTCTTTTTGTTAAGATTGTATTTGTAACTCCACATCTTTCTAGATTTGAAGCTAAAATTCTTAATCTTCCAAGACTAGCATCATTTGCAATAATTGTTCCAGTATTATTCATTTGGGAAGCTAATTGAGTTGTTTTACTTCCAGGAGCTGCACAAAGATCAAGGATAGTTTGATTTGGTTTTGGATCTAGAGCAATAATAGGCAACATACTTGCAAGTTCCTGAATATAATAATATCCCATTAAATGTTCTAATGCTCTCCCCAATTCTCCTGGTTGGAGATCATTTTCAATAACCATTATATCCTTATGGTCTTTGAAAGGATGGCTTATTTTCCAACCTTTTTGTTCTAATCTTTTTTTTAAATTTTCAGGAGAAATTTTAAGTTTATTACATCTTATTGATCTTACTGGAAGTTTCTTCAAAATTTTATCATATTCTTCAAAATCTTTTCCAAGTAGTTCCTTCATTCTTTCAATAAAAAGTGGTTTTGGATTTGGTTTTATTCTACTCATTTTTTAATAATATTCTCCATAAATTTTTCTAATTTTTGTCTTTTTAAATATATAATTATTGATAAGATCATCATCGCTAAAAATAATATTAAAGCAAAGACTGAGTTTTGGCTTGCTAATCCAGCTCCAACTAAACTAAGTACAATAAATCCTGGAAGTCTCCCAATAGCAGAAACAAGAATTAAATTTTTAATTTTAATATTTGTTAAACCTGCAATATAACAGATTAAATCATCTGGTAGACTTGGGAGAAGATAAATTAAGAATAGTACTGGTAAACCTTTTTGTTTGATTATTTTATCAAATTTATTTAAAGTTTTTTTATTAACAACTTTTTCAACAAAAGGACGCCCTAATTTTCTTGCCAAATAAAACGCAATAAAAGAACCAATGATTAATCCAATCATGCTCTAAATCAATCCAAAAAACCCTCCAAAAATATATCCTCCTGCTAATCCTGCTACCTGTCCTGGAATCGGGGCAAATAAAACTTGTAAAGCTATAATTAAAATAAATATTATTGGAGCTAATATTCCAAAATCTAAAACAAATGATTTAATTTTATCTGGACTAGAAAATAGGTTTGTAAGAGGTTGCCAAAAAATAATTATTAAGGTGGTTAATAATACTAGAAAAAGAATAAAATGTATTATTGCTGTTCTTTTTTTCATATTAAAATTCACCAAGAGTTGTTTGTTTTTTACCTTCAATTGTTTCTTGAATATTTATATCAAAAACTTGAAAAATATTTTCAACAGCAGGCAATATTTGTTTATTTAGGTAATAATCTATTTCATAAATTCCCTTTTCATTTGGAAGTTTAACTTTATCTCTTACAAGTTTACTTTTTCCTTCTGTTTCTGCAATATAATATTTGATCAAACCCCCTTCATCTATAGGAATTTTTTGTTCTTCCATTTTTTTGGCTGCAAAAACATGTGGTGTTATTGAAAGATATTCTGAAAGAGGTTTTTTAAGTTGAGTTTTAATAATTAAATCTTCTTTGTCAATTTTTCTATCTTTTAATTTTTGAATAATTGTTTTAATATATTTTAATGATTTTTTCGAATTACCTTCTTCTAGAATTTGTTTTATTATTTTGTTTTGAATTTTTCTTGCTAGAGGGCACCAATCTCTTCTAACTGTTTCAAAACCTCTTATTTTTAATTTTCCTTTTTTATCTAGTAAAGCGTATTTCTTTTTAGCACCAAATTTTCCAGATCTAGTTGTTACCCAAAGCCCTCTTTTAAAAAAATCTTCAAGTTCAAGCTCCATTACTCCTGGAAGTTCTGAATTTAATTTTGCTAACAATTCTTTTATTTGTTTTTCAGATTTTGTATTCATTAAAAAAGCAATACTATCAGTATCTCCATAGATTACTTCATGTCCTGCTTTTTTTACTTTTTCAATTGTTTCTATGTTAAATTTTCTAACAAAACTTAGAATAGATGCTGAAGATTCTATGGAGAAATATCTTGCTCCAAAAAAACCAATATATCCATGAACAGATGCAGATAATAGTTTAAAGGCATTACTTCTAGCCAAAGTTATTTTGTTTGGATTTTTCTTATATTCTGCCTTATATTTTTTTCTTTTTTCCAATATTTCTTTTAATAATAAAGGGATAAATCCTTGTTCTTTTGAAAAATAGAACTTCTTTTTTTTACCCTCATATTCTACTTCAGGAGATTCAAAAGAATTTTTTTCTTTTTTAGGAAGAAGAGTTCCCTTGGAAATATTCATGGAAATTATGATGCTGGTATGCATAGATGTAAAATCAAACATAGCAATATTTTCATAAAGTCCTGGTTTAGGTTCATAAACAAAAGCTCCTTCAACACTTTTCATATGTCTTCTTTTTCCAATATCTTCATGAGTAGGTCTTTTTTCAGGAATTTCATTATGTTTTTCTAAATTATGTAAAATATAGTTTTCAACTTGTTTTGATAATCCATTTCTAGAAATATCAAATGTAGGTTCTTGAATAACTCTTGAAAATTCTAATAGATCTGGCCAAAATTTTTCAAATAGCCCTAAAGTCAAAATAGAATCATGTAAATTATATTCATAATAGTCTAACCAATCTGAATTTGTTATTTCTGAAGAATGTTTTATTTGAAATTCTTTTTTATTATCTCCTAAAAATTCTTTTGAAACTTCATTTAAAGAAAGTGTTTCAGATTGCATATATTGGGAATAGGCAGTTCGTATAAACTTTAAAATATCCACATGGGTGATTCCTTTTATTTTTCCAGATAAAACCATTCCTCTTGAAAATTTGGGGGGAGTTCCATCTAATCCTAAGGGTAGTCTTATCTTTAATTTATCTGCTCTTGCTTTAAGATATGGGAGGTCAAAACCATCTGAATGATATCCTACTAAAAAATCTGGAGAATATTTCTTAATGTTTTCTACAAATTTTTCTAAAAGCTCTGATTCATCTTCAACATATTCTACATAATCTGGTTTCTTTTTTGTTGTTTTTTTCCATGTGATCACTTTCTTAAAATTTTCACCTGCCAAAGAAACCATTAATATTTCTCCACCACCTATTTTTAATCCATCTGTTTCAAGATCATAGGCCAATACTTTTGGTTTAAATTTTTTATCTTCAATTTCTTTTGAATTTTCTAATTTAAAACATAAATCAACTTCTAAAACAGAGTCAATACCACCATATTCTAGAGAATTATTAAGAATTTCTCCAGAGATTTCATACCATCTAAGAGGATTTATCTTTTTTTCAATAATATAATGTGAAACATATCCTAAATCATAACCTCTTCTTTTTTCTATTTCTTTAAAATCTAGACTACTAGCAATGGAATGTAAATCTTTATAGTTTGTAGCAAATATTTTTAGAGCTTTTACCTTTTTACCCATAAACATTTTATCCTTAATTTCTATTTTTTCAACTTTGGTTTTTCTTCCTTTTTCATTTAGTTCTATTTTAGATATTTTTTTAATTAAAGAATCAATTTTTTTTGAAGTTATTTTTTCTTTTAATATTGCCCATAAATAATTTGGACAAGAATCAATTATACATACTCTTTTTCCTTTATCATCTCTACCAATGATTTTAGCATAATTTTTACCTTCAAAATCAAAGTAATCATAATCAATAGGTATAAAGTTTATTTTCATATTAATTTAATGAAGATATGTTATTTAAAATTAAGTTTCTTGATTACAACAATCTTTATATATAATTTTTAGTAAATTTTATCATG
>JADHVH010000011.1 GCA_016784085.1 Candidatus Pacearchaeota archaeon
TATATTGCCCAGGGTTTTTTTATTACTGATGAAACAAAAAGTGTTCCATTATTTTTTAATAATTTTTTCATTTCATTAATCATTTTTTTGTCACTTTCTACATGTTCTAAAACTTGGGAAGAATAAACAAAATCAAATTTTTCTTTTAGTTTAGTGTTACAAACATCCCTACAATAAAATTTATCATTAGGAAATTTCTTTTTTAATCCTTTAATTCTTCTTTCGGAAATATCTATTCCAACTATTTTTAATTTAGGATATTTTCTTTTTAAGGCATGAATAAAAATCCCATCTCCACAACCTAAATCAATAAGAGATTTAATTTTTTTTGTTTCCAAAATTTCATCAATTTCGGGAGGAATTTCCGGATTTTTTATTTGTTGAACATACCTATTGGAGTATTCCTTATTTTTTTTCAAAGCAGTAGTCATTTTTCTAATATTTTATCAATTTCTTTAACAAAATTTTTTATTTTTATTTTCTTTTGAGTCTTTTTTTGTTTTTTCTTTATGAAGTTATTTAATTCTTTTTCAATTTCTTTAATCATCTCTTTTTTTGAATGTTTTTCTTTTATTTTATGAAATAAAGGGTGATCATTAATAATTTCTACATAACCCCCCTCATCTGTAGCCAAAAGAGGTTTTCCTGAAGCTATTATTTCTAAAGGAATTATACCAAAATCTTCAGAATAACTTAAAGATAAGCTAGCAAGAGAATTTGCTAGAAGACTATCAATTTCCTTATCTGAAACATTAGTTTTAATTTCAACATTTTTTGTATCTTTTTGCAATTTTTGCAATTTTTTATAATATTTTTCATTTTCGGGAGTTCCTGCAATTATTAGTTTGTAAGAAGGATTTTTTTTAGAAAAATTTTTCCAAGCTTCAATTAAAAGATCTTGTCTTTTAGGGGGATTTAATCTATTCCAATATAGAAAATATTTTCCTTTATTCAATTTTAAATTTTCAAATCTAGAAAAATTTATTGGAGGGTAGATTATGTGTGGTTTGCTATTTAGTTTTAAATTGCTTTCTTTTGCTCTTTTTAAACTTAAATTAGAATTAAATATAACAACGTTTAACTTTTTCCAAGCTTTTTTCTCAAAGAATTTATAAATTTTTGTTGCAAAAATATAAGCATATCTTTTAATTCCTAAAGGATATTTATTTTCTAAATTCCAATTTATTATTTTTTTATTAGCTTCTCTTAAAGGAGTATGAACATAAGCATAGGTTTTACCTTTTTTATAATTTTTAAAAGTCATGAATTCTGCAACCCCTGATGTTGAAATTAAAAATAAATCATAATCTTTTAATTTTATTTTAGAGAATATGCTTAAGGGAAGAAATAAACCTCTTAAAAGATGCATTCTTGAGATTTTTTGAGCAATTTTTGGAGCAATTACTTTTACATTATATTTTTGAAATTCTTTGAAAGTATTTTCTTTATCATAAACCCAGGTAAATAAATCAATTTTATGTTTAGAGTTTTTTATAATTTCTAATACCACTCTTTCTGCGCCACCCCTGCTTTTTATCCAAGGGTGAAATAAAGCTATTTTTTTACTCATATT
Organism: Candidatus Pacearchaeota archaeon; assembly: GCA_016784085.1. Taxonomy (GTDB): domain Archaea; phylum Nanobdellota; class Nanobdellia; order Pacearchaeales; family GW2011-AR1; genus BS150m-G67. The sequence continues at coordinate 1,574 of JADHVH010000011.1, forward strand.
AATAGGATAACTAAGTTAATTCTTAAAGTTTATGAAACTAAAAAGCATAGGTATTTTTAAAATTAAGAACTAAAAATTAAATTATCTAATTGAGCATATTCTCCACTTGTTTCTAAAAATTCCTCATTTGTTAGAATGTTTTCAGGATAATTTATTTCCCATATTTTTATAGGGCCCCATAAATTTCCATTATAATAAAGAATTTCTCCTGGATTAATTCCTTGAAGAGACAAATCCCTAGATAATGCGTTTTGCTCAGAATGACCCAATTTAATTGTAGGATATTTTTTAAGAGGGTCGTTTAATAAATAAAGTTGAGAAAATAAACCTTCAAAAGTTCTTGGAGAAAGATAAATTGCTGAACCTAACTGATCTATTTGAATTTGAGAATTTGCTGCAGAACTTATTCTCGGAATTATTTTAATTCCTGCTTCTAATCCTTGTCCAAAATCAATAAATTCTTCACCCACATAAAGATATCTTAATGGAATGTCTGTTTGTTGCCCATTATAAATAAAAATACCTATTGGTTGTTTAAAAATATTTTCAGTATCTGTAGAGGATTCTAATAAAATAGCTGCTATTCCCCCTTTATTCGCGGGAATAAAAATCTCATTTCCACCTTCCTCTTGATAAATAATATCTTGATCAACTGGGGCCCCTCCTTCATATAATCTAACCTCTCCTGAAGAAGTTTCTTGGGTTTTTGCAGGATTTGAAATTAAAATAGGAATATAAGAATATCTATCCTCTCCTTTTTGCCCACTTCCAATTCTACTATAAGCCCCATATTTTCCTAAATCAGAAGGATCTATTAATAAATATGAAACATTGTGAGATTTCATAAAACTAAGTGCTGTTTCAGGATAAGGGGTTGTCAATAAATATCTTCCTATTAAATGATCCCAATAAGTAACTGCATGCCCTCCATCTGCAATAGAAGGTCTTTGACCAAGATATTGTACCCAATAGCCATAATCCCACCAGTGAACAAAAATTGAACCAGTAGGAGTATTATCTCTAGCCCATTTCATTGCTCCTTGCCATTGATTATTTGCAGAAGGCCCTGTATTTTTTGATTGTAGATTTGTGTTTGAAATAAAACTATTAAAACTAAATATTGCTCCCATTAAAATAACAATAACCAAAATAATTAAAATCATTTTCCACAAATCATCTTTACTTTTTTTGAAATAATCAAAAATTTTTACAATAAAAAAACTAGCAGAAAAACAGGCAAATGGTGCAATTACAAAGAAAAGACGCACTGCCCCTCTAGCAGAAATTAGCATGAAAATCATCCAAGAAAATAAGATCAAATAATTAGAACTTATTTTTATATTTTGATTAAAATAGACCCAAATTAAGTATCCAAAAAATGTTAATATGCTTAAAAGATAAAATATTTTGCTAATGAAATTATCTCCATTAAATAAAGAAGAGGAAGATACTCTGCTGAATAAAATACCTGAAATCATAAAGACCCATAATAAAATCCCAATTAATTTATTTTTATTGTTTTTTATTACTTTTAATGTTTCAATCCCTAAAGTTATAAGACCTCCAAAGAAAATCCAGAAGAAAATTTTTCCCATTTGAGAAATCCATTCATTTAGATAGGGTTGCCTATTTTCAGCCACAGTTAAACTAGTTCTGGCAGTGCCAAAAGGATCTAAAAGACGTTCGAAAAGATTTGAAATTAAATTAAAAAATCCTCCTCTAAAAATACTAAAAAATAAAGCTCCTAAAATAATTGTAAAAATAACTGTAAATAAAATCCGATATTTTTTCTTTTTTTCAAAATAATTTTCTTTTATTGAAAATTTAATTAATACAAAATCTATAATTATAAATACAAGAATGAATGCACTTAAAATATTTGGAATACTCAATACAAGGGAATTTAAAACAAAATTAATATTTTGTCCAAAAATTGGCCCTAAAAGAACACTTGAGGCTAACCATGTAAAATAAAATAAAATATATTTTTTTAAATGGGGCCTATTTCCCTCTTTTGTTTTTAAAATCCAAAAAATAAAAAAACTTAAGGGTATAATCATGTAGAGAAATTTGGATATTCCAGCCCAACTAGCAGTGGTAAAAATTGTGGTTAAACCAACTAATAATCCTCCAATAATTGAATTAAAAATGATTTTTTTGTTTTGATCTTTTTTTTCTAATTTGTCTAAAGTCCAACTATAGGATAATAAAGCTAGAAAAAAAGCAAACATACCTATTGATTCATGATCTGAAAATCCAGCCAAAGTTCGATATAAATAAAGAGGAATAAATGCTAAAAAAGAACTACTTAGAAAGGCAATTGATTTTGACTTAGTTAAAATAAATATTAGAAAAAAGAAAACTATTAATCCTAAAGCAAAAAAGATAACTGGAAAACTAACTCCAGCCAATTGTATTGAAAAATCATCGTTGAAAATTTGGCCAATTCTATAGATTAAAATAATTGATTCTGGAGCAATTTCTGAATTAAACATTATTTTTGCAGAAGGATATCTCATATTGTCATAGGAAGGAAGACCTTCTTCACTAATCATTGTTTCTGCTACTCTAAGAAAATAATATGGATCTAAAGCCAAAGGAATGTATTGCCCTGTAGTTGAATCTTTAAGTAAAGGAAGATTTTGTAACCTCATATCCACACTAGTAATTAAAACAACTAAAAGCAAGATTATTAAGAAAATATTAATAATTTTTTTTTGATTTAAAAAATCAAGAGTTTGTTTAAAACTTTTTTTTATTTTTGAAACATCAATTGTTATTTTTTCGCTCATCTTATTTTAAGAGAATTTTGATTTAAAAACTTTGGTTTACTAGAAAGATAGTATTAAAACTAGGCCTATTACTAGTATTTGGAATAGATGAATTAAATAGACTACATCTTTTTCATAAACTTTTTTACTTGGTTTAATTTTTTTAAGTATTTTAATTGATAAATGTTCTAAGCCATATATTTTTTCAAAAGGTTGATCTAAACTTCCATCTGAATTTAATTTTCCAAAACTATATTTTTTTAATCTTCCTCTTAATTTTAGTATAGTTTCTATAATATATGGGATAAAGAATAAAATTGCAATTCTTTCTATATTTCCTAAAATAGCTACTGAAGCAATCATAGCTCCAATTAAATAGGTTAAGACATCTCCTGGGAAAACTTTTGCAGGATATCTATTAAAAAGGTGAAAACCAATTAATGCGGCAACCATGCAAAGACTAATTATTGTTAACCATTCATTTCCTGTTAAATATGTAACAAAAGCTAAAGCACTGAGGATTATTATTCCTTGGCCAGACTCAAGGCCATTATATCCTGCCAAAAAATTATATGTTGTTGTAGCCCCGACAATCCCTATTGGGATTACAAGCAAAGGATAAAGTATTCCCAAATTAATTATACCTAAAAAAGGAAGATTAACTATTGAATTTCCAGCATTTATCACAATAAGAGGTATGGATGCAAATAAAATTAATATTAACCTAGATCTGTTTGAAAGGCCCCCTTTTCTCCATCCAAAAAGATCATCCATAAATCCAATAAGTGAGCTTAAGAATAATACTGTCAATAATGCAAAAATTTGAGTTAAAAGATTATAGTTCCCCTTAAAAATTAAGATATTTAATGCAATATAAATTAAAACGCCTGCTGAAAATCCCCAAAGAACAATAATTCCTCCTGAACCAGCTACATTTTTAGGATGTCCTTTTTTATGCATGTCTTCCCATAATAGGCCAATTTGTGAAGCTTTTTTTATCCAAAAAGGCATAACAAGATAGGTACTAAAAAAAGAAATAAAAATTGTAGCCAATAACAGTGATTCCATAATTAATTATGATTAAATTTCCTTTTAAATTTAATGAAATTAACTTCTACCTAAATAATACTGGTGTGAAGAAAACTTCTATTATTGCTGCTAAAATAAGTATAACTATTGCTACAAAAAGAAGAATTACTGAATTTTCTAAAACATGCAGGAATTTTTTACCCTTTACACCATTTCTTATAACTCCTACTCCAAAAATTCCCCCTGCCAAGGCTGTGATAAAATAAGCAGTTATTTCAGGTAACCCATGAATCATATATCTTGCAATACCTAGAGGAATTTCACTTATTTGATATTTTGTAAATATTCCTATAGCTGCAGCAATAACACTTGCATTCCAAGCTAAAACAAAAATAGCTCCTGCCCCAAAAATTAGGGATAAAATAAGCGTAAATATCATTACATAAATATTATTTTCAAGTATGCTAAATAGTCTTCCCATGCCAGCCACAGCCCCTGTAGGTTCTATCTGAGTTCCTTCTTGACTATATTTTGCAACACAGCTATCAATATTTCCCCCATCATTAATTGCACAATAGGTGCTTAATTGAGCATTAAATAATTCTGAGTTTCCAATGGCTACATTCCAAAAAGAAAATGCAATTATAAATCCTAAAAATAACCACATAAATCCAAGTATAGCGTCTTTGTGAATAGTCCAAACACTTAACATACCTTCTGCAGTTTCGTCGTCTTTTTCTTCTCTTTTAATTGAATAATACATAAAAGGTAGAGAGAACATAACACAAAATAATACCACAATCATTCCTGAATAATTTGAAAGAACAACATCTTTAGAAAAAAAAGCTTCTACAAGTAAAAGAGAAAGTGAAGCATAGATTAATCCAATGAAAAACATTTTCCAAGGCCCTTTTTCCGCCTCTCTTGGATTTATAATTGATTCTAACATGTTATGTTAAAATAGATAGAATTTTTAAAGTTTCTTAAATTAGGCAAAATATAAAATGAATAAAAAAAAGGTGTTTAATCAGATTGCAAGAGACATAAAATCTGTAAAAATTCAGGGTGCTAAAAATGTTGCTAAAAAAGCTTTAGAAGCATATTATTTAATTCCAACCAAATCTTCTAAAAAAAAGCTTTTATCTTTGAGGCCAACAGAGCCTTTTTTACAAAATGTTCTAAATTCTACTGAAAAATTATCTAAAAAACAAATTTTAAATCATTTTGAAGAATCTCAAGACAAAATAAATAAATTAGTATTTAAAATAATAAAAAATAAAGATATTATTTTTACACACTGCCATTCTTCCACTGTTGTTAAGGCACTTATTTATTCTAAAAAGAAAAAGAAAAAATTTGAAGTTTATAATACTGAAACTAGGCCTCTTTTTCAAGGAAGAAAAACCTCAAGAGAATTAAAAAGAGCTGGAATAAAGGTTACTCAGTTTGTAGATTCTGCAGCTATGATTGCTCTTACTCATAAACAGGGAACTAAAAAAGTAAAAAAAGTTTTAATTGGGGCAGATGCTATTTTTAAAGATAGGGTTATTAATAAGGTTGGAAGTGGAATGTTTTCTAAAATAGCTTATGATAATAAAATACCTGTATATGTCTTAGCTGATTCTTGGAAATATTCTTCTAAGAATTTAAAATTAGAACAAAGAAGCTTTAGAGAAGTTTGGAAAAAAGTAGTTTTAAAAATAAAAATACAAAACCCTGCTTTTGAGGCTGTTCCTAGAAAATATATTAAAGCAATTGTTTCTGAATTAGGAATTTTAAAATATTTTGAATTTTTAAAAAAGAAATAAAATTATTTTTCTAATTTTTGAACTTCAATCATTATTTTTTGAGATTCTTCTTCTATTTTTAATAAACCTTGATCTAAATTTTCTCTTAAACCTTCTAATTTTTTTATTTGAGATTTAACTATTTCCTTGGTTTCATTAATATTTCTTTTTGCAAAAATTCCTTCACCAATATCTACATTTAAATTTTCAGAATCTAATTTAGATTTAACAAAAATGCCTCTTCCAATGGGTGATAAAATTTCTTTTCCTTTTGCACCCTTTATTTCATCTAGATCTATATTTAAGGTTGTTAGTTCAAGAATATTCTGTTCTATAGCTTGCAGCTGTTGTTGGAATTGTTCTGCTTGCTGTTGAAGCAAGTTTATTTTCATTAAAAGTTCTTGATTGTTTTTTTCCATAGAATTAAGACTCTATACTACATTTAAATATTTTTTTAATATACTACTAAATATAATTGATGCTAATAGGTAGAACCAAAACCAATTTAAAAATCCTAAAAATCTAGGATCTCCTATTGTAATAAAAAAATCCATAAACCATCTGAACAATAAAATAAGAGGTATACCTGTATATGCAATTGCCCTCATGCTTAGCTTAAATGTTTTAGGAATAAATGCAAAACTCTTTTTTTGTAATTCCATTAATTTTGCAGGATCATTTTTATAGGTGTCCATTTCTTTTTGAAGAATTTTTTGTTCTTTTTTCATTTCCTTCAGAGTTTCCTGATCTGTAGCATATTTTTGAACAAGAGTCATAAAAACACTAATTAAAAAAACAATTATTGACATTCCAATAGTCAGATTCCACATAATTAAGGCCCCTATACTTGGATCCAGGATACTGTGAACAGAATTTTTTATTATTTCAATACTATCCCAAAGAAAGGCTATAGCTAGGGAAATAATCATAATATAAATAATAGGTTTAAAATTACCCTCTTTTGCTTCTTTATCCATGTTAACTTTAGTTTGTATTTGTTTTTAAATTCTAACCTTCAATGAATTTTCTAAATTTGGAATTCATTTCCATTGTATGTTGCTCACTAATATTCTTATAAAATTGGAACATGATCATAATTACTAATAATATAGATGTTCCTGAAACAAGTGCTCCAAGTAAATCTGTTATTGAAGCTAAAATACCAATAGCTATACCACCCATAACTGTTAGAGGCATAATATATCTATCTAAAATACTTTCCAATACTCTAACATCTTGTCTAAATCCTGCTATTTGTAGGCCTGAAGATGCAATTTTATGTGCTTGAGCTTTAGCATTCATTTCAGAATTTTTAACCCAGAATATAGCAAATAATGTTGAGAAGATTACAAAGAAAATTAAGTGTGTTAAACCTTGGATCAAATATCTTGGTAAGAATCCTCCTCTAATTACTAATTCCATTAAATTAGTTGATCCTAACCAAAATGCTAACCCACTTATTGCCTGTCCATCAATAAATCTTCCTAACCAGGTAAAATGAGAGGCCATCTTAGCAGAACCTGTACAAATTCCATCTTGAATTAAACAAGGCATTGCAGCATTTTCAATAATTCCTCCAAATAACTGAAGATTAGCTATTAGGGCTGCAGTAAAGATAACAGGGATTACAGAGGCATAGAAGAAAGATAGGGGCCATTTAATACCATATCCTCTAACTCTCCCAAATGAAAGTGGAATTTCAACTTTTAAAGATTGAGTCCAAATAACAACTAAGAAAATCAATAAAGTGATTAATATTGTAGCACCTGCAGAAACAAGTTCAATACTTGAACCATTTATTAAAGATTGAATAAATACAAAAACTTTTCCAGAACAAGGAGTTCCAGTAAAATCAACTAAACAGTTCCTACCTTGTTGATTAATAAATTGAAATGCACTTGTGAATAATCTCCAACTAATTCCAGCTCCAATGAATAAACTTACTCCTGATCCAAAACCCCATTTATTAGAAACTTCATCCATATAGAAAATCATAATTCCTCCTAATATTAATTGAAATATTACTAGTCCTGCAAATCCTTCTGCAGCTTGTAGACCCTGCATCATAACATAAATTAGAGCTTCAAATATAATGAAGAAAAAGACTAGCAATTTCTGAATTCCCATAAAGAATTTTCTTCCTTCTTCTGTAGATTGATCAATACTTATTATTCCTGCTCCAGAAAGAAGTTGAAGAATAATAGATGCCATTACAATTGGCCCAATACCTAAAGAAATAATACTTCCAAATTCAGTACCAAGTATAACTGCTAAATATTCAAATCTAGCTAAGGCATTAAAAGATAAACCAAATAAAGGAATATTTGCTAAAACAAAAAATGCAAGGAGAATAATAGATGTCCATTTAAATTTTGTTTTAAAATCAACCTTTTTTTCATCAGGTTTTTTAACTTCTGGAATAAAATTAAAAATTTTTCTTAAATCCATTTTGGACTTTACTCTTTATTAGCTATAACAGGTTTTTTGGTCTTATTAATCTTTTTCATAATTTCTATTTCTCCACCTGCTTTTTTTATTTTAGTAATAGCTGTTTTTGAAGCTTCCTTAGCCTTAATGATTAATTTATCTGTTATTTCTCCTCTGCCCAGAATTTTGTATTTTTTTAGATTTATTTCAAATGAACTACCTGATTTTTTAGCAATTCCTTTTTTAATATATGTTTCAAGATTTAATTGTATTTGACCTAGATTTATTCTTGGTCTAGTATCTCTTTTAGTGCCTCTACTTGTGACACCTTGTTTACCAAAATATTTATTTCCATATAACTTAATCATTAATGTTTTTTTATGATCTGCTCTTTTTCCACTACCAGATAATCCTTTTCCACCATGATGCCCACTACCTTTTCTACTTTTTCTAGAACCTGCTCCATGAGTTCCCATTTTTCGTCCATGCATTCTTGAAGATTTTGTTCTTTTTTTAACATTCATTTTACAACATCCTTTGGAGTAACTCATTTAATTTCTTTTTATGATTTCCTAAAACACCTTTAGGATAATGAACTTTACTCTTGATTCCACCTCTTGGAGGATGTAATCTAAAAAATGGTTTTAATTTTCCATCAACATCTTTTATTCCTCTTTTTTGAATAAGTTCTTTTTTAAGATCTTCACTTATTTCTCCATAGGCTACAAAATCTTTAACTTTTTTGATCATTCCTAAATTAACTGCTGTAGGTTCTAAAAGTACACAAGCATATTTTTTTCTAATTCTAAGCCTATAAAGAGTATCTGTTATTTCTTTTTTAATTCCTACTTGACCTTTTATTCTTATTACGCATATCATTGTGAATTTACCTCTTGATTAGTATTTTCTAATGCCTTCATACATGCTTTGGCAAAATTGAATGTTGTCCTTTGTTTTCCAAAGGTTTTACTATAGATGTCTTTTATTCCAACAAGTTTTAATATTTTTTTTAATTCATCTGCTACTGCTAATCCTGTTCCCGGAGGTGCAGGCATTAAGATCACTCTAACACTTCCAGATTTTCCTTCTACCTTAAATGGAATACTGGTATTTCCACCTCCAACACTATCAAAACTACCATCTCCTAGAGCAACTTTAATTACATTTAGTTTAGCTTTTCTAAGGGCCTTATCTCTTGCAGGAAGAGTTTCTTTAGATTTTCCAAATCCAATTCCAACATGACCATTACCATCACCCACAACTGCTAATGCAGAGAATGTTGCAACATTTCCTTCTTTGGTTTTTCTTTGAGTAGTTCTCCATGCTCTTCTTTTTCCACCACCAAATTTACCTTTAGATTGCCCCATTGAAATTAAATCAGATTCAACCTTTATTAGTGAATCAATTATCTCTGGTTCTAGTATTTTTTCATTTTTATCTAGAATTTCATCTATTGTTTTTATTTTTCCGTCTTGAACATCTTTTCCTAGTTTTGTTTTAGGGTCCCAAGTATCAAGAGGATTAACAACTTCTCTTGGAGGATATTTTCTTTTTTTATCAAATTTTTTCATTTTATTGTTTTTCTATTTCTGATTTAATTTTTGAAAATGTTGTTGAAAAGTCTTTCTTCATATGTTTTCCAGAAATTCTATCTTCTTCTGGAAGAACTTTTTCATTACATTCTATTTTTATTCCTGCATCTAAAATTCCCTTGACAAAAGCATACATTTTTGTTTTATTAAGTGAACGGATCATTCCAAAATCAATAATTGGGGATTTTATTTTATTTTTTTCTATTTTCCTACCAAGTAATAACCCTGTTAAATATGCTGCTGAGAGTGATTTTAAACTTCCAGTTAATTCTTTTGGCCATCCATAGTTTAATAATTCTTTTGAATGAGCACCAAACTCTATTTTATCCTGGGCATTTTCACTTGTTACACATTGGCTAATAATATATTTATTTGTTTTTCTAAATACAATTCTTGGAGAATCACTTTTTAAAAGTCTGATTCTTTTGGCATAGTCTGTTTTATTTTCTCTTCTTCTTCTTTTTGTTATTTTCATTTCCTTAATCCTCCAATATATTCTTTTAAATGTCTTTTACTTCTAAATATTTTGTTTCTTATCTTTTTTCTTATATCCACAATTTCTTCAGGTGAAAGAAGACCTTGTTTTTTCATTTCAGCAACATAGCTTCTTAACTTCCTAGTCATTATAACATAATCTCTTTTTCTAGTATTAACATTCTTTTTTATTTTTCCTGGACCTCTTTTTCTAGTTCTTTTTTCAACTTTACTTCTTCCTGATTTTTCTTTAATTAAAATAGCTCCTTCTTCATGAAGATCTTTAATATCTTGTCTTGTAATGGCTTCCTTTATTTCATTTAATCTCGATTTTACAAATAGTATTCTACCTTTTCCTACCTTCAATGTTCTTGTTGCTAAAGCTTTTTTCTTACCTAGATTCATTTTTTCTTTATTTCTTTATTTAATTTTAAAAATTTTTCTGCATTCAAATTTTTTAATTTGATCTTTTGTTTTTTTGCTTCTTCTGCAATTTCTATTTTTTTCTTTTTTCCAACCTTTCCAATCATAATAATATCTCCTTTGTTTATTTTTTGGAAATCTGATTTATTAAAAATGTAAAGAATTTTCTTTTCTTCTGAAGATGTTTTATAACCTATTTGGACTCTAGCAGGATATCCTCTTCTCTTCTCTCTCATTTTATTATCTCTACCAGTAGGTCTTCTCCAAATTTGTTTCTTTTTTCTTCCTTTACCTAGCTTAGAATATCTATTCCAAGTTCTTCTTAAAAATTTCACCATTATATCTCTCTCCCAGCTTTAATTGTCATAAATATTCCATCTTGGAAAACTCTTTTATCTCTTTTCTTTATTTTTGTTGCTTTTTCAAAGTTTGCAGCAGCTTGCCCTGCAGATTCTTTATTTATAGAAGTAATGGTAATCATTTGCCCATCTATTTTCACTTCAACATCCTGATGAATTTTAACTTTTCTAGGAATTTTTTCACCTAAGAAATTTTTTATTGTAGCTTCTTTTCCTTGAAGATCCACAGTTATTGGAAAATGACTAAAACATATTTTTAATTGATATTCAAACTTATTTTGAACTCCAAGAATCATATTTCTTAAATGAGAAATCATAGTATTCATCATTTTTTTCTCTGTTTTAGTAGCTAGTTTAGAACTAATGATAATATTATTGTCTTTTATTTCAAAATTTATTTTATTTACATGAATATTTTTTTTATTTTCACCTTCGGGGCCTTTTACAGTAATTATATCTGAATCTATTTTTACTTCAACTCCTTCCGGAATTTCAATTTGTTCTAAAAGATCTTTTTTCATTAGTAAAAATAAGCTATTAAACTTCCTCCAATTTTTTCCTCTACAGCTTCTTCATGAGTTAATAACCCTTTATTTGTAGATATTATAACTGTCCCAACATCTCTTGCGGGTAAGAATCGTCTTCTATATTTTTCTATTTGAGAAAGATTTACAGTAAACCTTGGTTTTATAGATCTACAATCAAATAATTTTCCAATAGAAATTTCAAGAGTTTTATCTTTACTATTTATTTTATATTTCTTTATTGCACCTTTTTGTTTCATGATTTTTAGAACTTCGATTAAAAGATTTGAAATTCTCTTTATCTCTATGTTTTCTTTTCTTGCTTTTTTAGCATTTTTTATCATGTTTAGTGCATCTGCAACTATATCGTGTGACATTTTTATTTTTCCTAGCTATATTTTTTAAATCCGATTTCTACAGCAACTTCTCTAAAACAGTGTCTGCATAGGTTTAAGCCATATGATTTAATGTGTGCTCCAAATCTACCGCATCTTTCACATTTATTCACAGCTATACCAATTTTTCTATCCTTTGGTTTACAGTGTTTCAGAAATTTTGCCTTAACTTCCGGTTTGTTGTTTAATTGTTTAAGTATTTTTTTCCAATCGCTTGCTGTCATTTTATATAAACTCTGTTTTAAAAGTTTCCTCCATGAATTTTATTATTTCTTCTCTAGAAATTATTTGTTTTTTTGGTATTTTTCCTTTCTTTATTTTTTTTAGTTTAACTCTTCTTCCAGCTCTTTTGAACACAACTGTTACATCAAATCCTCTAATGCCTAATTCCCTATGATATTCCATTCCAGGAATTTCAATGTATTCTTTTATTCCAAATGAAAAATTATTCTCACTAACTTGCTTTTTCTTTAAAATATTATCAACAGTTTCTAACATTCTCCAAAGGAAAGTTTGAAGATCTTTTCTAATTGTTACAACTCCTCCTACTTCTAAATTAGGTCTTACATTTAATGAAGGAATTCTTTTATTGGATTTCATCTTTGCAACTTTTCTTCCAGTGACTATTTTTAATAATTCTACTCCCTTTTCAAGTTCTTCTGCAATTCCCCCTACACTTAGAACAACTTTTTCTATTTTTATATCTCTCATAATGTTATTTTTCTTTTCCATTTTATTCTAATATTATCATTTGTTTAATTAAGATATTAAGTGTTTTATCTTTTGTTTTTAATTCAATCATTTTTCTTTCCAAATCTATTTTATTTATATTTCCCATTGAACCAGAATGATTTCCTGCAAAAACAAATGCATTACTTTTTTCTTTTAAAGGAAGGCATTTTGTAATATTTCCTTTTTTAAAATCAAAAATAACAGAATCATTTACTGCACATTTAATATCTGAAATAAAGTTTTTACCATCTTTTAGATTTAACTGAGTTTTCTTTCCTTTAAGGGTTTTTTTATTAATAATTTTAAATATTTTTGAATGTGCTTCTGCTTCTTTTACTTCTTCTGCCTGGAATTTTCCATGTTCATTAAAAATTAATCTATAACTTTTTTTAGAAGGTACTAGAGTAATAATATCAAATAGGAATGCACTATTTTTTTCACTTTTTATTGGAACATCGTTTAATAAAACATTTTTAGCATAAAGAGCTTTTTTTACTTCTTTTCTATTTTGAGCAATTTTTAATAAATCTCTTAATACTACTAGAATAGGAATTCCATTTTTTAGTCCAAAGTTTGGTTTTACTACATAGGCTGTCCCTTTTCTAGGTATAGGCCATCTTTTTGGTACTTTTTGTCTTTTAAGGTGCATTATTTTTTCTCCTTGTTTGTTTTATCTTCTTTTTTAGTTTCTTTTTTCTTTAATTTTCTTTTTCTATCTTCTGAATGTAATTCAACTATTTGTAAATTAGAAGGTTGCATTTTAACATTTACTTCTGAGCCATCTAATTTCTTAACTTTAATTCCATCAATAATCACTTTTGAAATTTTTAAATAAACTTTCATTATTTTTCCTTTCTTTCCCTTATATTTTCCTCTCAGAATTTTAACAACATCTCCTGTTCTAACTCCAATTGTTCTTTTTTCATGTTTTGTTCTCAATTCTTTTGAAAGATTCACATTTACAAGTTTCTTTTTAATATTTAGTGGAGCTTTTGCTACATATTTTCTTTGTTTTCTTGGTTGCTTACTTTCTTTCCAGTGTTTACTAAATTCTTTTTTCATTTTAATATACTATTGAGGCTATTTTTGCAACAGATGGCCATCTCTCTAGAATCTCTCTTGCAACAGGCCCTTTTATTTGTGTTCCTTTTGGATTACCTTTTTCATCTTTTAATATTGCCACTGCATTATCTTCAAAAGAAATTCTTTCTCCATCTAGTCTTCTAAATGGTTTCTTTTGTCTTATTAATACAGCATCAAATACCTTTCCCTTCATATCTGGTATTCCTTTCCTAATACTTACCTTTACCCAGTCTCCTATTTTAGCTCTAACTTGTTTCCCCTTTCTTCCTTTAGATCTTTTAACAGAGACTAATTTGACTATTTTTGCTCCACTATTATCTGAAGCAATTAATTTAGCTCCAACGTTTAATGAGGCAGTTGTTCTTGCACTTACTGCTTTCATTTGTTATCCTCCTTACTCTTTATCTTTTTAATATATACAAAGTGAATTATTTTACTTAGAGGCCTACATTCCCTAATTTGAATTAAATCTCCAATTTGAACTTCTTTTTCCTTACAAAGAGGTAGTCTTGCATGAACTTTTATTTTTGATTTAAAATATCTTTCATATTTTCTAACATAAGTCATTTTTTCAAATTCAATAGTAAGTCTTTTAGGATGTTTCTTAATAATTGTTCCTTCAAAAGTTCTCCCTCTAATTTTAAGATTTCCATGATGAGGGCAATCTTTATCATTACAAATAGTTTCAACTATCTTTGGTTTTTTCTCTATCTTTTTTTGTGCTTTTTTCTTTTCCATTTTTGTTTTTGTGTGTTTAGGCTATGGATTCTTCTTCAAATCCAAGTTTGACCAAGATATCTTTTATTTTCTTGGTATGGTTTCCTTGCAGTTCGATTGTTTGATCTTTGTAAGTTCCTCCGCAAGCAAGCTGATTTTTCATAGCTTTTGCGATTTTTTTTACATTGATTTCTTTATCAAATCCGCTCACTATGGTAACTATTTTACCATAACGTTTTTTGTCTGTGGATACTTGGATTCTTTGTGAACTCTTTACAATCTGTTCACACACGCAGGCTGGTTGTGGCAAGCCACATTTTGGACATATTTCCATATTATTTTTTGAATGTGAGTAGTCTAGCAATTATTTTTTTAATTTCTTTGGTCTTCATACTTCCACCTTTGGATGTATTTGCAGTTGATTTAATTAATTCTAGTTTTAGTTCTTTTAATTTTTTTTCAAGATCTGCATTACTTAATTTTTGTATTTCTTTATACTTCATTTTTTCTTAGGGAGAGTTTTTATTTTTTTAATTTCTTTTTTTGGAGTTTTATCTAAAAGTTCAACATTATTTTTTAATTCTAAAATAAGGTCTTCGGTAACTTCAATTCTATCTGTTAATTTTTTATCAGGAGATAAAATACTTACTTTTATTCCTACTACTCCTGGTTTTGTTTGTGCTCTTGCTTGAGCTCTATCAACTATCTTAGCACTATCTCCTGTTTTCTTTAAATATCCTTGTGCAAATCTCCATGATTTTGCTCTAGATCCAGGAAGTTTTCCACTTAATCTTATTTCAACTCCCAATGCTCCTGCTTCAAGTATTCTCTGCAACATCCTATATGCTACTACTTTGAATTTTAAAGGGCCAAATCTTTCTAATGAAAGTGCAATATTATCTGCAACTATTTGAGCATCAAATTCTTGTTGAAGAATTTCATCAATTTCAATATGAGGGTTTTCTAATTTAAACTTAGTTTTTAACATGGTTGTTAATTCATTTATTTTTTCTCCTTTTCTTCCAATAACTAAACCGGGCTTATGTGTTGAAACAATTATTTTTTCTCCCACTGGAGTATATTCTATTTTAACTTTGCTTACTTTTCCTTTTCCAATTGATTTTTTGATATTTTCTCTTATAGAGAATTCTTCTTTCTTAAATTTGACAACGTTTTTTTCTTCCATTTTTATTTTTTGATTGATTTTTTAGCTTTTATTATTACATGAGTTCTTTTTCTTTTAACTCTTCCAAATTTCCCTCTAGGTCTATTTCCAATATTTGCAAATGCTTCTGTGATCACAGGATTTTCAATTTCATTTGCAAGAGCATTTGATTTTAAACTTTTTAATAACATAATGAAGTTTTCTGAAGCTTTTTTTGGAAATCTTCCTGACATCATTCTTTTTCCTTTTCTATGGGGAATTTCTCCACGCATAGGAATTGCTTTTTTCTTTAGTAAAACATCTTCAAGATATTTAATAACTGAATCTATTTGTTTTTTCTTAATAAATCTACAAATGTCTTTGGAGTATTTTGTTGAAATATGGAGGTTAGTTCCTTTAACACTTACTTCTGTTTTGTTGATTTTTGGTTTTTCCGGTTTCTTTTCTTTTTTAGATTTACCTTCTTTAGAAGTTTCTTCTTGAGGTTTTTTTTCTTTTGAATCTATTTTAGAAGTTTTTTCTTCAAGTTCTTTTTTAGTATTTTTTTGAACAATTGGTTTTTGAGTTGTTTTCTTTGGTTTTACAACTGCGGCTTGTTTTTTTTGTTCTTGTTTTGTAGTTGGTTTTTCAGTGTTTACCATTTTTATTTCTTAGATTTATGCATGCTTCCTTTTGTAGCTCCAACTCCTGCACTTCCATGATTTACTTTATTTCTTGTAGGTGAAAATTCTCCAAATTTATGTCCAAGCAT
>JADHVH010000012.1 GCA_016784085.1 Candidatus Pacearchaeota archaeon
ATTAGGTGTACACCACAACCCCCCCCCAAATAACACCACAACCTCTCACTACATTAAAACTTATAAACTCAAATTTTCTCTCTAAAAAATGGAAGGAATAAAATTAAATCTCGGATGTGGACACAAAATCCTAAACAACTTTGATAACCTTGACCTATTTCCATTCAATAATCAAGTCATAAAACACGATTTAAATAAAAAACTCCCCTACCAAGACAATTCAGTTTCCTATATATTCTGCGAACACACTCTTTCTTATCTAGACAATCCAGCAGACTTTCTTCATGATTTACATAGAGTATGCAAAAAAAATGCTAAAATTGACCTAATTGTAAATCATTTTTCATTAGCTTTCTCATATGCAGAATTAAGAAAAAAAAGAAGCGGCTTTTCTTATTTTATGCTTGGAAACTATAATTGGAACAGAGAATTTTACAAAATGTTTAAAGTTAAAAAACATCTTAATTTCACAAGAGTAAATTTTCAATTTTTAAATTATCTACTTAATCCAATAATTAATTTATCTCCTATGTTTTACGAAAGATTTCTCTGTTATCTCTTGCCTTGCTCAGAAATTCATTTCAAATTAAGAGTTCTTAAATAGTTTTTTAAATATTCTTGAAGACCCTTAAGATTTTCACCATCAATTCCAACAACTTTCTCATAATCATTAAGCAATTCAGGAGTTAACTCTTTAACATCCAAAATAACTTTTACTCCTGTTTTTTTCTCAAGATTTTTAGAAAACTCAACTTGATGGTCATTTATATGTTCATCAAATTTATACTGTCTTGGAACTATAATTAAAGGTTTTTTATACTTATATAAAAACTCCCACGGACTCGAACCACCATGAGAAATAACCAATCTGGCCTTTTCATAATAACTATCAATTTCAGGAGCAAAATCAAAACTCTCACAATTCTTAGGTTTATACTTAGTAAGCCCTTTTTGAATAACCACCTTATCTTTTAATTCCTTAGCAATTCCATCAATTCTTTTTATAAGTCTAGTGAATTCCTGATTATGATTTCCAATTGTTATAAATATCATACTATCCCTCCATAATATTTAGCTTTTTTCCCAAAATAAGAAAGAGTCTCACGATTCTGTACTAAAAATAATTTTGAAAAAGGATAGCAAAGTTTTCCTGCCAAACTAGGCATTTCCACACGAGTTACACTTTCAATAAAGATTGTTTTCAATCCTAACATCCATCCAGCAACTATTGCCGGCAATGCAATCTCCCCCCCAGTAGTGGCAATCATATCAATTTTTTCTTTTCTAAGAATTCTTAAACACTTAATTAAACAAGGAAAATAATCAATAGGATTATCACCTAATGGTTTGAATAAATATTTCTTCTCTTTTAAATTTCTTGTTCTTGAACTAACTTCTGCAAAATAGATTGGTTCATTACCTTCTAAAACATCTTTTGAAAAGATTTTCTGAAGCTCTGTTAAGTGCCCCCCTCCTGGTGTTGCTAATGCTATTTTCATTTTTATAACCTATTCAAAAAAGGTGCAAACAAACTATGCACCCTATTAAAAACATAATTTAATTTTTGAAAAGCATAAGTCCTTACTATCCTAGCCCTTATACTTTCCTTATCCTGTCCCATTGCAAAAAAATCTTCATCCATCCCTTCAATTAACTCTAAATCAATTTTATCTTTCAACTCATTTCTCTTAGCTTTTATTTCCTTAAGAATCCCTAATGAAATAAATTTCAAACCGTCAAAATAAAAATGATTCTCTGGATTAAAAATCAAATCATCTATCTCTTTTTCATACTCCAAATCCTTATTATGACAATTAATTTTATTATTAGGAGAATCTATAAAAGAACGAGACAAAAAATCCAAGTCATTTACATCTCTTAATCCATAAATAGATAAAATAGAACTGCCATCAATACAAAAATGCTCTTTATCATAGTTATTATCTTCTAGCCATCTTTTATACTCTCTCAGTAAGCTATAAAAAGTTTTTAAATTTTTTAGCCGGGCATTATTCAAAAAATGAATACTATTTTCATTAAAAAAAATCTGAGCAAGTTTGACAGTGTAATCATGAGAATCATTTATATGAACAGAGTGATTTCCAATTTTAAAAATATCCCTTATTTCATTTTTAATTTTATTTACTCTATCTAAATCTTTGGATTCAATCAAAAAAATCCTAACAGGGCCTTTATTTACAAAACAGTTCATCGCTTTTATCTGCCCCCCTTTAAAATTATTTACTAAATTTCCAAGCCATTTTTGGTCATCATACATCTGCCTCATAAGATTTAAAGGACCTTGATTTCTAATAAATATCTTCTTTTCATACACCACTCTTCCTCGTTTGTTTATGGCCTTAATTATTTCTTCATGTTTACTAATAGCAGAAGGAAAAATAGTAACAATATAGGTATTCTTTTTAAGCTTACAATACTCTAGAGCAATAGCATCACTCCATTTTTCTTGCAAACCATCTGGAACATACCTTATTTTATCCCTAAAGTAATAAGAATCATAATTTGGACCTTTTTTATTTTCAACATTGCAATGAATTTTTTTCCCATTAACTAACCCAGCAGCAAACCTATGAGAGCCATCAATTATAATGCCCTCCTTACTGACACTAATCGGTTTTGATTCATCAAAACCCTTTCTTTCAATAGAATCAAGCACCTTATCAAACTCTTCCAAAAACTTTTTCATTCCTTTTTTCACAGGATAGACTTCATAACCTCCATTAAAAACCATTATATGGGCCTCATATAGTCTTCTCGACCAATCACTTTTAACATTCATCTTTCTATGAAAACCATAAACAATCTTTGGAATTAAATCAAATCTCTTATAGCTCAGGAGTTCCAGAGGGTTTTCAATAATCTTTGTCTTTTTTATTTCCATTATCTAATTTTATAAATTAATTTATATTTAATTATATTGGTCTACCTCCATCTATGATGTAATTTAATCCACTCAGGCATTCTATCATAAAGTCTTAAAAAATCCTTCAGAAAGGAATTCAACAATCTTAATCTAACAACTCCGATAAACATCATTAAAGGAACTTTTTTTACATTGATTTTTGAACCTTCTTTATCAGTCCACTCAGTAGGAATTACATTTATTTTAAACTTTCTTTTATTTAAAGCATATAAAAGATTTATATCAAAAGCCCAATGAGTTATATAAAGGTCATTTTCAATTTTTTTAAGTGCATGTTTTTTAAATAATTTCGCACCACATTGGGTATCTTTATAAGGTAATGGAAATAATATTCTAATCAAAAAATTAAAACCTCTGCTCAATACCCTTCTAAGAAAAGTCTGTTTAATAATCTTGCTCATTTTATCCCATCTATTTGCTATTATCCCATCATACCTTCCCACATTTTTAATTAATCCATAAAAAGCATTAGGAGGTGTTGCACCATCTGCATCTATAAATCCTATTAAATCATAATCTTCTTTAGTCAGTTTTTTAAAACCCTCTGCAATAGCAAAACCCTTTCCAGGCCTTTTAAAATTAATAGTATCTAATTCTAAGCATTTAAACTTAGAAACAACCTCTCCGGTATTATCAGTACAAGCATTCAAAACAACAAGAATTAAAAAATCCAACACTCCTTCCATTTTTAGTTTTTTAAAATAATTAATGTAATCTTTTAAAGTTTGACTAATCCTATCTTCCTCATTATGGGCAGGGATAACAATTCCTATTTTTTCCATGGTGATTAATCCAATCTACTTTTAAAAAGAATATCTCTTTTTTAATATAACCAATATAAAGACTATTTTCTAATGAGAACCAAACTATAAATAAAAAATAAGGCATTCGCTACTAAAAACGAAAGAGAGAACTCAGTCAAATTATTATGAAATAAAGAAAACAACAGAATTTCAATAAACACAAAGAAGAAAAATGTAAAAGACAAGTTCTTTATCCTATCCTTAGATAACCCATATAATATCCTTAGATTTGTGAAAGACAAAAGAGTTAAGCTTAAACCCACAATAAACAAAATATTTGAAACACCAACATACTCCTTTCCAAAAAGAAAAGAAATAATAAAGCTCGGAAATAACAAATAGAGTACGAGAAGAGGAATAGAAATCAGCAAGAGGATTATTGAAGATTTCCAAAAAAGAGATAACCCACTTCTTTTCTTTTCAGGATTTTCTGAAGTTAAGGGAAACATGGCTTTACTAATCCCAATAGTTCCAAAAAAAACAATTTTTCCCAAAATAGATGCAACAGAATACATTCCGGCAACATCGGATTCAAAAAACCTTTTAGCAAAAATAACATCAATGCTATAAAATAAAACGATTGAGAGGCTACAAACAAAATAAGGCATAGAATATGTGTATATGCCTTTAAAATTAACTTCTTCAATATTTTTCTTTAAAATATCCTTAATAAGAAAGAAAGTTATAAAAAAGGAAACTGCAACAGAGAGTATAACTGCAAAAATAGAACCATAGACTTTCCATCCCATTAAGACCAACAATAAACCCAATACCAACTTAATTATGCCTTCAATTAAAACACTCCATCCCAAATTAAAGAATTCTTTTTGTCCTTGTAGCGCCCCCCTTAAAACCGGAGATGATAAAAAGAAAAATATAAGAATCCCAATAATCAAAAAAAGAGAAAAATCTATCTCCAAAAAAAGAGAGAAAAAGAAAGAAAGGGGTATAAAAAGAACAAATAATATAAATGAAGCATATAAACTCTTACTAAGTGATTTGTATAGAATATATTTAATTTTTCCATACTCTTTATTTAGATTATAACGACTAGTATAAGCAGTTATAATGTTCTGAATAGCCTCGCTAGGAACAGAAAAAATATACATAAATGAAAATAAGACTGCAAGAATCCCATAATCTTCTGGACCTAATAATCTAGCCATAGAAAACTGGTATAAATAATTAAATATATTGAATAGATTAAGCATGACCAATAATACAAAACTCCCCCTCACAAGGCTATCTTTCTTTAAACTTAAGAAGTACTTTTTTAAATCCATCAAAACATACCCTCCTTAAATATCCATAGAGCTAAAAAACAGATAATTATTTGAAACAGAAAGATAAGGTAGACTACATCAATTTCATAGACTTTTTTCTTAAGTTTTTTAAGAATAAAAATACTAAGATGAGTTATACCATAAATCCTTGGATAAGGAATGTCTAAACTTCCATCATCATTAACTCTCCCAAAAGACTGTTTTTTTAGTCTCCCCCTAGCTTTTAAAAAAGTTTCAATTATATAAGGTATAAAACAAAAAACAGCAATCTTCTCAAAATTACCTAAGATAGCCATGCCTGCTATCAATGCTCCAATAGAATAAGTCATAACATCTCCCGGAAAAACTTTAGCAGGATATGAATTATAAAAATAAAAAACAAACAAACTTCCAACCATACACAATCCAACAATACTTAACCAAGAGTTTCCAGTTAAGTAAGCTATAAAAGATAAAAAACTAATTATTATAATCCCCTGACCTGCTTCTAAACCATTAAAACCTGCCAAAAAGTTATAAGTTGTGGTAGCACCCGCAATTCCAATTGGAATGAATATTAAGGGGTAAATTATACCTAACTCAACTAATCCAAAAAAAGGAACACTTATTTTAGAGGCACCAGCATTAATAACAACCAAAGGAATAGAAGCAGTAAAAGCAAGAAATAATCTAAACCTTGCAGATAATCCCCTAAATGTCCACCCCAGGATATCGTCCACAAATCCAACAAGAGCCAAAATTAAAATAACATTTAATAATGCAAATATTTCAAGATTGACTCCATCACCCTGAAAAATAAAAGTCCTAATAGCAATATAACTTAAAACTCCCAAAACAAAGGCAATAACAACTATAATGCCTCCAGAGGCAGCCACTCTCTTAGCTTTATTAATTTTATTCATATCTTCCCATAATAACCCAACCTGCCGACATTTTTTTATCCATTTTGGAAGCGCCAATGCTGTTAAAACAAAACTCACTAAGACAGATATGAATAATAAATATTCCATTTTAATTAACCGCCCTAAATAAATCCTCAAGCCCAGATTTTACCTTTTTATCTAAATCTTGTTTTCTTCTTATATTTTCTATTAATCTATCAAGTTGAGATTCATTAAAGTCAAACTTCACAGCATCATTATTAGATATTGCAGATTCTGCTCTATCAAGACATTCTCTATCAGTTAGCACTAACAACTCCCCTCCTGCATATCCGCTACTATTGCAGATTATTAAATCCTTAGATGGAATAAAAAAATAAGAATTATCTTCCATTAACATTCCACCAATCACCTCATCACTTTCTTCCCTAAAATAAATAACTTCCATTTATTATTTAAAAAATAAGAGTTTTTAAATATGATTGGAATCAGAAACAATATTATCGTTCTAATGCGTCTTCAATCTCTAATCTCATCTCAATAGCTTCTAATCTTTTTCCTTCCTCAGCCTTAAAATATTCAATAACCTCTCCAGGAAGTTCAACAACAACTCTGCCTCCAGTAGATAACTCCATAAGCTCCTTCTCCTCTCCACCCAAATCTAATTCTTCAGATTCTACATAAAATCTCTCTCCATCTGTATAAAGATGCTCTGCCAATCTCTTATATACCATGCAACTCAAAATCACCCTCAATTTATAAACATTTATTCATTATAAAATAATCTTTACAATCTCCAATCAAGATATTTGTCCGCATCCTTATCTAAATATTCTTGCTTAATCTCCTCTTCTCCAGTGTATTCTATTTCCCAAATCTTTATCGGTCCTTGAATCCCATTAAAATAAACAAAATCAGAAACATTCATCCCCTGGCTTCTTAAATTGTCAATCAACAAAGAAGGTTCATTATGAGCTATTTTAAAATTAGGAAATCTTTCTAAAGGATCATTTAAAATATAGATTTGAGATAACATACCTCTAAACAATCTTGGAGAAATAAACATTGCAGCGCCAACAGGATTTTGTCTGATTCCCTGCCCTTGCTGTTCTATTCTTGGAAAAACATATGCAGCAGCCTCAATACCCTGTTTAAAATCAAAAAACTCACCATAAATAGAAAGATATCTCAAATTTACCTTATATTGTTTATTTTGATAAATAATAATTGTATAGGGCTGCAAATAATTAACAGAGTCTCCTAAATTTTGAGTAGGAATGGCTATAGCCCCAACACCCGCAGAACCTCTTGGAAGAAATATCTCTTTTCCATCTTCTTCAATCAAAAGATCCTCATCTAATGTAATCCCTCCAGTATAAAAATAAATAGTTTTGTCCTTGGTCTCCTGAGTATTTTTTTCATTTAATACGAAAGTTCCAATCCAAGAATACCTATCATAATCTTTATCACTTCCAATGCTTGAAAAAGCAGTATATTTCCCAATATCTGTTGAATCAATTAAAAAATGAGTGGTATCATGATTATATAAAAATTCTAACGCATCTTCTTGATTATCTCCTGTTAAAACTAATCTCCCCATTAAATAATTCCAATATGTGATTGCATTTCCTCCATCTGTCACTGTTGCTCTATTCCCAATACTCTGCAACCAATAACCATAATCCCACCAATGTCCAAAAACAGCATCTTCAGGAGTTTCTTCTCTAACCCACCCCATCGCTTTTTGCCATTGCATATTATATGCAGAAGGAACAAAACTATATGCCTGGGCCTTAACAGAATTATAATAAATCCAAAAAGTATAAAGACTAGCTATTAATATTAAAATAATCAAAACACCCACAATCACCTTAAGGGTTTCATCTTTTATCTTTCTAAATCTATCAATAGACTCTACAATTAAAAAACCCACAAAAATTGGAGCAATCGGCCCCAAAACCATTATTAACCTAACAGCACCCCTCGCTGTAAACAAAGTTAAAATAAACAATGAAAATAATAGCAAATATTCAAATCTAATCTTTTCAAAACTCCTATCTCCTCTTTTACGATATTTAAAATAATAACGAACTATAAATCCAAATAAAAGAAGTGCAGAAACATAATAAAAAGATTTACTAATAAAATTTTCACCATTAAAAATACTACTTCCAGAATATCTTGAAAATATTAAACCACATAAAAATAAAACATAAAAACCCGTCAAAACCCATGCATCTTTTTTTCTAAATTTCATTAGCATTTTTCTAAACAAAAAAACAGAACCAATAAAAAATAGCCAAAACATAATTGGAATATTCTTAATAAAAGGACCGAAATTTCCACTCCATTCCTGAAAATTAGGCTGCCTATTCTCAGCAACAGTAATGTTCCACCTACCTGTAACTGGTTTAAAAATTGTTTGATGAAATACCTTTAACCTCTCAATTATAAAAAAAGGCCCAAGAAATATCGAAGCTAAAATAATTAATAAAACAAGAGTCAAAATAAGAGAAAATAAGGTTAAAGGTATTTTTGAATCCTTAAATCTCTCTCCAAATCTACTCTTTTTAATCAGAAAATGAACAATTAAAGTAAAAAGTAATAAAGAACCCATGCCTGTTGATATAGAAGTTAAAAGATTAATTAAAGCATATTTATTTGAAAAAAATAATAATATAAAGTAAGATGTTAAAATCCATAAAATAAAAACCAAAGATTCTCTCTTTTTCATTTTATCTAAAATAAATGCAATTAAACAAGCAAGACCTATCGGAATAAATACATAAGAAACACCACCCCAAATCAGACCTAACATTCCGGTTGAAATTCCAGACAAAATCCCTAAAGTACCTACTAACCTTAAATCCTTAGATTTCCATGCTTTTAAAAATAAATAAAAAGCTAAAAACATAAAAAAGAAAGCAGCAGACTCTTTCTCAGGTATTCCTGCAATAGTTCTTGATAAAAAAACTGGAATAACAACCATAAAAAAACTAGAAATTATAACAATAATATTTGCTTTTAATTTGCTCTTCTTAGACTTCCTAATAAAAACCTCTCTTACAAATAAGAAAAAACTAATAATTGTTAATGTAAACATTATCACAGGAAAAATAACCGCAGCAAATTCAATATTAGATTCAAATCCCAAAAAATTTAATCCCTGATAAGTCCAAGCAATCATATAAGGCAATAACATAGATTCCATAGAAGTATCAAAACCCAACGGAACATTTCTCATGTAATCAATTCCAGACAAACTTCCTTTTTCAACAATTATCTTTGCATATCTTTCAAATAACCAAGGATCTAAATCAGGTCCTAATGTCCATGTATTTGTCGTTATATCCCATAAACCTGGCCTTCCATTATGGTCATGCATAGGCATACTTCTAATATAAACCCCTAAAATCAAAACAATAATTAAAACTCCCAAAACCCAAATCTGTTTATTTTTTAAAAAATCTATTGCCTTTTTTCTCCTCTCTTCAATCAGATATTCTTCACCCATTAAATTACTTACAATAAAAGGTTTTTAAATATATCTTTGGTGAAAAACAATCTACCCCCTTAACAAACCCTCAATCTCTTCTAACAACTCAATAGCACTTTTCTGCTTTTCAATACAATCCATCCCACAAAATTTACACTCATCTGGATTTTCAGCTTCAAAATTATAATTGCAATTTTTACATACAAATTTTGCTAATCCCATTTTTATCTCTTCTCATCTAAAACAACGCAGGAGTAATAAACACCTCAATTAATGCAGCTATAAATAAGATTATTACTGAGAGGATTATTAAATTCAAGGAATCCTGTAAAATAACCCAAAACCTTTCTGTTTTAATATCATGTTTAATAACCGCAATACTAATAATTCCTCCTGCCAATGCACCTCCAAAATAAGCCAGAATCTCTGGAATTCCATGAATCATATATCTTGTAAGACCCAAAGGAAGATTAGCTAAACTTGATTTTGAAAAAATACCAATTGCAGCAGAGATAACACTTGCATTCCAAGCCAAAATAAAAATAGCACCCGCCCCAAATATCAATGAAAAAACCAGTGTAAAAATCAGGACATAAATATTATTTGCAAAAATATTAACAATTTTTTCTTGAGCACTTAAAAAAGCAGTTGTTTTTGAAGGATATTTCAATCCATATTCTGAAACACACTGATCAAAATGAGTCGGTTTGTTAATCATACAATAAGTTTCTATCTGAGCTTTAAAGTTCTGATTTCCATCTTCAAACACAATATACCAAAAACTAAAAGCAACTACAAACCCCATAAATAAAAACATAAAATAAGTCATAGCCTTCCCATGTTCTTTTATTAACCTTAAAAAACCATCTATCCTCAAATCTTTTTCTTCTTCATTTTTAATTGCAAAATACATAAATGGTATTGAAAACATAACACAAAAAGTAACAACTAAAATACCAGTATATTTTGAAAGAACAGGGTCCCCCGAGAAAATCCATTTAGTTAAAATAAGGGAAATAATTGCATAAAAAGCACCAACAAAAAACATTTCCCATGGCCGTTTCTCGGCTTTTGCAGGATTAATTAACATTTCTAACATCTTTTATTCACCTTTTTCTTAATAACTTTAAGCAATCAGGGTTTTTAAATATATATTTAGAATCTAGATAATATTTAAATAATATTCAATATTAAAATATTCATGCCAATACTAAATTTAGATGATAGAGGGTACAGAACAGATATATCTAGATCTGAATCTTATACTATAAATGTTCCTGATAAAGGACCTATTAAAAAAGATTCTCCTGAGCCTTATCCAGAAGATAGAAGAACTTTTGATGATTTAATTAATTTAAAACCTTTAAAAGGAACTCTTGATGGAAGGCCTTGTGTAATATTAGATACAACTGAGGCATATGATGAACAAGGGACGATACTAGATCACTTAGTTTGGATTCGTGAAAGAGAAGAGTGGGTAAATATTACATTCCACAGATGGCTAGAAACTTCAATGGAATATATGCATGGCTGGTCCGGTCCCGAGGCACTTACTAATTATGAAAAACAAAAATTAACTGAAGCATATACAGATGTTAGCAAAGTAAGTCCAGATAAACTTAAAACACTAGTTCAAGAATAATTCTCAATACATTTTTATACCCCCTCCACCTTATTTTTCTATGGATAACAAAAAGAGGAAATCCCAATTCAACCAAATTTGTAAAGACATCAAGTCAATTAAAATCCAAGGAGCTAGAGATATAGCAAAAGCAGGATTAAAAGCCTACAACCTCCAACCATCTAAATCTTCAAAAAAGAAATTACTTTCACTAAGACCAACAGAACCAATGCTTGAAAAAGTTCTAAACCAAACAAACAAGCTCTCAACTCAAGAAATTTTCAATCACTTCCAAGAAGCTCAAGACAAGATCAATCAAAATGTTCTTAAAATAATAAAAAACAAAAAAGTAATTTTTACTCACTGCCATTCAACAAATGTAACTCAAGCACTCATAAACGCAAAGAAAAAAAGAAAAAATTTTGAAGTCTACAACACAGAAACACGTCCATTATATCAAGGAAGAAAAACAGCAAGAGAATTAAGAAAAGCAGGAATTAAAGTTACAATGTTTGTAGACTCAGCACTTGGAGTTGCACTATCAAAAGAACAGAGAACAAAAAAAACAGATATTGTGCTTCTAGGCGCAGATGCATTAACAAAAAAAGGAGTAATAAATAAAATAGGAAGCGAAGTAATAGCACGTATAGCGCACCAAGAAAAAATTCCCACATACATAGTTGCAGACTCTTGGAAATACAGCAAAAAAAAGATTCCAATTGAAAATCGTTCTCTTAACGAAATCTGGGATAAAGCACCTAAAAATATTAAAATCAGAAACCCTGCTTTTGAGTTTGTAGATAAAAAATACCTGACAGGTATTGTAACTGAGCTTGGAGTGAGGTCATATTCAGAATTCTTAAAAAGTATTAAATGACTATTTTTTCTCTTCTTTTTTCCGCCCCACCTCAATCATCTCCATTATCTTCATCATCTCATTTTGTAATTCTTCCAACCTAGCCATTATTTGGTTCTTACCTTCACTCAACCTCTCAACTTGTTCATCAACAACAGCCTTAGTCTCAGAAACACTTTTCCTAACATAATTTCCTTTTCCAACCTCAACAACTAACTTTAAATCTTTTCCTTTATCTTTAACCTCAACAGGAATATAAATTCTCTTTCCCAAATTTGCAAGAATCTCTGTACTGCCATCACTATTTCCAATCTCATTTAAACTTTCATTTAACTCATTCATTTCTTTAACATGTTGTTCAATTAATTGTAACTGCTCATTCAACTGATTAGCTTCCTGCTCCATCATTTGAATTTGTATTATTTGTTGTTGGTCCATGATTATAAAGCTCAGAATTTGAGGTTTTTAAGTGTTTGTATTCTATCAGTATCTCCGCATACAACTCCCTCGGAGCTGTATGATCTCAAACAAAATCCGAAAACCATCTACCCCAAAACCCTAGTCCTTTAATAAAATCAATCTTAGTATCTTAAATTGGACGAGACAAAAAAGCTTTCGCTAACATCTTTCAATTTAAACTCCAATAGAATCAAGTGACCCCTCTTTCAACAACTTCATAAAGCTCTTTAAGATATCTTTTAAAGCATATTTCTGGATGCAATATCCTATTTACCTGCCAGTTAGCCATCAATGCGAGAGAGACGAGAAAGTAAAAGTATCTCACAATTAATTCGTTGCTCTTGCTCTTAATCCTAGCTTCATCATGAACTCTGAAGTCTGTTTCAATCTGCCATCTCTTCTTGTATTTCTTTATTAGATCCAAACTCTGCCTGAGATTCGTAGCAAAACACCAGTAGCAGTCCTCTAACCCACTCTCTCTCTCTCTTTGTGTAATGGTCCTTGATTATCACAATTCTCGTATTGGTTTTCCACCGCGATT
>JADHVH010000013.1 GCA_016784085.1 Candidatus Pacearchaeota archaeon
TTAGCCATTTTAATTTTTGTTTTATTAACAAAACTCAAATTAGCCCTAGTTTTGAAAATATGGTTTTTTCTAGTTGTTTGGATTGCCCTAGGCCTTTCACTTAATTCAATTATTCCGATAAATAAATTTTCTACACTTATAGCATTAATTTTAGCATTACCTTTGGTGATATCAAAAGTTTATCAAAAGAATATGATTATGCACAATGTTACAGAATTATTAATATACCCAGGAATTGCAGCTGTTTTTGTGCCAATTTTGAATATAGCTACTTTAATTGGTTTTTTAATTTTAATTTCAGTTTATGATATTTGGGCTGTTTGGAAATCTGGTCTGATGCAAAAAATGGCAAAATACCAAATAAAAGAAGTTGGAATTTTCTCAGGATTTTTTATACCCTATATGTCTAAAACAATGAGAGCTAAAATAAAAAAAATGAAAAAGTCTGAATTAAAAAAGAAAAAAATAAAGGTAAATATAGCTCTTTTAGGTGGAGGAGATGTTGTTTTCCCTATAATCACTTCAGGAGTATTAATGGCTCTATGGGGCCTAGGGCCGGCTCTACTATCTATTTTAGGTGCTACTCTAGGATTATCTTACTTATTTTTCATGGGCAAGAAAAAGAAATTCTATCCTGCTATGCCATTCATAACTGCAGGAATTTTAATTTCAATGATTATTAGCTATTTTATATTCTAAATTTATTCTAAAAAGATCTTAATGTTCTCACTTATAGAAGGTAACAAAATAGTAAGATTTATAAAGCTATAAGCTCATAAGTACCTACTATAAAATGACAGAAAATCAATACAAAATAGATCAAGCATCCCATAGTGGTTTACTAGTTAGAAAAACAACTAGTGGTACTTCTGCACCTATTTATAATGTGTTTGAAATTCAAAGGGCTAAAAATGTTCCTATCCCAATGGATGAAAATACTGTTTATAGTGTATATAGTTTTGATGCAACTAAAAAATTATCTGCAACACAATCAATTGTGGATCATACTAATATAGGATTTTTTTCAGAATCTGAAATGATTAATTCATTAAGTAATTTATTTGGAATGAGAATTACAAAACCAAATGAATTAGAAATGGAGGTTGCAAATTAAAATGAGAACCAGTGAAAATCCAAACTTAAATATGAATGGTTTTTATGTAAAGAGAGAAACTAATGGAAGAAATAATATTATTTATCCTGTTGCTTTTTATAATAAAAAGGAATGGCTTCAACAAGCTATAGAAGATAAAAAAATTATTTTTGTTTATGGGGGAAAAGTAAATCCAGAAGAATATTCTGAGGCTTTAAATCATTTATCTAGTGAGGCTTCTAGAGGAGTTATATCTGAAAGTGATTTAATAGAAAAATTAACAAAATTAACAGAATTCACAGGAGACCAAGAATAAAATGTTAGTAAAAGAAGAATTAATCAACAAAATTAAGGATTATTTTGAACTCAATGTATATGAAACAAAAGTATGGTTAGCCTTGCTTGGAAAAGGAGTTGCATCTGCAGGTGAAGTTGCAGATATTTCTGGAGTTCCAAGATCAAGAACCTATGATGTTCTAGAATCTCTTGAGAAAAAAGGATTTGCAATTGTTAAATTAGGAAAACCTGTAAAATATTTAGGAGTTAAACCAAAAATGATTCTTGAAAGATTAAAAACAAATGTTAAAAGAAATGCAGAAGAAAGAATAGAAACTCTTTCAAATATTAAAAACACAAATGAATTTACCCAACTTGAAGAATTATATATTGGAGGTGTTGATCCTGTTAAGAGAGGAGAAATTTCTGCAGCATTAAGAGGTAGATCAAATATTTCAAATCATTTAAGTGAAGTTCTTGAAAATGCCAAAGAAAATGTTATAATTTGTACAAATGCTGAAGAAATGAAATTCAAAATAAAATTATTCAAACAAACTTTTGATAGGTTGATGAAGGCAGGAATAAAAATTCAATTAGCTCTTTTTGGAGATGAGACTCTAATAAACAAATTATCTGAAATACTTAAGATTAAAATAAAAAAAGTGGATATACAAGTAAAATTCTTTATTGTAGATAAAAAAGAAATTTTATTTTATTTATCACAAAAATCAAGTAGAGAAGATAATGCAATTTGGCTTAATTCTGAATTTTTTTCAGAAGCTTTTGCTGCTTTATTTGAAAAAGCGATGAAAGGAGGTAAAAAATAATATGGCAAATTTAGTACAAGAAATTATAGATTCCTCAACAGCAACTACTGGAAAATTTAAAAAAGGACTTTTTGTGGGATTAGGATTAGGACTTTCAGGAAGGGCAGTTGATTTTAAACCATTACCATTAGTTTTACCTGCGATAGATCTTTTTAGAGGAGAAGCAAAGCCTTCAAATATCCCTGAATATGTGGGTCTTACAACAGGAGTTGGTTTAGCTTATGCAGATAAAGCATGGGAAGTGGTTAAACCAGGTTTGGATAAAATTTATAATTGGATATTTTAATTTCAAACAACCTTTAATTGAGAGATATACATCTCTCTAACCTTTTTTTTATTATTTTTTTGCCAGTCTTGTAGAAATTCTTCTAATTTAAATCTAATTTTATATTTTGCCTGAAGTTTTTTATTTTTTAAGAAAGTATTTTTATGTTTTCTTTTAAATGCCTTAAAATGTTTTTTTCGTTTTTCATGAGGCCCTTTGATTATTATTTCTTTACGTGATTTTACAACAAAGAAACATCTTGCAGATTGAGAACCATTATAATTAAACCCCTTATTTTTTATAAAAAAATATTTAGAAACTTCAGATTCCAAATGATTGTAGAATTTTAATAATTTACTTCCAGCAATATCTCCTGCTTGTTTTTTTGTTTTTATTTCAAGTAATAAAAATTCTGATTTATTTTTTTTAGCATTTAACTTAATTTTATTTAGATTTGTTTTCTTTTTTTCAAAGGATTTTAAAGAAGGGGATTTCAAAAAAGTTTTACATGCTTTTTGAAATTTCTTAAAAGTTTCATCAGAAAGAGCTGCAGAAACATTTCTTTGTTTATATGTTGGATCAATTAATATAATTGGAGAATTTAATTTAGATTCATTTAAATCCATTAAAATAGAGGATTTATTTTTATGTAGTTTTTCAATATCTATAACAATTTTGTCTTTAATTTTTACCATAGATTTAAGAAATTTTACAAATCCCCCATAATGATAAACCATTAATTCTAGAGAATATCCTGAAAAACCTCCTATATATGATTCGGCCCCATAACAATTATTTGCGTAGCAAAAAGCTTTAGCTATTTTTATATCATCAAATATTTTTTGAGATTTTACTCTTTTTTGAATATATTTAACATGAGAATAGGAAAGATCTGTGATGTTTTCAGATTCTTTGGGATTTCTAACTTTTATTACAGGAATTAATTCTATAAAAAAATTAGAAGATCTTTGAATAACATAATAATCTCTTGAACCATGAACCACCAAAACTTTTGAAAATGATTTTAATAGTTTTCCTGTTATAATAGAAATATCTTTTTCTTGATATTTTTTATCAAACCTAATAAATAAATCAATATCATATTTATCTTTTTTAATTAAAGTATTTTTTGCAAAACTTCCTCCAATAAAAATTTCAGCATCAATTTTTTGAGATTTAATATTAGAACTAATTTTTTTCATAAATTTTTCAAGAGATTTTTCAATTTCTTCTAATTCCTCTTTAGGAGGTTGTATTTTTTGCAAAACTTCTTGGAGAATAGAATTAGTATTTTTCTTTTTCATTTTAATCAGAAGTTTTTTCCTGATTTTCTTTTGATTTTTTATTAAAGGTTGAACTAATGTCAATAATATATTTTCCTTCTTCTAGTTTATAGATTAAAGGACGATCTTTTTTAAATAAATTAACAATATCTATTTCAAACTTACCTTCGCCAATTGTTCTCACAGATTCAATATCTAAAATTACTGGGGCTTCTTCATCTTTAATACCAGCCATTGCTCTAACATCTTTTTCAACCTGCTTTTTATCTTCTTCAGGAATAACAACTGGTTTTTCTTTTATTTCTTGTAATTTTTCATCTCTAATATAAAAAAAGAAGTGACTACCACAACTAGAACACCCTTTTATTAATTCTTCATTTGCTTCAGGTAAAATTCTTCCGCAGTGAACACATTGGTGAGCCATAATTAAAAAAGAGATAACAGAATTATAAACTTTGTGATTCTAGAACAAATTTAGAAAATTATTTATTTAATAATAATTCAATTTTTTTAGGATTTCTTTTAATTTCCTTTACTATTGTTGCTGGACCAATAATTGTTATTGCACCCAGATCTCCTCCAGATAGTTTGTTAACAATATTGTTTTTCATTTTATCAATCATGCTTGATTTTTTGCCATTACTTGAGATAACTGCAAGTTCTATTCCTTTAAAATTTTTAATATGGCCAATCATTGCCATTGTATCTCCAATAAGTCTGGATTCTTCATCAGAAGTCAATCTTCCTTGCAAAATTAAAATATAATTTCCTAGAACAATATTTAAAATTTTTCTAATTCTTTGGTGACTATCTAAATTTTTAATTTCAGAATAAGGTAAAAATTGAATAGAAAACCCTTTAATTTTTCCAAGATCTTTTTTATTACTTTTCCTCTTTTTTACCATTTTTTTAGTATGTTTTTTTACTTTTTATGTTTTTTTACTTTAATCCAAAATTATTTTTTTATTTTTTTAGATAGTTTAAATATAGATTCATAAAATTCTTCAAGATTTTTCCCTTTTTTTGCACTTATGCCCACAACTTCATATTCTGGAAAAGCTGCTTCAACTTTTTTAATATTAGCTCTTTTAAGATCAATTTTATTAGCCACAATTAAAACAGGAATCTTTCTTGCAACCAAATTACCTATAATTGTTATATTAACTTGATTATATGGGTTTTTTGAAGAATCTAAAACAATAACAACAACATCCATGTCATCTAACCATTGAATACTTTCAATAATTCCTTGTGTAGCTTCTTTAGCTCTTTTTTTTGCTTCATTTTTATTTACTTTAAATTTTAAAAATTCTTCAAAATCAATTTTAGTAGCAATACCTGGAGTATCAATCATTTTGAAAACCATTTTTTTACCCTTATACTCAATTTCAACTTTTTCTTTAAATTGAACACTTCTTGTTTCATGTGGAACTTTACTAACACTACCTATTTCCTCCCCTGTAAAATCTTTACAAATTCTATTTGCTAAACTAGTTTTACCAGAATTTGGAGGGCCATAGAACCCAAGTTTTACATCCTTTTTTCCCTTAAAGATATTATTAATAATTCTTTTGAAAAAGTTCTTAAAAATTTTTATTGCCATGTTATATTTTTGTTAATAGGTTTATTAAAGTTTTCTGTGATAAATCACCAATATTCTTTATCTTCCCATCCTTTTATTAAATCTATGCAATCTTAGTGAATTTGGCCCAGGACTTTTAGGAAGCATAGATTTTTGTTTTTTAAACAATTTATTAATTGGAATTTCTGGAAGCCCAGTATTTTTCCCTGCATATTTCTTTAAAACATATTGTACTTGTTCTCCAGTCCATTTTGAATTTTTCAAATTTCTTTCAATATCTACATTAGTCAAACCTCTTCTTTTTGAATTTTGAACATAATTAATTAGATTATACAAATCATTTTTATTTGGAAATAAATGTTTTTCATATTTATTTTTATACCATTTTTGAAGAGCAATATAAACAAAAATACCTATAAAAATTAAAATTAAAAGAGCTAACCAATATAAATACCATTTAGTTTTTTCAGTAGTAAACCATGAAAATTTTTTTTCTTCAGTAAGATATAAACCACTTACTTCTGGAGAAATAAAAATTGGTAAATCTACAAATTGAACATCAGATGTTGTGGAAAACGAAATAAGGTCTGCAGTTTGAGATAAATCAATATATGTATAATCAGAAGATTCAACTTCAGAATAATCTTTTTCAAATTTTAAATTTTCAAGACCTTCAAGAACAAGATAATAAGAATCCCAAGTATTATTTATTTCTTCAACATCAAAAATAAAGGTTGTTATGAGGTTAGATTGAACGCCCTCATAAGTTATAGATAATTCTTCAAAAGTTACTTTTGTATTAATATTTTGAGAATTCCACAATATAATAGGATCTTTATATTCTTCAGAAGTATAATCAGAAGTTCCACCTATTTCTCCAAGAACATTTAAGTTTATTTTTTCTTTTTTGGTATAAAAAGGAAGATCTTCCCCCTGGGAGGTCAAGGTTATTTCCTCAGGGATATTTATTGAATTTAGTGAATCTAACATAAGAGTATATTCTTCAAGAGGAGTTTCATTTGTTGCAAAGAAAAAATCATTTGTAACTTTATTAATAATTTCCTGACTTTGTGTTAAATTTAACATAGAAGTAATAATTGTTTTTTGAAATAAATTTAATTCAGCTAATTGAGATTGAACTTTTTCTAAATTTGTAGATTTTTTAGTTAAAGTTTCATTAACTGCTTTTTGAGGTGTTGTAACACTAATATCAAAACTTTTTGAAGAATTTCTTTGCATGGAATCTAATATACTAATTTCCACAGTATACACTCCTGTTTGATTATAGGTGTGAGTAATATTATTTGTTAGGCTGGTCTTAGTAGTGCCATCTCCAAAATTCCAATTATATCTTAAAATACTAACACTGTCATAAATATCTACTCCTGTTTGAAATTCTGTTGGATTTGATATTGTAACAATTAGTGGTCTTAAATAACTAACTTCTGGATAATGTTGAATAATAATATCTTGAGAAAATATATCTTCTTCATTTAGGGCTAAACTAAATGTTTGATTTCCAAAGTTTATACTTGAAGTATCTGAAGTAGTTGGAAATTCACCCTTGTCTAAATTAATAAGGATAAAATCAGAATTTATTCCTGCAACACTTTCAACCACCTCATAAATGTTAGTATTTAATCTAGAAATTCCTCCTGCCACATAGTTTATATTTAAGTTATTTAATTCTAAAAATTCAACAGCATTAGTGGTAGTTATTTTTATTGGAACAACACAATCGTTTGAACAGTCAAGATAATATCTACTATTTAAATCCCCCCAAATATCTCCTTCAATATGCCCCCTTCCTCTTGAATTCACAAATTCAGTATTATTTAGGGTAAATGAATTCAAAGTTCCGTAATTCCCGGGTTTTGCAAAAATTTCAAAATCATGGGCTGCACCACCTGAAGAACCACAAGGATTATTATCTTCATATTTTATTTGATATTTATTTCTATCCTCTGCGTTTACAAGGTTAATACAAACTTCATAATCTGTTTCTTGAGGAAGAGAAACTTCTGGAATACAAGATATATTGTTGGTTCCAGAAGCATTGGTATAGCATGTTCCATAGGTTCCAAAATCATTTGAAATAGTTAGTTTCATTTCTACAGATTCACTCATTCCAGTGTTATCATAAAGTGAAGCCCCTATTTTAACTGTGGGTGCTGGATTAAGATTTATTTTTTGACAATAAGGAAGAGTATCCACCAATCCAATTTCAAGTGTTTGGTCATGTTCAAAACAACCAAATCTAGAAGCTTGAAAAGAACCTGAAGATTCATAGGGAACCCAATCAATTATTCCATCATTGAAAAAGTCAAAAGTTATTTGTGGATCTTGTGAAGATTGAGTATTAACAGAACCAAGAGGGTTTACATTTATTTTAAATTCACTTATATTTCCAATCATTCCTCCTGAAAATTTTAACCCTAATAATAAAGTATTTCCTTCAGCATTCATTTCAAAAGTTTTTGAAGTTTCAGCATTACTTTCAGAATAGCTTGTTTCACATCCAATTGGTAAACAGGAATAAGAACTTGTAATTGAAGAATCTAAGGAAAGAAGTTCAAGCAATCTTATATTATCTCCTAAGCTAGTTTCAAAAAGAGAATCTATAGGTTCATTTGAAAAACTTAAATTTACCCATCCCTTTAGATATTGATTTAGGCCATAACTTTCTGTAATATCATGAGAAAGATTTCCTATTTGAAAACTTGCAGAAACCAAACTAATACAAAAGATACCTAAAAATAATAAAAATATTTTGTTCTTTTTCATCTCTTTTTCCTTTTTATTAAAAGAAATTCTATATTTATAAAGATTCTCGATAGAATTTAAAATAGAAAACTTTATAACTAGTCACTACTTAGTAGTATCACTTAATTAAGGTGTTTAAAATATGAAAAAATTATCAAATAAATTAAGTTTATCAAAAAAAATAGCTATTGGAACAGCATCTTTACTTTATGGTGTGACTTCTTTATTTGGAGGCCAACAAGGAGAATCTGTTTCTAATGATGCTTGGAACACTTTTTATAATTCTTCAAAACAAGGAACAGCACAATCTATAAAAAAAGCCCTACCTTCTTTAGAAAGTCCTGATTTTAATCAAAAAGCAAATTCAAATTATTGGGACACTCCAATTGATGAAAATGGTTTTGAAAATAATTTTTCTAGAAAAGAACAATCTTTAGAAAAAATAGCTGAAACAAGGGATTATGGTGAAGATGATATTCTTAATCCTCATGCTCAGCCAGGAGATACTTTAACAAATGCTTATGGTAGTGGAGATGTAAATTTAACAGGAGAAGTTAGTCCTGATGATGCTACTGCTGCTCAAAACGGAGTTCAGAACTATCAATCAGATGTAGATGGAGATGGAATCCCTTCTAGTGCAACAGATATTACTCAAATACAAAATTTCACAGAAAATGTATTTAGTTCCCCTCTACCAGGCCACTGGAATTCTCATTTAGGAAATCCTGAAGCAAAAGATAATTGGGTAAGTATAACCTCTGTAAATGTAGATTCAACAAGTGCAATTCCTTATCATGATGATAATCCTGAAAATAGATGGATTTCTGGGAACTATGCTGCACAAATATATCTTAATTATTTTGGATATGATGGAGATGATATTCCTGTAAAATATGACACTACTCAAATAGGAAAATTCAATCTTCCAATGTATTGGGTTAATCTTCACAATCCAATAACAGGTATTGGACATGGGATGAATGCTTTTTTAGTTGGAAATGACCCTACAAATATTTATCATTGGAGACTTTTTGAACCTCAAACAGATGAGGTAATTGAAATAAATGAAACAGTTTTAAATAATATTTCTGGAAAAAGAATAAAAATTTCAGGAATACAGGATTTTAGTGGAGTGGGTGCTCCAGATATGCCTATAATAAATGGAATTATTGGCTTTGATATAGATAGTTCTGGAAACTCCTCAATATATTCTCAAGACTCTGAATTAATTTTAAATCCCGGAGAATTACCCACAATTACTCCTGATACCACTGTTGGAATTGACAAGAAAAAGTATCTCCCAGAAGGATATAATTTGCAACAAAATTATCCAAATCCTTTTAATTCCCAAACAAATATTAAATATTCTCTTCCTGTTGGAGATAATGTATCATTAAATGTTAGAGATATTAGGGGAAGTAATGTAAAAACTTTAGTAAATAAAGTTCATCATGAAGAAGGGAATTATAAAACAAGTTTTGATGCTTCAGGATTATCTTCTGGAATGTATTTTATTGAGATGAATACAGATAAAGGATTTAAAGAAACAATTAAGGCTATTTATGTAAAATAATTAGTTCTTTATTTTTATTTACAAAAATTTATTTCTTTTTAGAAATAGTTTTTTTCTTTTTAGGTTTATCTTTTAGATTTAATAACCAATAAATTAAAGCAATAACAACAACAGTTATTCCTAAATTATAAATATTAAAAAATGGAAGTTCTACTTGGGCAGGGCAAGGAACAACAGCACTTCCATCAACACAATCTGCTTCAGCAGGATCTCCAGCAACACCTTCAATCCAAGTTGCAACCCAAGAATAACTTAAAAATAAATCATTTTCACAATTATTTTCTTCAGAATTTACATAATCACATGTCCCTCCCATAGCACTTCTCCAAGAAGGACCACAAACACTAGTTTCTTCAGTCCAGAAACAAGAACAATCAACAGTATTACAATCAATTGTTTCTAAACTATTGTCTGCAACATTACAAACATCATTAGTACATGAACTATTATCAACATAATCTGAACAACTATTTTTTATTTCACAAGGAACTTCATTTCCAATAATAATCACTAAATCACTTAAACTAGACCCTGCATCTGTTTCAAAATAATATTCATATTCATCTCCTTCACCAGTATTTTTTGAATTTTCAATATCATTTAAGGAGGGTGTCCAATTGGCAATAGCTTTTCCATTAAGATAGGTTGTAGTAATACTATTTTCACCAACTCTTATGTCATCATCAAATAAAACATCATTCTCATAGATTTCAAAAGTAACTGGAGTACCATCTGTAGCAGTAAGATCTTCAACAACTAAATAAACAGTTGTAACTCCTAGAGTAATTGAAAGTGGAGCACTTATTTGAAAACCACCCTCAGAACTTTCAGACCAATATCTTACAGCACTACCAGACCACCCACAACCAGTGTTTGGTTCTAAATCATCTGGATCATATAAGGGCCCATACCCCAATTGACAATCACATTTATCTAATTCACTTATTTCTGGAGAAATACAATTTAGGGGGTTTGTCCAATTAGGACCCATATCACATTCTTCATTCTCCTCCACATCTCCATCACCACAATAAGCTTCTCCAGGGCCTATAAAATCAACAGAACAATAAAGACCAATAGGATATTCTAAAGGTTGGCCAATATGGGCATTAGTATCTGAAGAAAAACTAAGAATTTCATTTAAAGTTGCAGGATTAGGATTTTGATCAGAAGCTTGACAGTTTAAATTCTCATAACAAATTTCCCTAGTGTAAGTAGTAAGTGTTGGAATTTGAGAATGGGCATTTGTGTCTGAAGATATTCCTATAATTTTAGGATAATTAGTACAGGAACTTGGTTGAACTCCATTTCCCCAGTCACAACAAAGAGCATAACCATAATTTCCTGGAGCATTATTTTGCAAATATTCTGCATGAGCATTGGTTTCTCCAGACATGCCCAAAACAAGATTAAATCCTCCACTTTCACAACTTTCTATAGTATCAATTTTACAAACATCTGCAGAAATATTTCCTAATAAAACTACTAATAAAAATAAACTAGCAACAAATAATATACTCTTTTTATGGGCCATTTTTATATTGTTTTTAATCAAATCTATTTTATAAATATTTACCCCTTCCAATTTATTATTGGTTTGAGATATTTTATTATTTTTATTGAACTTTTTTGAGCATCCATGACTTTAAACACATCTTTATAGGCCATAGGAATTTCAGAAAGTGTTTTTTGAGAAACATT
>JADHVH010000014.1 GCA_016784085.1 Candidatus Pacearchaeota archaeon
AATATTGTTTAGAAACAGGTTTATGGCAAAACCAATCAGATATTAATGCTACATGTGTTGAAAATTACGAATGTGGAAGTAATCGTTGTGAAGAGGATCAATGTGTTGAATATAATTTTGTAAAGGTATTATTTGAATGGTTAAAAAAATTATTTGTTTTTGAAAGAAATCTTAATGAAACAAATACAACTAATTTTAGTGAAGAAATCTAAAAATGTTAATTAGAACGCATTTGATGATTACCTTATTTTTTATTTTACTTTTGATTTCAAGTGTTAATAATAAAATATTATTTGTAATTGTAGCCATTTTAGCTACTTTTTTAGCAGATATAGATACTAAACATTCCACTTTAGGAAAGAAAAAGATTTTTAGAATTTTACAATTTTTTATAAGACATAGGACTGTGTTTCATAGTTTCACATTTTTAATTTTATTAACTATTTTATTTATAGTTTCAATACCAGTAATTGCTTTACCATTTTTTTTAGGATATGGTAGTCATTTAATTGCAGATAGTTTTACAATGAGGGGGATTAGGCCTTTTTATCCTTTGAAAACCCTTGCCTATGGAAAGCTAAGAACAGGAAGTAGGGCTGAAACAGGGGTTTTGGTAGTATTTTTAATTTTAGATGTTTTACTTATTTTTGCCAATTTAAGGCTTTTTAATTAATGATTATATCCAAAGCTATAAATGCTTATAAAGAAAGATTGGATTTATTTTCTATGGCAGATAGAGAACAAGGAGAAGAACGAAGTAAGTTAATCTTGTATAGTGTGGATGGAAAGAGTAATGATGTTGCAGATGATATTATTAAGGGAATGGGATATTTGGGTTTAGAATCAAATGTACATTATACATTTATTTTTAATAGCACCTTTCCCAAATCTGAGGAGGGATCAATTACCGGAGATAATTGGAAAGAATTATCAGATAGGGTTGTTTTAGAAATCCCTAAAAATAATTTATTGGAATTAGAACATGGTGTTTTAATGGGGCATCACCCTATAAAAAGATATTTTGAAACCCATGAAGAAAAAATTCAAAGAAGAGTAAACAATTTAAAATAAAAATGGCAATTAAGAAAGAAAAGGAAGAAACAGGGGAAGAAGAAATTAAGAAAGGTAAAGAATCTAAAGAACCTGTTTTAACAGATCTCCCAGGTATTGGGCCTGCTGTTTCTGCTAAGCTTGAAGCTGCTGGAATTTATGATCTTATGTCTTTAGCTGTAATGACTCCTGTTAGTTTAGGTGATGCTGCTGGTGTTAGTGCTGCTGTTGCAAGAAAAGCTATT
This sequence comes from Candidatus Pacearchaeota archaeon, assembly GCA_016784085.1. Classification (GTDB taxonomy): domain Archaea; phylum Nanobdellota; class Nanobdellia; order Pacearchaeales; family GW2011-AR1; genus BS150m-G67. The sequence continues at coordinate 1,296 of JADHVH010000014.1, forward strand.
CAGGCATCTAGAGAAATGCTTCAACTAGGTTTTGTAGATGGTGCAGAATATGCTAAAAAAAGAGAAAATATTCACAATATAACCACTGGCAGTAAAGCCTTTGATGACCTTCTGGGAGGAAGAGGATTAGAAAGTAGAGCAATAACAGAGGCGTTTGGAGCATTTGGATCTGGAAAGACCCAAGTAGGATTAACTTTAGCTGTAAACGTCCAATTGCCTCTTGAAAAAGGTGGGGCAAATGGTAAATGTGTATTTATTGATACAGAGGGAACTTTTAGGCCTGTAAGGGTTAAACAAATAGCAGAACAAATAGGAGCTAATCCTGAGAAAGTTTTGAAAAATATAATGGTTGCAAGAGCATTTAATTCAGACCACCAAATGCTTTTATTAGATAAGGTTAGTGAGATGATTAGAGAAGGTGAACCCATCAAATTAATGGTCATAGATTCGTTGACAGCCCATTTTAGAGCAGAATTTGCAGGAAGAGGCCAATTAGCTGATAGACAACAAAAATTGAATAGATATCTTCATGATTTAATGAAACTAGCTGAAACACATAATATTGCTGTTTATGTAACAAATCAAGTTATGGCTAATCCTGCTCAGATGTTTGGAGACCCTACAACAGCTATTGGAGGCCATATTGTAGGTCATGCCTCCACATATAGGGTTTATTTAAGAAGAGGTAAAAAAGGTTCAAGAGTTGCAAAGTTAATAGATAGTCCTAACTTACCAGACAACGAAACAATATATTACATTACTGAGGCTGGAGTTGTGGACGAAGCCTAGACAAATTAATATTATTCTATATTATATATTTTGGATCATATATTTTGCAATATCTATTTTGGAGAATATACTTTACTAAAACTATTTAACTAGATTTTTCATTTATTTTTTTATGGAGATTATTGTTGACTTGCATATTCATTCAAAATATTCAAGGGCAACTTCTAAAAATTTAAGTGTTGAGAATTTAGAAAAATATGGCCGAATGAAAGGAATTGGTTTATTTGGAACAGGAGATTTTCAACATGAAGAATATAGAAAAGAACTTGATGAAAATTTAACAGAAGATGATAAAGGAATTTTAAGGACTAAGAATGGTTTTCCATTTATTTGGCAAACAGAAATTAGTTTTATGTTTACTCAGGGGGAAAAAGGAAGAGCAATTCATTTAGTTGTTTTATGCCCTAATGGTAAAACAGCGGATAAGATTACAGAATATTTGAAAAGTAAAGGAAGAATTGATTATGATGGTAGGCCTATTTTTGGAATAGCTTGTAAAGATTTTGTAAAAGATATGAAAAAGATTAATGAAAAAATAGAAATTATTCCTGCTCATTGTATGACTCCTTGGTTTGGATTATTTGGAAGTAAAAAAGGTTTTGATAGTTTAAAAGAATGTTTTGGAGATCAAACAAAACATATTTATGCTGTGGAATCTGGGCTAAGTGCAGATCCACCTATGCTTTGGAGGTTTAAAGAAAAAGTAAATATTGTGAGTTTTTCAGATTCCCATAGTTTTTGGCCCTGGAGATTAGGAAGAGAGGTTACTATTTTAGACATAAAAGAATTAAGCTATGACAATATTATTAATGCAATAAGAACAGGAAATGGATTAAAAGCAACTGTTGAAACTCCTCCTGAATATGGAATGTATCATTGGGATGGCCATAGAAAATGTGATTTTTCTTGTGGGCCTAAAAAAACAAAAGAACTTGAAGATAAATGTCCCAGGTGTGGCAAACAATTAATTTTAGGGGTAGATTATCGTGTTGAAGAAATTTCAAAAGAAGAGATGGGCTATGAACCTAAAAACGCTAAAAAATTTTATACTCTTTTACCTTTGCATGAATTAATTTCTCTCCAGGTAAAATCAGGAATTGCTTCTCAAAAAGTTTGGAATATCTATAATATTTTAATTGAAAATTTTAAAGACGAATTTAATTTATTATTAAATATTAGTGAAGAAGAAATGGTTGAAAAAAATGTCGAAAGAGCATTAATTGATTTAATTTTAAATAATAGAAAAGGAAAAATAAATGTTATTCCTGGCTATGATGGGGTTTATGGTAAGGCTACTTTAGATTTAAAAAATTAATTTGAAATATCTCTTAGCTTTAGAAATTTATAATGGGCATCAGATGTTTTTATTTTACATTTAGAACAGTTTTCTTTTAAAGTATATTTTTTACAAATCTTACACTTTTTTAACAACACTTTATTTTAGTTCAAGTAAGAATTCTTTTAATTTTTTGTGGAAAGATGTTGTAAAATAATCTTCAAGTTCTTCTGGATCTACCCATTTAAGTTCTTTAAATCTCCCTCCAGCATTTTCTTCTCCTTCAAAGCTTTCACATAAAAAATAAACAGATAATAAGTCTTCTTTTTCAGGATATGTTTTAGAAAAAATAGCTCCAAGATTCTTTACAACTAGCCCTGTTTTTTCTTTAACACTATTTTTAAGAGTTATATCTACATCTTCTCCAGGAACAGCGCTTCCACCTGGAAAACCCCATGTTAATTCTGGTAATTCTGGAACCCCTTCAGTCCTTCCTATAAGAATTTTTTTATTAGCAGGATCAAATATAATACCCAATATTGCAACTGAAAATTGGGGGTTATTTTTTTCCATTTTATATAATATTAGGGATTTTTATCAATATTTAAGCTTTGTGATGGTGAAAAACATTTGTAAAAAATACATTAAGAAAATATTTACTTCTCTATAATACTCAATTCAAAGCCAGCATTTTTAGCTGTTTTTTCCATTTCAGAGATAATTTTTTTAAGTTCTTGATCTGCAGATTTAAGATTTTCTCCTTCTAATTCTAAAGAATATTTTCCTGCAGAGATATATTTTGCTTGAACTGGTTTTATTTTTGAAAATAGTGTTTTTATTAATTCTAACCCATTAGATTTGTTGGTATGTATATTAAATTCTTTTTTTACAGTAGATTTTTTACTTTTTTGAGTATTTAATATTTCTAAAATTTTAATTGAATTAGATTTTCCCACTATTTTTTCAAGTCTTTTTGGATTTTCTTTAGCTTCTTCTAAAAAATCATAAATAGTTTCTTCTTTTGTGACTTGGTTAATAAAATCTTTTACTTTTTCCCCTAGAACTGTTTTAAGAATACTTTTATATCCTTTTTCTTGTTTATTTTTTTCTTTCATTTCTTTTTGTTCTTTAGGAGTAACTCTTCTAAATGAAAGTTCAATATTCCCATTAGGAGATATTCTAAGTACTTTACAGATAATTTTTTTCTTAGGTACAACATAATCTCTTATATTTCTTATTCTTCCTGGAGCAATTTCACTAAAACTAATATTACCTTCTCCTTGGCCTTCAATTTCTACAAAGACAATTGTTCCAATTATTTTATTTACAGTGCAAAGGACTATATCTCCTTCTTCTAATTTTTTTGTCATGAATTATTAAGAATTAGTGCAGTTTTAAAGTTTTTTAAAGAGAATTATTTCTTCTTTTTTTCAATAGGTATTTTGAAATATTGTTTAAGCTTTCTTAATTGGGAAAAGACTCTATCTTTTTCCCTCATAGCTCTTTTATCTTGTTTGTTTTTAGCATAATGTGCATTTAATCTTTCTAATTTTATTTCGACATTTTTTAGATCAGGATTTTCATATTTTTCTTTTTCTTTTAAAATTTTAGAAATCTTTTTCTTTTGATCTTTAGGGTGAATTCCTTCTAATTTTAATTTTTGACCTATTTTTTCAGAAGTTAAACCTTTTCCAGCCAATTCTAAAACTTTTTTTTCAAATTCATCTGCAGTAATCTTTTTTAGCTTAGGTTTTTCTATTTTTTCTTTAGTAATCTTTTTTGGCATGCCATTAAATTGTAAAATTGTTTTTTAAATCTTGCTGTTGGAGATTCTAGTAAGATTTTTAAAGAAAAATGAATTTGAATTATAATGGGAAAGACTATTGGGGTCTTGAGCTTAAAAGGAGGGGTTGGTAAAACATCTGTTGTTGCTGCTCTTGGAGAGGCAATCTCAAGTTTAGGTAAGAAAGTATTATTGGTAGATGGGAATTTAACAGCTCCCAATCTAGGCCTTCATTTTAATATTGTCAATCCTGAAAATACTTTGCATGAATTATTGGAAAGATCTGCAAATATTAAAGATGTAATTGTAAAACTTGAACATTTTGATATGATTCCTGCAGCTATTTTTTCAAAAAAAGATGTAAGCCCTTTAAAATTGAAAACAAAAATATCTTCTTTAAAGAAAAGATATGATTACATTTTAATTGATTCTGCACCTTCTTTAGATGAGGAATCTTTAGCAGTTGTTCTTGCTTCTGATGAACTTCTGATGGTCACTACACCAGACCACCCTTCTTTAGCCGTAGTATTAAAGGCAATAAAAAGAGCAAAAGAAAGGGGAACCCAAATTAATGGTCTTGTTTTAAATAAAGTTTATAAGAAAAAATTTGAACTTTCTATAGAAGATATTGAAAAAACTTCTGGAGTACCAATTTTAGCAGTAATACCCCATGATTTAGGTTTTATGAAAGCTGTTGCTAATTTTAAAGCGTATTCCCAGATAAAACCAAGATCAAAAGCTAGTAAAGAATACAAAAATTTAGCAGGAGTTTTGATTGGAGAAAAATTTAAACCTAGAAAATTCAGTAAATATTTTATTACTCCAAAACGTCAAGAGATCAATAGAGAAATATTTTATGAAAGGGTGTTTAAATAGCCCCACCAGGATTCGAACCTGGGTCCCGGCCTTCAAAGGGCCGTATTCTTGACCACTGAACTATGGGGCTTTAATTATTGGAATTTTATCAAACTTTTAAATTTAATGTTTATATCTTCCACGTTTTTCTACAGCTTTTAATCTTTCTAAAACTATTTTATATTCGGAGAAAATTTGATATCCTTTTAGAACTTCTTCAAATAATTCTTCCCAGTATTTGAAATGTTTTGCTTCTAAAGCTTGTCTAAGAAGATGAAGATCAACAGCTTTATCTTCATACTTGTGACTTATAGATCCCAATCCAAAATCTATGAAATAAATTTTATTTGATTTTAAAATCATATTTGAAGTTGTTAAATCTCCATGAATAATATTTTTTGAATGTATTTTTCCAACAGATTTTCCTATTTTTTTACAGATTTCTTTTTGTTCTTTTTTTGAAAATTTATCTAGGTGGTCTGAAAGTTTTTTTCCATCTATAAATTCCATAATTATTTCTTTTGATTTTTCATCTGATTTAATAACTTTTGGAGTTAAAATTTCTTCAGAAGCTTTTAGTAATAATTTTGTTTCAGACCTTGTCCTTAGTTTTCTTATCTTTTCATCTAATTCTTTAATTCTATAGGATTTTTTAATTCTTTTTTTAATGATATTATTTTTTTCTTTAAGAATTATTGCTTCGGCACCTTGTTGAATTATCTGGTTTTCCATTTTCTTTTTCTTCTCCATGAGAAAAATACAATCCCAAAAGCAACAATCATTGAAAAGTCTACAATTAAACAATATTTGCACCATGCTTGAATAATAAATTGTTGAAGATAAATAAAATAAAGAGAAACAATTGTTCCAATGGTCACCCCTAGTTTAATAATAGAAGATTTTGTTTTTTTTGGATTTTTAATGTGGGAATAAGTTAATATACTCATAAATAAAAAAATAACAACTCCATAATAATTGTTGTTTATCCCAAAAGTAGTGCTATAGTCTGATAGACTAACTGCTGAACATCCTTGGGAATCTGGATTACAAACTTCTGTGTTATTATATCCTCCATAAGCTAGTAAACCTGAACTTATTAAAGAAATTACAAATAATATTAGTAAAATTTTATATTTCATTTAAAACCTCATTTTTTTCCCAAATTTTTTCATCATTTTTTGCATTTGTTTGGGGTTCATCCCTTTAGACATGTCTAAGTTATTTCCTGTTTTAAGCATTTCGTTTAACATGTCATATTGTTTTAATAGTGCTCTAACATCAGTGTTATTTACTCCTGCGCCCTTGGCAATCCTATTAATTCTTGAAGTTTGTTTTTTTAATGTTTCTGGATTTTCTTTTTCTTCATTAGTCATGGATTTTAAGATATGTTCCCATTTTGCAATTTTTGCCTCTTGATTTTCTAATACTCCCTCTGGTATTTTTGCATTTCCTAATCCAGGAATCATTGATTTTATTTTATCTAGCCCCCCAATATCTCCCATTGATTTGACTTGTTCTATAACATCTTCTAAGCTTAGTTTACCCTCTTCTAGCTTTTTTTGGATTTTATTTTGTTGAGCATTATTTGTTGCAGATTTTATTTTTTCCATTAATGCTTCCAAATCACCCATTCCAAGAAGTCTTGATAAAAATGATTCTGGTTTAAATTCTTCAAGATCATTTATTTTTTCTCCTGTTGCAATAAAATAAACTCCGGCATTTGTTTCTGCACAGGCTGTTAAAGCTCCACCCCCTTTGGCAGTGGAATCCATTCTGGTAATTATTACTCCTGAAATTTTTAAAGCATCTTTAAATTCAGAAGCTTGTTTTTTAGCTGCTTGACCAATATCTGCAGGCATTACTAAAATTGTTTCTGTAGGATCAATTTTTTTTCCAAGAGATTTTATTTCTTTTATTAAATCTTTATCTAAAGTATGACGTCCTGCTGTATCAATTAAAATTAAATCATATTTTTTGAGATCTTTTTCATATTTTTTCCAAATTTTTAAAGCATCTTTTTCTTTTTTATCAATAAAATAAGCTAACTTATTTTTTTCTGCAAGTTGTTTAAGTTGTTCTGCTGCAGCAGGCCTATGAACATCTAAACCTATTAGGGCAACCTTTTTTCCTCTTTTAGCATAATAATTTCCCAACTTTGAAATTGTGGTGGTTTTTCCCGCCCCATAAAGTCCTAAAAGCATAATTTTATTTTGAGTTTTTTTAAGAGTAAGTTGTTTGTATTTTCCAAGAATTTTTGTAAGTTCTTCATGAAGTAACTTAATCAAATGTTCTTTTTTTTCAATACCTTTGATTCTTTCATCTAAAGCTGTTTTCTTTATTTTATCACTTATTTCTTTTACTAATGAAATACTAATATCTGCTTCTATTAATGCTCTTTGAAGGTCTCTTACAATTGAATCTACTAGGTTTTTATCAAGAAATATGGCATTCGCTATCTTATCTGTAGTTTTTTTCAATATGTTTCCTAGTTTTTCTAACATAAAAGAAGGAGTGAAATATGAGTTATTAAAGTTTTGGTGTTAGAGAATTTAATTAGTATATTAAATTGCAATATTCTTTAAAAATAGGTTTTATTTAATTATTTTATGAATAATCAAATAAAATATTCTGGATTAATTTACAACGTATCTCATGAAGAATTCATGGCTATTAGAGAAAGTCAAAAAAATCAATTGGGTGCTTATTCTGGAAGTGGAATCCATATTAGTATTAAATATAATCCAGATAGAAAGGCTATAGGGCTTTGGCTTGGAAAAGGGGAAAAATCTAAATTGATTTTAGAAGATCCAGAAATTCATGATTCAGGTGATGAGGGGTGTGTTAAAGTGATTAAAAAAGGATTAGAAAAAGCATTGGATGAAATAAGAATTCAAAGTGAAAGATGGGTTAAAGATTAATCATAATCCTAGCTTTTTAAGAAATTTTTCTTTATCAAATTGTTCTAATTCATTATATTCTTGGCCCATTCCAAGATAGAGAATTGGTTTTTTGGTGATATATCCCACACTAAGGGCTGTTCCACCTTTTTCATCAATATCTGCTTTTGTCAAAATAATCCCATCAATGCCTATTTCTTGATCAAAACTTTTTACTTGTTCAATAGCATCATTACCTGTAATACTTTCTCCTACAAAAATTTTAAGATCAGGATTACAAACTCGAGATATTTTTTCAATTTCTTTTAGTAAATTTTTAGAAGTATGCATTCTACCTGCAGTATCAATCAAAACACAATCTATTTTATTTTTTTTAGCATATTTTATAGAATCAAATCCTACTGCTGCAGGATCTGCCCCATATTCCTGAGCAATTACCTTAACACCTATTTTTTCTCCATGGTGTTTTATTTGTTCAATTGAAGCTGCCCTAAAGGTATCTCCTGCAGCTAATACACATGAAATCTTTTTTTCTTTCAGGGATTTTGCAATTTTTGCAATTGTAGTGGTTTTACCTGTACCATTTATTCCACAAAATAGAGCTACAAAAGGTTTTTCACTTTTTTCTTTAATTTTATCTTCTATTTTAAATCCTTCAATTAAGATATTAGAAATAACTTCTTTGAAATCTTTTTGAATTTCATTTTCAATTTCTTTTTTAGATAATTCTTTTCCAACAATTTTCTCTTCAAGATCTAGAATCATTTTTTCAGCAACTTCAAAAGCAACATTATTTTCTATCAAGAGCATTTTCAATTCTTCAGAATATAGTCCAAAATCTTGTTGAGATATTTTGATTTTAGTTATTTTAGAAGTAACTTTTTCAAAAAAACCTTTTTTTTCTGATGATTTTTTTATTATTTTCTTTTCTTTTTTAGCTTTTTTCTTAATTTCTTTAGCTTTCTTTTTTATTTCTTTCTCATCTGGTTCATATTTTTGTTGAGCAACATCAAATTTTTTAGGAATTTCTATTTCCTGAATATCTTTTTTTGCTTCAATTTCTTTAGAGACTTTTTTAGTCCAAGATTTCAATTTATTTTTTAATTTATTAAACATGATTATATTTAGAAAGAAGATATTTTAAGGTTTTTCTTTATTTCTTAGGGAATATAAATTCTTTTAAACTAAGATTATCTTTAGATAATATGAAAGGAATATTTATAATTCTTGATGGAATAGGGGATCTCCCACATAGTCAACTTGGTGATAAAACCCCTTTAGAAGTTGCAAACATGCCTAATTTGAATTTTTTTGCAGCAAGAGGAGAAATGGGTTATTTTTACCCTGTTAAACCAGGATATATTCCTGGATCTGATGAAGCAATTGTGTCTATTTTTGGTAATGAGCTTATTTCAAGTACAAGGGGGCAATTAGAAGCTAAAGGTGCAGGATTTAAATTAACACGGGGGGACTTAGCTTGGAGGGCGAATTTCTCAACTATTGATTCCCTTGATAAGGGAAATTTGTTAGATAGAAGATGTGGAAGAACTTTGACAACTGCAGAGGCAGAAATTTTAACAAAAGCAATAAATAAAATTGAAATGCCTTTTAAATTTGAATTTAAAAACACTATTCAACATCGTGGAGCTTTAGTTTTTAGAGGAGGTTTTTCAGATAACATTGCTAGTAATGATCCTCACCCATATACTGGGAAGTTCAGAAAGATCAAACCTTTAGATGATGATGAAAATTCCCAATATACTGCAAATGTAATGAATGAATTTTTAGAAAAAGTTTTCAAAGTTTTAGATAATCACCCTATTAATGAAGAAAGAAGAAGAAAAGGATTAATGCCTGCTAATTATTTAGTTGTTCGTGGAGCCGGAATTGAGATACCTAAATTGAAAATTTACAAAAAATGGATTTCTCCATCATATATGCCTTTAGAAATTGGTTTTTCAGAGCTTTCTGGAATGAAAACAGTTTCATTTAGCTATCCTAAATTAAAAAAATTAGATGTATATGAAAATTTACATGAAGG
>JADHVH010000015.1 GCA_016784085.1 Candidatus Pacearchaeota archaeon
TAACCTTATCCTATACTTTATCTTTAATATTACTCTTTTAAAAACATTGTTATGCTTAATAAGGGATTCAAAACCTTTATAATAGAATTTAGCCTTTTTACTCCAATTTAATTAAATTTGAGGTATAAAATAATGGAAGAAGAAACACAAACGCCACAAGAAGCACCTGTAGAAGCACAAGCTGAACAACCTGTTGAAGCTGCACCTGTAGAAGCACAAGCTGAACAACCTGTAGAGGCTCCTGCTGAAGCACCTGTAGAAGCACAAGCTGAACAACCTGCTGAAGCTGCACCTGTAGAGGCTCCTGCTGAAGCACCTGTAGAAGCACAAGCTGAACAACCTGTTGAAGCTGCACCTATTGAAACTCCAAGTCTCCCTGAAAGATCAGAAGACGGAGAAAATGATTTAGGGGATGCTATATCTGAAAGTGCTGAAAATGCATCTTCAAATGAAGGCATTAGTGCAGAAACAGATAGAGCTACTTTGGCTAAGGAAAATATGGAAAATCAACCTGCAGCTGAATAAGTTTTATTTTTTTTATTTTTTTTATTTTTATTTGAGGTGAATAATGGAAGAAGAAGAACAAAAACCAAGCAATTTTAGGAAGTTTATTAGTTTTGTTTTAGTTATATTTGTAATATTATTGTCTTTAGTGTATTGGTTTATTCCATTAAATAGTATTGATTTTGGAATACAATCAACATCTACTAATTTTAGTTTAAATCCTGAAATTCAGGAGGAAATGCAATTTTATTCTAAACTAAGATATCCTGAAAAAGAAATTTCATATCATATCATGGAAGATTGCACATTACAAAAAAGGGCAGACATGGAATTAGCTTTTGAAATTATAGAAAATAAAACAATTTTAGATTTTTATGAATCAAATCCTGGAGAAATAACTGTTTCCTGTACAAGTAATAATAAGGTTAAAGGAGATTTTTTCATTGCAGGAGAAGGTGGTCCTACAAATATAACTAAGACTTCTAATTTTAATGTTATTTTTAATGGCCACATATTATTAATTAAAGATTCTACTTGCCCTCAACCAAATGTTGCAATACATGAACTATTACATGCATTAGGAATAGACCACTCTGAAAATAAAAATAATATTATGTATAATTATAGCAAATGTTATCAAACAATTGGGCAGGATACTTTAGATTTAATTGATGAACTTTATTCTGTAGAACCAAGAGTAGATCTTGCTTTAGAAAATGTTTCTGTAGTAATGAATGGTAACTATTTAGATACAAATATTACAATCAAGAATCATGGATTAAAAAAATCTGAACTTACAACTTTAAAAATTTATGCAGATCAAAAAATGGTGAAGGAAATTGAAATAAATCCTATAGAAATTGGTGGGGGAAGAATGATTGTTTTAACAAATAATTGGATTTCAAAAACAAATTTTGAAAATTTAAAATATGAAATATTTTATTTTGAAGACGAATTAAGTTCAAATAATAATGTACTTTTTTTTAATAAAGTAGAATAAAAAACATTAAAGAAGTTTTTTGAAAAATAAAAAAATAAAGAATTAAAATTCAGCCATAAGATCCTGTTCTAGTCATCAAGATCCAAAGACTCAAGATCTTGGTCAAATTGATCTTCTTCTTCAGACATATCTTGAAATTGATTTAGATTTTCACTCATTTGTCAACCTCATTTTTATTGATCCTCTAAGAATCATTTAGTTTTTAAACATTTCTGTAGGCCAAAATAGATATGGAAAATAGTATAAAATACTCTAAAAAAATAAAATCCCTCCACCCTGAACCGATTAAAAGTGTTCATTTAGAGAATTACTTCCCGACCGAGCAATCACGTTTTGTTATACGCTCGTTTATTATGTGGGTAAGCTAAGATTGAATAATTTATATAATTTTGGAATTATTAAAATATTCTTTTTTATCTATTCTAAAATAATCCATTTTGTGTTCCTTTGTTATTGAAATTGTTTCATAATTAATAATCTTATTTGAGTATTTATTTCGAATCTTCTTCAAAAGGTCATTAAAATGTTCTTGGTTTTCTGGCTCCACCTCTACAATGAAGTCATATTTTCCAATAGTATCCAGCACATAAACCACATTTCCTATTGATTTGCAATATTCTATAAATGATTTTTTTAATGAATCATTGAGATTTTTAAAACTAAATAGAATTTGATAAAGAAGATACCCCATATTCTTTTTATTTAGTCTGGGTCTAAATGTTTGGATAACCCCTTTTTTTCTTAGATTTTTTAATCTGTATTTAACAGTATCTTCTTTGAGTTTTAATTTATGGGCAATTTCTATTAAAGGCATTCGTCCATTGTTCATTATTGTTCTAAGAATTTTAAAATCTATTTGATCTATTTTTATAATGTGGGGAGAGGCACTAGAAAAACTTACTTCTTGCACATCTTTATTAGGTAATAAGTAAGCCCTAGTAAAATGAGGTATTTTAATTGTTGATTGAATGTTTCTTTCAGCAATAAATTCCCCGTATTTATTAGTAATCTTGGAAAGTATCTCTGAAAAATGGATATTATTTTTAGCCATTACTGAAAAGACAAGATCATAGTGTCCTGTACAACTAGAAAACCACAAAACATTGTTGGAATTAATAATAAACTTAATCAATTCATTTTCTTTTTGCTCATTTAATTTTTGAAATCTAAAATAAACTTCATAATGATAAAATCCTAGTCTTCCTATGTCTATTATAGTCATAAAATCTTCAATAATTTTATTATCAATTAGTCTTTTAAGCCTATATCTAACAACTTCCTGGCTGGCCTTTATTTTTCTAGATAATTGTGCAAAAGATTGTCTTGCATCTAGATCTAGCTCATATAAGAGTTTTTTATCTAATAAGTCTAATTTTATCATTATTTCTATATCACGTAAATAGTATATAAATATTACGTTTTTAAGAAAAAAAGTTAAAAGAATTATTATATATCCTAAAAAACCTCTAAAGATATGGACACTTTTTTTATCCCAGATCCAGAAATAAAAAGAAAACAAAAAGATAGTTTAAACCATATTGGAAGGATATTTGAAAAAATAGAAGGAATATCTTTCAATCCAAAAGAAGGCCCTATAATTCCCATTTATCGGGATCAGGGACTTAATGGAAAATTAACTCACTTCTTAAGGGGGGATAAAATTCAAAAAGAAATGATGGAAAATTTTTCACGTCTTAGTACAACTAGTATTGTTCAACGTTTGTATAGAAGACATACTTATTTTGAACGTAAAATTGGTTCTGCAGTATATAATAAAGAAATGGCTTATCTTCTTTCTAAGTCAAATGAGGATAGTCCTCAGAGAAAACTTAAAACACCCCATTTTAATCAAGAAACCAAAGATCTAATCTATTTTTCCTTTCAAGAAGGGCAAAATTCTAAATTAGAATGGCTTCCACAAATGAGATATGCTTATGATGGAAAAAATACTTTTATATGGGATTATTGTGTTTCTTTACCCTCTGAAGAAAGATTTAATGATAGAAAAATTACAGATAAATTAAGGTATCGAACTAAGAAATTAGAAGGTTTAGGATTAGATGGAAAACTTCATGTAACAAAATTTAAAGGAAGGAAAAGGGTAGAGGTCATAGGTAATCTTAAAGTAGAGGATAGAGTTATTTATGATTTAATTAATAAAAGGGATTTAAATAAAGGTGTGGAAAAAATTCCTGCTATATCAGATCTGAGTAGAGGGATCGGACCTTTAGATTTTTGGTTTTATGAGATTATTAAAAAAGGATAGCAATTCTTAAAACACTCCAACTGGACGTTTAAAATAATTTATACTTTCTTATTTCTTTAAATTTAAAATGTCCCAAGGAGCTCATAGAGAGCTCCAGAATAGAACACTTTGGTTTCATCCCTCCACCCAGATTCGAACTGGGGGTCTCCCGGGCACTGCTTTCACCGTACCACTTGACTTTTGGGGCTTCATCCAATTTCCGAAATGGAATGTCCACCTTAGGTAAAACCTACAGCCAGGCGCTTTAAAACCACTAAGCTATGGAGGGATGAAAATTAGAATATTAGAGAGTTTTTAAGGTTTATTAATCAAAAGAAAGGCACAGGAACATGAAGATGGAAATGAGAAAGGTGGAATATAAAGAATTGAAAAATTGAATTAGTGGCCTCAGAAATCCATTCTAAATTAAAAAATTTATTTTCCATTAAAATGAATTAAAAAAGACTTATTTAAATTTTATCTAATTTGTTCAGAAATTTATTCTTTATCAGCATCTTTTGCACTTTGTTCTGTTACAAAGAAGGCCTTATTAGATTGAGTTTCATGTATCTTTCCTTCTTTTTCAAATATTGCTATTGCAGAAGGAAGTGCAAATCTCCCCATAACTCCAATCTTAGAATAAATAATATAAGACATTACTCTTGTTTCTCCTGCTTCAAGTTTTTCAAAATCATATTCTAATCTTCTTGCTTTTGAATTAACTTTAGAAGGTTGTTCTCCACCAAATCTTTCATAAAGTTTTGTTATTGCTGGAAGTCTGTCAACAATATTAACTCTTTCAACATATTTTTTAGCAGTAGCAAATAAAGATACTTTTAGAGCAAATTCTCCACCTTTAGTTTTAACAAATGAAACTCTTTTTCTTAAAACAACTGCAGTTCCTGAATAAAGTTTTGCAAGAACAACAATCACAATAATTAATAGAATAAGAATAAATGGAAATAACCAGTTTGTTTTAATTTCAATATTAAGAGTTTCTCCAGGACCAATATCATTTATCCAAGTATATTGAATTTTAAACCCTTCTCTTTGAACTATTGTTGGTGAGGGGCTAAAAGTAGTAAATAATCTAGAAAAAATATTTTTTTCAATAAAAGTTTCAGAAGATTCAATTGTATTTCCCTCATTAACTTTTTGAATTATCTGAGTATTTATAATAAATCCATAATCTTTTTGAGTAATTTTTAATATATCTTTTTCTAAAAATTGAATTATTCCATCTGTAAATACTGTTTTATCTCCAACATTAATTTCAGCATCTAGAGTATAAAATCCAGCCATTAATTGATTAAAATCATCTTGATTTAATTGAATTGTAAAATTTGCTTTTTCATTTGGTCCTAATTCAAAAGTTTTTTCAAAATCAAAAAATGCAGAGGAAAATTTAGCATTAACTTCACCAACATCAAAATTTACTAAATTTTTTAAATAAATTTCAATAGATCTAGATTCAGGATCAACTTCTCCAGATCCAACTTCAAAAATATCTTCTAAATCAAGAACACTAAAAGTGACAGATTGGGGAAAATCAGTTTTATCTTCTGCTCTAATATAATATTTTAAGGTATAAAATCCTCTATAATCAAATGTTCCTATTGGAGATAGAGTAAGATCTATTTCTTTTGTATCTCCTTGATTAATTTGGATATTTTTATTTGGAGACATTTGAAATCCAACTAAATTGTAAAATTCAAAAGTTGTTGAAGCTCCAGAATTTGATAAGTTCAATTTAACAACAACTGGTTTATCAGATCCAATAACTAAAACATCATTAGAACTAATTTTTTCTACACTAATTGCTGCAGCAGAAACTAAGGGAAATATCATCATGATAAAAAGTAATAATAGGCCTAATTTTTTCATGTTAATTTTAAATAGAAATTGTATTTAAGGATTTCGGTAGTACAATTCTATTTTCTACCTTCTAAATCTAAAAAAGCTTTTGATTGTGCAAGAAATTCATCACATGCTCCAGCTATTTTACCTTCAAGTTCACCAATTCTAGAAGTAATAACCCATTTTTCATAGATTGATCTTAGAAATTGATTAAAAGCAGTCATTTCAAATTTACCACTAGGATCTTTAATTAAAATTCCTTTAATTCCAATTTTAATTCCACCTTTATTGGTTTTAATTTTTCCACCATTATTAGCAATTTCAACATCTTTTAATCCAGAAACATTAAATGAAACAGTTATTTTACCTTTAAAATAATCTGTAAATCCTTTAGAACCAGACCAATTAATATCTATTTTTTTAGAATCTCCAGATATTGATTCTGCATATTTATCTTCACTAACATCAAAACCAGCTTCTTCACTAAGCCAATCATAACAAAATTTGTAAAAAGAGGAAAAAGAAAATATTCCACTATATTTTATACTACTTGAAAATACTGTATCTTGGTTAGCCATTTATATTACCTTTTAATTATAAGAAAAAATACTTATTTAAATATTCCCTTCTCTTATTTTAAAGTATATCTTTCATTTTCAATTTTAAGTCCAAGGTTTTCAAAAGAATATGTTCCCCTTCCACCAAAATCTGTAAAAACAACACTCTTTGTAACTGGATTAATTTTTTCTAAAGAAATAGATCCAACAGTTGAATCAGATTCTCTTAAAATTGTAACTAATCTAGTATGGGAGATGTTTTCAAATTGATTTCTAATCTCTTCTGGAACTTCTAAAATTCCCTTAGATTTAAAGTAAACTTTTAACAAATTGTTTATTTTTCCATCCATAAAGAAAATAGATAAAATTCTAGTTTATAAATTTATTTGTTGAAAAATAACTATTTTAACAAAGTTCTGGTTTACTCTAAATTTTTTTGAAAAATTTATTTACATAGAATTTTTACAAGATTCACAGATCAACATACCATTAATTCTTTGAAGAATATCCTGATCTCCACATTCTTCACAAATACCTTCATGCATAAAATTTCTATCCTTAGCTTTTTTTATTCTTTTTAATTTACCTGCTTGTTCTTTTATTTGGGCAAATTCATTTAATTCAGGATATAATTCTGGATGAAAATTTAAAATATCTTTCATAGTAACAATTCCTAATAATTCTCCTTCTTGAATAACTGGTAATGCTTTAAATTTCAATTTCTTCATTCTTTTAATAGCATTATTAACAGAAATTGTAGGTTTTATGGTAGCTATTTTTTTAGGAGAAATATGAATTGCCTTTATTCCAGATAAGTCTGCTTTAGATTTTTTAACTAAAGCCCATAAAATATCTCTTCTAGCAACAAATCCTACTAATTTCTTTTTATCAACAATAAGTAAACTACCAACTCTTTTTCTAACCATTGTCTTAGCACATTCTAAAAGATTAGTTTCTGGTTTAATTGTAACAGGCTTTCTAGTCATAACATCAACAACCAATATGTTATTCATGCCCTTATAACTCAAGATTTACTTATAAATCTTATGAAATTTTCTATCATTTCACCACAATAATGCTTAAATAAAATAATTCAGATTTTGTACTATGAATAATAGAGATTTAATGCCAGATGATATTCAAAGAATTGTGGGTAAGCAAGCTCAAAAAGATAATATTATGGCTGCTAAAATGGTTTCTGAAATAGTTAAAACAACTCTTGGTCCAAAAGGAATGGATAAAATGTTAGTATCTCCTTCTGGAGAAATAACAGTTACAAATGATGGAGTAACAATTCTTAATGAAATGGTTATAGAACATCCTGCAGCGAGAATGATTGTAGAAATAGCTAAAACTCAGGAAGAAGAAGTAGGAGATGGAACAACAACAGCAGTAATGATTGCTGGAAAACTATTAGAAAATGCAGAACAATTATTAGATAAAAAAATACATCCAACTGTAATTACAAAAGGATATAGAATTGCTGCTGAAAAAGCACAGGAAATTTTAGAAGAAATTTCTTTAAAAATAACTCCTGATGATGAAGTTGTTTTAAAACAAATAGCAATGACTGCCATGACTGGTAAGGGTGCTGAAGATTCTAAAGAAAAATTTGCAGATATTATTGTAAAAGCTATAAAACAAATAAGAGATGGAGAAAATATAGATTTAGATAATATCAAATTAGAAAAATTAAAAGGAGATGGAATAAAAGATACTAATTTAGTTTCAGGAATAATTTTAGATAAAGAAAAAATATCTCCAGATATGCCTTCTAAAATTCAAAATGCTAAAATAGCTATAATAGATTTTCCTTTGGAATTAAAAAATCCAGATATGGAGGCCAAGTTATCAATAACTTCTCCTGAACAACTTCAAAGTTTTATTGTTCAAGAAGAATCTTTAATAAGAGAAATGATTGAAAAAGTTAAAATTACAGGTGCAAATGTTTTATTTTGTCAAAAAGGAATAGATGAATTTGCTCAATATTTATTAGCAAAAGAGGGAATATATGCTTGTAGAAGAGTTAAAAAAAGTGATATTGAAAAGTTATCTAAAGCTACTGGTGGAAAAATTATTAGTAATTTAAATGAACTAACACCTTTTGAACTAGGAGATGCTCAATTATTAGAAGAAAGAAAACATGGGGGTGATTTTTTTACTCATGTAAGCGGATGTAAAAATCCTAAAGCTTTGACAATATTAATCCATGGAGGAACAGGTCATGTTTTAGATGAAATAGAAAGAGCTATACAAGACGGATTAGGAGATGTTGTTTGCACTTTAAAATCAGGTTTAATTGTTCCAGGTGGTGGAGCTATTGAAATAGAACTTGCTAAAAGATTAAGAGAATTTGGTCAAACTCTAAGTGGAAGAGAGCAATTAGCTGTAGAACAGTTTGCTTCTGCTTTAGAATTTATTCCTGTTACATTGGCTGAAAACGCCGGAATAGACCCTATAGACATATTAACAGAACTAAAATCAAGGCATGATTCTGGAGATAAAAATGCAGGCCTGAATTTATTTACAAATAAAATTGAAAATGTTTTAGAGGCCAGAATAATAGAACCTCTGAAGATTAAAAGCCAAGCAATTAATTCTGCAAGTGAAGTAGCTAATATGATTTTAAGAATAGATGATATTATTGCTTCCAGTGAAGACAAAAATGAAATAAAAGGTCTCAAAAGACCTAATCCTTCGGAAGAATTTAATTAGGTAAATGTTCTCCAGTAAGATCAATTATCTTAGACAAATTCCTTTTAACAAAACCATCATAACTAGGAGTAGCTCTTTCTGGTAATTGAGATTTTCTAATAAATATTGCTGGACCAAGATAACCTTTTTTTCTTAAAAAACCAAGAAGCTCTCCTGGAGGATCAGATTCTGAAAGAACAAGAGCTATATTTTCAGGATTAAATCTATGGTTCTCAAAATTATATTTTATCTGACTTAATTTAGAAAAATGAGCAAGAACATAATCTGGAAATTTTTCTCTTAATTGAACTCGGGCCATACTGCCCATTGAAAGTTTACTTCCAAGATAAAGTATAGTATTTTTTTCCATTTTAATTAGAATTATTTTCAAATTTTGGATATAACATTATTAAATTTGCATTTCTAAGTATTTCTTGAATTTTAGAGTTTTCATCTGAAAAATCTAAACCATATCTCTCTAAATATAAGTTTCTTTCTTTAAAATAACTTCTTAAACTAGATCTAATTGGTTCATCTCCCCCTTCATCAAAACCCCCTCCTTCACAAAATTTTACTGCATTTTGTAAACTCTCAATTCTTCCACCAATATTTTTTTTAACTTCTTTTTCTCGATCATCGGCTAAGGCCTGAATATTTTTCATATTAGAATCCAAAAAATCTTTTAATTAAATTCCAAAGTCTACTAAAGAAAGAAGCTTTTTGAGATTTAGAATTATCATCCATTAAATCAATAACCCCAGATGTTTCATTAAACTGATTTAAATAATCATTAAATTCATCGCTGTAAGTATAAATTGTTCTAAGATTTCTACGATCTGAATCATCGTCGTCATCGTCGTCATCTGTGTTAACTTCAAATGTAACTAAAGCCATTCCAAGATTTCCAGAAGTATCTCTTGCATAAACAATCCAAGTATTTTCTCCTTCATCAGATCTAATATCTCTTATTGCTCCACCACATGTAACTAAAGTATAATTTGTTTGGCCACCATCTAAGCTATACCAACAAGAATCTAGATTAGCATCATAAACAGTATAAAATATAATTGTTCTATCAGAACTATATTCTGTATCATTATCAGGATAAGTAATTGTAACAACAGGTGCAACATTATCTATTGCACTTGAACTTATAGAAAAACTAACATTTGTAGTTGCAACATTTCCACTAGGATCTGTAGCTGAAAATACAACATTATGGTTTCCCACAGTTAATGTAGATTGATAACCATGACTTAAACCATCTGCACTATTCATTGAAACTTCTGCACCATTATCTAAAACGAATTTAGCTTCTGAAACTTCATCTGTATTTATTTGAAATAATAAATTTGAACTTGAGTAAGCTGTTCCTTCAACAGGTGAAACAACAGTAATAACAGGAGCTACTAAATCTTGATTAACATTAAATGTAACTGTTTCTGTAACAAAATTATTAGAAGTATCTGAAGCATAAACAGTCCAAGTATTAGAACCTTGAACAGATGTTAACCCAGTATAGGATCCACTAGCACAACTAATAGGTGTTGTTGTAGAACCTCCATTTGTAGAAACCCAGCAATTTGCCAATGCTCTATTGTCAGTAATAGTATATGTAATTGTATTAACTTGATTATTATAGGTATTTCCTTCAACAGGAGTATTAATAACAACTACTGGATTTTCAGTATCTGGTAATTG
>JADHVH010000016.1 GCA_016784085.1 Candidatus Pacearchaeota archaeon
GTTAATAATACTAGAGTAGAGAAAAGGTTAAATAGGGAAATTTTTTGAGGTCTTATATGGGAGATCCATATAAAGGAATGAATTTAGGAAGAGGTTTATCTAAAAATGGAATTATTCTTCCAACACAAGATTATATTGAAAGAGTTCTATTTACTCCTGGTGAAATTCAACAAAGAGTTTCAGATTTAGCTAATCAAATTGTTATGCATTATACTCTAATGGGTGTTAAAGAAATAGTTACAATTCCTATGATGGGTGGTGCAGATAAATTTCATATGGATTTATGTGATCAATTATATCTGAAAAGTCCTTGTTTTAGTGTTATTCCTGATCATGTTAGAGGACAAAGATATCATGGTACTCAAGGAGTTGGTGATTTTCAATTTACTTCTGATTTGAAAGGAAATATTAAAGATAAACATGTTTTAGGTGTTGAAGATATTGTAGATGAAGGATATACAGCAGAAAGTTTTTTGAGAAGTTTAGAAAAAAGAAACCCTTCTTCTGTTAATTTTATTACTTTGTTAGATAAAAAATGTAAAAGAAAAGTTTATGTTAATATTGGTTTTGTAGGTTTTGAAGTTCCTGATTTGTTTGTAATTGGTTATGGTATGGATTTAGATGAAAGATGTAGAACTTGGCCTTTTATTGGAGTCTTGAGAGAAGAATTTTATCCAAAATAAGTTTTATAATATTTTTTCAATTCTGTTCATTGCTTTTTTGATTGAACTTTTATTTGTAGCATAACTAAATCTTATGTAACCTTCACCTGCTTTTCCAAATTCTGTTCCTGGAACTACTGCTACTTTTGCTTTCTTTAAAAGTTTGTTTGCAAATTTTGAACTATCTTTAGAATAGTCTTGAATGTTTGAGAAAGCATAAAATGCACCCTGTGGCATTTGAGTTCTTAATCCCATTTCATTTAATCTCTTTACAATATATTTTCTTCTTTTATCATATTTTTTTATCATTCTATTTACATGCCATTTTCTCATTTTTAATGCTTCAATAGCTAAATGTTGAGATAAAGTTGGGCCTGCAATATTTACATAAGTCATTGAATCTGTTATAGCTTTTATTATTTTTTTTGGACCTTGAACATAACCCACTCTGAAACCACACATTGCATAAGCTTTTGAAAATGTTTGGAAAGTTAATACTCTTTTTTTCATTCCATTGAAAGAACCTATTGAAATATGTTTATTTCCATCATAAATAATTTTTTCATAAGCTTCATCAGAAAAGATATATGAATCGTTGTCAACTGCAATGTCTGCAATTTCTTCTAGTATTTTTTTTGAGATTACAGTTCCAGTTGGATTTGATGGAGTGTTTAATATGATAACTTTATTTTTTTTAGTTATTTTTTTCTTTATTTCATCAGGATTAATTTGGAAATTATCTTTTTCTTTTAATTTAATATAATTTGGTTTTGCATTTAGTAATCTTATTGCTGGTTCATAACTCATGTATCCAGGTACTGGTAAAATTACTTCTGATTTAGGGTCTAGAGTTGAAAGGAAAGCTCCAAATATTGCAGCTTCACTTCCTGTGCCAACATATATTTCATCAGGGTTGGTATTTATTTTGTTATCTTGTTTCAATTTTTTTGTGATAGCTTCTCTTAATTCTAGAAGACCTTGAACATTTGTATATTTTGTAATTCTGTTTTTCTTTCTATTTTTTATTAAGTTTGGAATTTTATTTAAAATTGGAGAAGGAGTTATGAAATCTGGTTCACCTGCACTTAAAGAAATTACTTTAGGTTCTTCTGCAGCAATTTTTAGAAGTTTTCCTATAACACCAACAGGCATTGATCGCTCTCTTTTTGAAATCTTTAACATATATTTTGTTATAGGGGTTTTAGTTTTTATAAAAGTATTGAGAAAGTTTATATATGAATAATTTGCTCTAAAATGTATGGATTTTTTAATTTTTGGAACAGGATTAATAGATAGTTTTGGTTATCTTGGAGTTTTCTTAGTTTCGCTAATTTTTTCATTGGGATTGACAATGCCTTTGCCTTTGTCTACAGTTATAATCTTTGCAGGAGCAATTATGAATCCATTAATTGTAGCTTTGTTTGCAGGTGTTGGTTCAGCATTAGGAGAAAGTATTTCTTTTGTTTTAGGAGCTTCTGGAAATAAGATTCTTAAGAAAAAAATAAAGTTTTTGCCTAAGATAAAAAGGAATTTAGAGAAAAATAAGTATTTGTTGCCATTTTTTGCTATGTTGCCTTTGCCATCTATGGTTTTAGGATTGAGTGCAGGAGTGATAAAATACAATAAATATATGTTTGTGATTTCTGTGTTATTTGGAAGGATTGTGAAAATGTTAATTTATGCTTTTATTGGGTATTTTGGCCGGAATTTAGTGTTTTAAGTTCTTTTTGTTACTAACTCATAGTAAACTTTATAAAGTTCTTATTTTGGTGATTATATATGGATATTATAGATAGAAGCTTTGTAGGGTTTGAGAATCTTTTGGATTATTTGCAAAAAAAAGATCTTAATAGAATTGAAGGGAAATGTGTACCTTTTGTTTTACCTCATAACTATGAAATTAATCCTCAAGTTTTAGGTGAATTTCCTAAATTAGATGGAGATAGAGAATTCTATTTTTTTGAAAAAGAAGGAGATTTATATGTTAATGTTGGGAGAGAAAATAATGTAGATATTATTCCATTAAGAGAGGGTTTTAGATCAAAATTGCATTTACATACTCATTCTGATTTTTCTTGTCCTAGTATAGAGGATATTGAAATTATTGAACGAATTGGTCATGGTGCTAATTATGGAGTATTAAGTTCTGAACATATTGTAAGTTTTTGTAGTCCCATAGGTTATAATTCAGATGATATATTTGGAGATTTTGATATATTTTTGAGTAAGAGAAAAATAAGTCATTATAGTGTTTTTGGGTTGATATCAAGTAAAAAAAATTGGACTAGTCTAGAACAAGAAGAAAAACATGATTTAGTGAGAGATTTTTTAGTTCAGTTAGGAGTTATTAAAGATGTTTGTTCTTTAGAAAGTGTTGAGTCAGGTACTTTATTAGATAAATTTTTTAAATTTAGTCCTTAATTGGAGACGATTTGTTTATAAATAGCTTTATAAAGGAATGTTTATTCTTTAGTAGTAAGAATTTATAAATGGAGGCATAAAATAATGGTTGTTAAAAAAGAAATTAGAATTGTTAACATAGTGGCTACATCTAACTTAGAAAGGGCTATTCCTTTAGTTAAATTGGCTGAAGCTTTACCAAATACAGAATATAATCCAGAACAGTTTCCTGGATTAGTTATGAGGATTAAAGATCCTAAAACATCTGCTTTGATTTTTAGTTCTGGTAAAATTGTATGTGCTGGTGCAAAATCTATGGTTAAAGTAAAAGAATCTATTGTACAGATAATTAAACATCTAGAGAAAATTAAGGTTAAAATTACAATTAAACCAAAATTCACTGTGCAAAATATGGTTGCAGCTGGTGCAATTGGTATTGATCTTAATCTGAATGCTTTAGCAGTTCAATTGCCTAACACAGAATATGAACCTGAACAGTTTCCTGGTTTGGTGCATAAATTAGAAGGAACAAGAGCTACATTCTTGTTGTTTAGTAACGGTAAAATTGTTTGTACCGGAACAAGAAGCGAAACAGAGTTACACGAATCTGTAGATCTTTTAATTAAAGGCTTAGCTAAGATTGGATATAAATAAATTTTTATTTTTTATTTTATAATATATATTTTTGAAAAGTTTTCAATATTAGGATATAAATCTTTATAATTCTCAGTTGTATTATTGGAAATATGACATTAGATGCATCTGAACAAATGGAGAAATTCCAGGATTTTGTAGAGCAAAGTTATCAAAAGGAACTCCATGAAAATGTGTCTAAAGGTTATGATTTCTTGGTTTTAGATTTTTTTGAGTTGACAAAGTTTGATCCTAGATTAGCTGATCAGTTGTTGGAAGAACCTGAAGAAACATTGAAAGCTGCTGAAATAGCTTTAGAACAGTTTGATGTTAGAAAAGGATTTAGAATTAGGTTTAGGAATTTACCAAAATCACAAGAAATTTTTATTAGGAATTTAAGAAGTAAACATCTTAGTAAGTTTATTGCAATTGAAGGAATCATTAGACAAAGTTCTGAAGTAAGGCCACAAGCTGTTAGCGCGAAGTTTGAGTGTCCTTCTTGTGGTAATGTGATTACTATGCCTCAAATAGATCAACAGTTTAGAGAGCCAACAAGATGTACCTGTGGAAGAAAGGGAAAGTTTAGATTGTTATCAAAAACTTTAGTTGATGTTCAAAGATTAGTTATTGAAGAATCACCAGAAAATTTAGAAGGTGGTGCTCAACCAAAAAGAATGCAAGTTTTTTTGAGAGAAGATTTAGTTGAACCAAGAATGGAGAAAAGAACAACTCCAGGAACCAGAATTTTAGTTAGTGGAATGATGTATGAAGTTCCAATACCAACAAGGACTGGTGGAGTTTCAACAAGATTTGATTTAGCAATGACTGCGAACTATGTAGATCCTATTGAAGAAGATTATTCAGAAATTATTATTAGTCCAGAAGATGAAAAAGAAATTAGAGTTTTAGCAAGAGATAAGAAAATTTATGAAAGATTGATTGCAAGCATTTCACCTTCCATTTTTGGACATGATAGAATTAAAGAAGCTATTATGTTGCAGTTGTTTGGTGGGATTAGAAAAACAAAAAAAGATGGAACAATTATTAGGGGAGATTTACATGTTTTATTAGTTGGAGATCCTGGTTGTGGTAAGACTCTTTTTGGAAATAGTAATATTTTTTTAAATGATGGTTCTATATTTAAAATTAAAGATTATATAGAATTAAATTCTCAGAAATGGGAAAATCATGATGATTGTAAATATCAATTTATCAAAGGAAAAAGAATACCTAGTTTAGGACACCATGGAAAAAACTTTGAGAGTAAGATTAAAGTTCTTTGGAAAAAACCTATGGAAAGTTTGAAAAAAATTACTACTTCAACAGGTAGAGAAATTATTTGTACTTTAACAAATCCAATGTTTGTTTGTAAGGATGGAAAAGTAAATGCATTAAAAACTAAAGAATTGGAAGTTGGAAATTATTTAGCTTGTCCAAGAATTGTTGATATTGAAGGAAGAAGACAAAAATTAAATTTTAAATTTAATGAATCTAAGAGAGGAAAAAAGATTATTTTTCCAAAGGAAACTTCAAACGAGTTTTGGAGAGTCTTAGGATATTTAGTTTCAGAAGGATATTGTGCTTATGCTAATTTAAGATTTACTAATTCTTCAAAAATTTTGTTGAACGATTATAATAATTGTATAAAAAATTTATTTGGATTTGAACCTGGTAAATATTTTTATGGGGACTGTTGGGATTATATTGTTTCATATGTCAATTTTTCTAAATTTTTATATGCTATAGATTCAAATATTTTTAAATTATCTGGAGAAAAAAGAGTTCCTAAATTATTGTTTAAGTGTACAAAGGAAGAGATTAGAAATTTTTTAAGAGCATATTATGATGGTGATGCACACGTAAATGATAGATCTATAGAAGTTTCTAGTAAAAGTAAAAAGTTATTGGAAGAAATTAGAATTTTGTTGTTGAGATTTGGAATTCAGTCACAATTACATTTGAAAATTGGAAGTGCAACAAATACTAAGAAAAAATTAAAAAGAAGATATTATAGATTAAGTATTTCTGGAGAAGATATTGAGAAATATTATAGAGAAATATCTTTTTTGAGTCCTGAAAAGAAAATTAGTTTAGAAAAGATTTTGGATAAAATAAGAAATACAAATATTGATATTGTTCCGAATATTTCTAAAATTTTAAAGAGAGTAAGAAATAAATTAAGAATGACTCAGTTTGATTTAGATATTCCAAGATCAAGTTATCAACATTATGAAAGAGGAGATAGAAACCCAAGTAGAGATGCTTTACAGAGAATTGTGAATGCCTTTGCATTAAGAATTGCAATTTTAGATTATGCTAAAAATCAAGAAATGTTTAGGGTTTCTAATCTTAGAAATGTTTTGAGTGTTAGTCAAGAAGGATTATCTAAATCTGTGAATTGTTCTCAAAGTTTGGTTGGTTTATATGAGAGAGATGTTCTTAAATCTGATGAAAAAATGCAAATTTTTGTTGGTGCTTTGAAGGAAGAAATTAATTTGATATTTAATGATTTGAGTATTTTTGAAGATTTACAAAATCTTTGTAAATTGGCTTATTCAGATATTTTTTGGGATAAAATTGTTACTATTGAGGATTATTATTCTAATGAAAAATGGTTATATGATATTGAAGTTGAAGAAACTCATAATTTTATTGCTAATGGTTTTTATGTTCATAATTCACAGATGCTTACATTTGTAAATAAAGCTGCACCTAAAGCAAGATATGTTGCAGGAAGAAGTGCATCAGGTGCTGGGTTGACAGCGTCTGTAGTTAAAGATGAATTCTTAAGAGGTTGGGCTTTAGAAGCAGGTGCAATGGTATTAGCAGATAAAGGTGTTTTAGTTTTAGATGAGATGGATAAAATCTCTAGTGAAGATACATCAGCTTTGCACGAAGCAATGGAGCAACAACACATTAGTATTGCAAAAGCAAATATTCAAGCTTGTTATTCAGAAGATACTGAAGTTTTAACAAATGAAGGTTGGAAAAAATATTATGAAGTAAAAAATAAGAAAATTGCACAATATGATCCAAAAAGTAGAACAATTCAGTTATTACCTCATAAGGGTCTTTTTGTTTATGAATATAAAAATAAGGAGATGTATCATTTTAAAAATCAAAGAAATGATATTTTGGTTACACCAAATCATAAAATGCTGTTTAAGGAAATTAGGCATAAAAATTATCAATATTCTGAAGCTGAGAAAATTAGTTATTCTAGAGTAAACTTTTTGAATTCTGGAGAATTTGTAGGTTTAGAAACAAGATTTTTTAATTTACCCTCAATAAAACATAAACAAAATAGAAAACATACAAAATATACTCATCAAGAAATTGTTAAAAAAATTCCTATGGATCTTTGGTTGGAGTTTTTAGGATATTATGTTACTGAAGGAGGTTTACAAAATAAATATTCTTTCGGAATTCCTCAAAAAGATAAAAGTAATGTGAAATTAATTAGAAAATGTTTAGTTAAACTATCTAAATATGTAGGTTTTTCTCTTTCTGAAACTAAAGAAGGAGTTTATACAAGATTTCAAATTACAAATGCTCAACTTTTTAGTTATCTTGAAAAAAATTGTGGGAAAACTTGTATTGAAAAGAAACTTCCTATTGATCTTTCTACTTTTTCAAAGAGACAATTAAAAATTTTATATAACTCTATGATGTTAGGTGATGGTTCTTCTGATGGGAGATCTTATAGTTCTAGTTCTATTGAATTAATTAATATTTTTCAAGCAATTGCATGTTTAATTGGAAAGTCTGCAAGTTTACATGTACAATATGAAGAAGGATCTAGAGGAAATAGAGTAACTCTTTATAGAGTTAGTTTATCTAATAAAATTGAACCTTCAATAAAAATGAGTTTAGTAAAAAAAGTAAAGTATAGAGGTAAAGTTTATTGTTTTGCTACAAAAACCGGTTTCTTTTTAACTAGAAGAAATGGAAAAATTGCAGTACAAGGAAATACACTTAGAACTCAAACTTCTATCTTAGCAGCTGCGAACCCAAAAATGGGAAGGTTTGATCCGTTTACACCTGTACCTAATCAAATTGATATGCCACCAGCTTTGATTAACAGATTTGATTTAATTTTTGTTATGAGAGATTTACCTAATAAGGAATTAGATACAAATATTGCAACAAGAGTTTTAGAATCACATTCTTATCAAGAACCTGCACCAGATATTGATGCAAAATTATTAAGAAAATATTTAGCATTTACAAGACAAAAATGTTTTCCTAAATTAACTGTAGAAGCAATTGAAGAAATAAAAAATTTTTATGTTGATTTGAGGAGTACTGGAAGTGATGGAGATAATGCAATTAAACCAATTCCAATTTCTCCAAGACAGTTAGAAGCTATTGTTAGGTTGTCTGAAGCTTCTGCAAAAATTAAATTAAAAGATAAAGTTGAAAGAGAAGATGCTTTGAGAGCAATTGCATTATTGAAAGGATGTATGGCAGAGATTGGTGTAGATCCAGAAACTGGAAAAGTTGATATGGATAGAATTACAACTGGATTAACTGCTTCTACAAGAGGAAGAATACTAGAAGTTAGAAATACTATTTTTGAACTTTGTGATGAGAAAGATGGGCCAATAAGTGTTGAAGAAGATTTGAAACCAAAAGTTTTTGATAAAGGGGTTACAGAACAAAAGTTAGAGGAAGCAATTGAGAAGTTAAAGAGGAGCGGAGATATATTTGAACCTAAAAAAGGTTGGTTGCAGAAGATTTAAATAAGAGTAGTTTGTTTCTTTTTTTATGGCAAGAGCAATGTGGGATGGTTTTAGTTTAATGAAAATATTTCAGAAATTCTTAGTTAGGTTTTTTTTAAGTGGGTTTTATTTTTTAGTTTTATGATTGAAAAAGATTTAAAATTGTTAAGGAATAATAAATTTATGTTTGTAATTTCATTTAGTTTTTTGGCTACAATTTTTCTTTTAAATGCTTTGTTTGATTTTACCAAAAGGTTGATAAATAATTCTTCTTTAATATTGTTAGTATTATTAATATTTTATTTTTTTGTTTGGATAGGTATAAAAAGAAAGATATGGAGGTCAAAAAATGGATTTAGATGATTGGACGCCTATTTTAGTATTTATGGTAGTAGTTTCAATTTTTTTTATTGTTGGAAAGCTTCTTGGTTGGTTGTAGAGTTTTAGTATAGATTATAAATTCATAATCTTTTATTAAAAGAATTTCTTAAATTGTTTTGAGGTGGTATTATGAATGAAATTATTTTTGAAAAATTTGTCCGTTTGAAAAAAGTTGTTGATGAAGGTGATAATGGAAGTATTTCTATAAGTTATGAAACTGATTTTGATGAAAGTGATAATTTATCTAAGAGTCCTTGGCAATTTTCTAAGGTTGAAGTGAAAATTGATGATAAAGGGAGATTTCATAGTGTGGCTTATGGGGATAAATGTTTTTCAGAAGCAGTTAGTGTTTATCAGGGATAGATATTTTTATATATCTTTAATTCTGTTTGCTTAGTATGGAAGATGTTATTATTGTAGGTGGAGGAACAGCAGGATTGGCTGCAGGATTATATTCAGCAAGGTATAAATTGAAAACTAGAATTTTAGTTAAAGAAGTTGGTGGAACAGGAAATGAAGCTCATTTAGTTGATAATTGGATTGGTAGTCCTGGTATTACTGGTTTAGATTTAATGGATAATTTCGTTAAGCATGTGAAAAGTAATGATGTTCCAATTGACACTGAAGAAGTTACAAAAGTTAGTAAAGAAGGAGATAAATTTATTTTGGAAACTAGTTCTGGAAAAAAGTTTGAAAGTAAAAGTGTTATTTTTGCAAATGGTATGAAACATAGAAAGTTAGGGATAACTGGTGAAAAAGATTATGAAGGAAAAGGTGTACATTATTGTTATACTTGTGATGGTCCTCTTTATGGAGGGAAAACTGTTGCATTGATTGGTGGAAGTGATTCTGCAGCTTTAGGTGCTTTGTTTATGGCAGAACATGCTGAGAAAGTTTATGTAATTTATAGAAAAGCAAAATTAAGAGCTGAACCAGTTTCTACAGAAGCAGTATATAATCACCCTAAGATAGAAGTAATTCATGATACAAATGTAACCGAAATTTATGGAGAACAATTTGTTACTGGTGTGAAAACTGATACTGGTAAAGATATTAAGCTAGATGGAGTGTTTATTGAAATTGGACATTTGCCACAAAGTGATTTACCAAAACAAGTTGGTGTTGAAATTGATGAAAGAGGTTTTGTAAATGTTGATAAAGATTTTAAAACAAATGTAGAAGGAGTTTTTGCTGCAGGAGATATTACAAATTCAACAAGTTTAAAACAATTTATTACTTCAGCTTCGCAAGGATCAATAGCTGCACAAACAGCTTATCTTTATTTGAAATAAGAAAGTTTTAAATAATTTTTTTCTTTGTTATTATTTATGAAAAAGGTGATCTTGTTGATTATAGTTCTGTTATTTGTTGTAAGTTGTAGTGTTGATATTGGTCCAGTTGATGATTGGAGATCTAC
>JADHVH010000017.1 GCA_016784085.1 Candidatus Pacearchaeota archaeon
GATGTCACATATAACTTTAAGACCACTACTTCAAATTATTTTGCAAATGATATTTTAGTTCATAATAAATGTTTATTAGGAGATACTTTAATTAATGGGGTAAAAATAGAAGATCTTAAGGTTGGAGATTATGTTAAAGGATTTGTAGAAGGAAAGATAATTGATGTAATGGTTACAAATGTTTATAAAAAATCTTGGAAAGGAGATTTACAAGGATATACTTTTACATTAAATGATGGGAGAGAAATAACTTCAACTCCTAATCACAAATATATGACTGAGGAGGGATATCTTGAAGCTGAAAAATTATCTCTTGGAGATTATTTGGTTACTGAATCTGGAGAGTTTAAAATAGTTAAAATTTCTAAAGAAACAATTACAGAAGATTATGTTTGGGATATTAGAACAGAATCTGGAAACTATTTTGCAAATGGAATTTTAGTTACTGAAAATTAATTTTTAACTAATTCTTGAACCAAACTCAATATCTGAATCTGTTTGTAGAAGCCTAACTTTTTCATGGCCTTCGTTAGATGCTGCTAGAATCATGCCTTTACTTTCAACACCTCGAATTGTTCTTGGGGCCAAGTTTGTAAATACTATTATGTTTTTATTTTCTAATTCTTCCTGAGAATAATATGGTTTTAATCCTGCAACCAATGTTCTTTTTTCAAAACCCAAATCAATTTCTAGTTTGTAAAGTTTATCAGCACCTTCAATTTCTTCTGCTTTTAGAATTTTTGCTGTTCTTAGATCTAGCTTTTGCCATTCTGAGAATTGCACTATTCCTTCTACTTCTTCCATTTTAATCTTTGTAAAAATCTTTTTAATAATTTATCTCTATCTTTTTTAGAATCATATTTTATATCAAGAAGATTAGCTGCTATTTCCTTATATGCTCTAGCAGCATTACTTGAAGGGTGAGTGTGGACAACAGCATCTTTTTCATTTAAAGCTTGTTGAACACAAATATCATCTGGAATCATCCCTAATATTGGGGATTCAAGCATTTCTTTAACAGTTTCAGGTTGTAGTTCAAATTTATTTTTTCTAACTTTAGTAATTATAATTCCCTTTATTGGTTTCTTTTTTTCAAGACCCATTTTAATTGCCTTTAAGGCATCTGTTATAGCGGGCATTTCAGGATTTGTAACAACAATTAATTCATCTGCAATTTCAATAATATCTTTTGCTTCATCTCCAAGTCCTGCTGCACTATCTATAATTACTATATCTGCAATTTCTTTAAAATCTGCAAGATATTTTTTAATATTTTTAGATTTGATTTTTTTAAGTTCCTTCATAGAAATAGAGGCAGGAATTATTTTTAATCCAGATTTGTGTTCATAAACTGCTTCAAATACATCTGCCTTTCCTCTAAGTACATGGTTTAAACTT
This sequence comes from Candidatus Pacearchaeota archaeon, assembly GCA_016784085.1. Lineage (GTDB taxonomy): Archaea > Nanobdellota > Nanobdellia > Pacearchaeales > GW2011-AR1 > BS150m-G67. The sequence continues at coordinate 1,399 of JADHVH010000017.1, forward strand.
ATTGGCACTTCAGGAGAATTTAAATGAATTCCAATGTTGGGAGTAGTTAAATTAGCATCAATAACTAAAACATTTTGACCAAAATGATTTATAGCTGCACCTAAATTAATTGCAGTAGTTGTTTTTCCAACACCTCCCTTACCAGATGTAATCACAATAAGTGTTTTCATTTTAATTTTATTATCCTAATTTTTTTATTTTTACAAAAAGTCCATTTAGGATAAAAGAAATTGCTTTGTAGTACTTATAAATTTTTCTACGCGATCTGCATAGATTTTAAGCTGTTCTAAATTAATATTTATTTCTTCACCCATATAGAATACTCTTAAATTAACATTTTTTCTAAATTCTCCAATTCTTTCTTTTCTAAGGTCTTCTATTTTTCTAAACATTTCAAACATTTTTATAACTTCTAAAAAATTATCATCTTTCTTGAATAGTTTTTTTATTTCTTCAATTTTTCCTAAAGGATTGCTAGAAATTGTTTTGATTTTCTTTTTCTTTTTAGCATGAATTAACATTTCTTCAATAGCTGTTTCAATCATAAGTCTCCATCTTATCAAGAGATTTACCATTACATCGCACGTTTTAGTGTATTTTAAACTTACATATAATAAATGATCTGCACTTATTTTCTCTTGTATTATTCTTTCCATCTAGTATTCTATTCTAATAAATTTTAGAAGTAAGTATTAACAACCAAAAAGGGTTTTTATATGTTTCTTAGAAATTTGGATTCTATTTTTTTCAGAATTTTTTTTGATAGTTCTACAAATTCTTTTATTTTTTCTACAGGTATAATTGTTTGTTCAGAAAATTTAGATAAAATAATTATTTTGTCTTTTTTTAGATATTCCATTGGGCTTTTTTTATGTTTTTCAGATAAATCTAGAATTTCTACTATTAAGTTTACTTCTGAATCAGTAATTTCATATTTTGCAGCACATTTATTTTGAAATGTTTTAAAATTTATTTTGGGATCTGTATTAAGTTTAATTCTTTTGAAAAGATATTCATATTGAAGTATGGCATTTAAAGAATATATAATTGCATTTTTTGTTTCAAGAAGTATTTTTAATAATAATTTTTTATCTTTTAAAAGAGGATATGTAACATAAATTAAATGATCTGCAGTAAAAGTTATATTTTTTGCTTTTTCAAGATTTTCTAGAAATTTTTCCATAATAAATAAAGGTTAGAGAATTTAATATAATTGTTGGTATTTAGAACTATATGTTTAACTTAATTCTAAGATAGCTTCTGCAAGATCTCCTGTTTTTTCAAGAGTTTCTTTAGCTTCTTCTTTTGTTTTGCCTGTTTTTTCAACTATTGTTAAAATATCTTCTTCAGAAATAATTGGTGCAGTTGATTCTTCTCTAATATTTCCTGCGATTTGAAAACTTTCTTGTCCCTGCATATTAATTTTAGTTACAGATGGGCTTTCAATGATAATATTATTTCCATCTGATTTTTTTATTATAACTTCTTCTGCAGAAATCTCCTCCTGAGACATTCCCATTTGTTTCATGATTGCATTCATTTTTTTTGGATTTAGTCCACCAATCATTTTATGCGTAAACTACCCCTAGAAGTACTCTAAATAAAATTACTAAAATTATAAACCCAATTACATGTGTTGGTTTTAAATGAAGACCTCCAGAATATTCATCACTAAACCTTGTCAATCCTCCAAAACCAGAGGGCATATTAACTTTATTGTCTGCCATGTTTTTTTTATGAATTAATAATATAAAAAGCTTTGGATGGACAATTTTAAAAACTTATTTTAATTAGATTTTTCATGGCTAAGTATAATGCTAAAGAAGTTGAAGATAAAATTAGAAAATTTTGGGCAAAAGAAAAGATTTACAAATTTGATCCAAAATCAAAAAAAGAAGTTTATTCAATAGACACTCCTCCTCCTTATATTTCTGGGCGAATGCATATTGGGCATGCTTTTTCTTATTCACAACAAGATTTTATTATTAGGTATATGAGGATGAAGGGCATGAATATTTTTTACCCTTTTGGAACAGATGATAATGGTTTACCAACAGAGAGATTTATTGAAAAAACAAAAAAAGTTAAAAGTAAGGATTTGGGAAGGACAGAATTTATTAAGTTATGTCAAAAAACTCTAGAAGAAGTAACTCCCACATGTATTCAGGATTTTATTGATTTAGGTATTTCTTCAGATTATGAGTTATATTATTCAACTATAGATCGCCATTCACAAAAAATTTCTCAAAAATCTTTTATAGATTTATATAATTCTGGAGATCTTTATAAAAAAAATTATCCCACAATGTGGTGTCCAGAATGCCAAACATCCATTGCCCAGGCAGAATTAGAAGATAAAGAATCTGGAAGTCTATTTTCTACAATTAAATTTTCTTGTGAAGGAAAAGATTTGCTTATAGCAACAACACGTCCAGAATTGCTTGGGGCATGTGTTGCGGTTTTTGTCCCTTTAAAGGATAAAAATTATAAAAATTTAGTGGGAAAAAAGGCAAAAATACCTTTATTTGATTATGAGGTTCCAATTTTTGAAGATAAATCTGCTGATCCTGAAAAAGGAACAGGAGTAATGATGGTTTGTAGTTATGGGGATAAGTTCGATGTTGAAGCAATACAGAAATATAAATTAAGTCCAAAAATTATTTTTGAAAAAGATGGAACTTTGAATTTAAATCAATACAAAGGGCTTAAAATTAAAGAAGCTAGAAAAAAAATTTTAGAAGATTTAAAAGAAAATAATTTAATAAAAGAACAGAAACAAATCCAACATACTGTTAATTGTCATGATAAATGTGGTACTGCAGTTGAATTTCTACCAACACCTCAATGGTTTATTAAACTACTAAATAAAAGAAAAGATTATCTTGATCAGGCAGATAAAATAAGTTGGTATCCTAAATTTATGCATAAGAGATATGAGAATTGGGTTAATGGTCTTGAATGGGATTGGAGTATTTCTAGAAATAGACATTTTGGAATTCCTATCCCTGTATGGGAATGTTTAGAATGTAATGAAGTAATTTTGCCTAAAGATAGTGAACTTCCAGTAGATCCTCTTGAAACTAAAAAGAAATGTCCTAAATGTAAAAAAGATGCAACTCCTGAAAAAATGGTTTTAGATACCTGGGCAACTTCTTCTTTGACTCCCCAAATTGCAGCAGAACTTCCTGGAGCAAAGGGAAAAGTTAATATTCCTTTTTCATTAAGGCCTAATGCTCATGATATTATTAGGACTTGGGCATTTTATACAATTGTAAAATCTCATTTGCATGAAAAGAAAATTCCTTGGAAAGATATTGTTATTTCTGGAATTGTTTCTCTTGGTGGAGAAAAAATGTCAAAATCAAAAGGAAATATTGTAGATCCTATTAAAGTAATGGAATTATATGGGTCAGATGCCTTGAGGTTTTGGGCTGCAGGTTCAAAACTTGGAAATGATTTAGATTATTTTGAAAAAGAAGTTATGATGGGAAAGAAGTTTGTCACAAAACTTTTGAATGCATCTAAATTTGTTTTTATGAATTTAGAAGATTATAAAGGAAATAAACCAAAAAAATTAAATTTAATAGATCAAGTTTTTTTAGAAAAACTTAATAAAACCATAAAAGAAGCAACAGCTTATTTTGAAAAATATGAATATTCAAAATCAAAATCAGTTGTTGAACAATTTTTTTGGAAAGATTTTGCAGATAATTATATCGAGATTGTTAAGAAAAGAGTTTATCAGGGAGAAGGGGAATCTAAACTTTCTGCACAATATACTTTGTATAAAGCTCTTTTAGAAATTATAAAAATGATTGCTCCTATAACTCCCTTTATTACAGAGGAAATTTATCAAACATATTTTAAAAAATTTGAAAAAGAAAAAAGTATTCATATTTCTGAATGGCCAAAACATATTAAAAATAAAGGAGATAAAAATAATTTATTTGAACTTTTTATAGAAATATTAACTAAAATTAGGACTGAAAAATCAAATTCTAAAAAAGCAATGAATGCTGAAATAATTTTAACATTGCCTAAAGAAGATATTAAAAAATTTGAAGAGGTACTAGGAGATATAAAAGATGTTATGAATGCTTCAGAAATTAAAGAAGGTAAGTTTGGAGTTGAATTTAAATGACTAAATTAAGCAAAAATGGGCTTAAAGATTTATTAGATGAATTGAGAGAATATAGGGGAAGACAAACAGAACTTATTACTGTTTATATTCCTGCAGGTTATGATGTGAATTCTGTTCAAAAACAATTAGAAGCAGAAAGATCTACTGCTAAAAATATAAAATCAACTTCTACTAGAAAAAATGTTATTGATGCTTTAGATAAAATTGTTAGATATTTAAAAGAATTCAAAAAAACTCCTGAAAATGGAATGGCTGTTTTTTCAGGAAATGTCTCTAAAGTAGAAGGGAGTCAAGATTTGCAAATATGGGATGTAGAGCCCCCTATGCCTCTAAAAAGTAGATTATATAGGTGTGATAAGGAATTTGTTTTAGATGATCTTGAACTTATGCTTGAAGTTGATGAAGTTTTTGGATTAGTAGTAATGGATAGAAAAGAAGCAACTATTGGTATGCTTGAAGGTAAAAGAATTGAAGTTTTTCAAAAAATGACTTCTGGAATTCCTAGTAAGGTTAAGGCTGGAGGGCAGTCTGCTCAAAGATTTCATAGAATAACAGAGGGATTAACAAAAGATTTTTACAAGAGAATTGCTGCAGAAATAAAAAATATCTTTTTTGATAGACCAAAACTTAAAGCTATTTTAGTTGGAGGTCCAATTCCAACAAAAGATGAATTTTTAGAAGGAGATTATTTAACAGACCAATTGCAAAAAAAAGTTTTAGCAAGAATTGATGTTGGAGATTCTTCTGAATCTGGATTAAAAGAACTTGTTGAAAAAGCAGGGGCAATTTTAGCTCAACAAGAAATAATTCAAGAGAAAAATGATGTTGAGAATTTTTTTAATAACCTTGGAAAACATTCTGAAAAAACATTTTTAGGAGAAAAAGATGTTAAAAGAGCTTTAGATTTAGGGGCTGTAGAGATTTTATTTTTATCTACCAAAATTAAAAAAGATCTTTCAAGATCCTTAACAAAAATTGCTGAAAAAATGGGAACTGAGGTTAAAACAATTTCTGTAGAAACAGAAGAAGGAGAACAGTTCTATAATATGGCCGGAATAGGGGCTATTTTGAGGTTTGAAGTTTAAATGACAATTTCAAGTAAAACAATTGATGAAATAGATGAATCTAAAGAAAAGGAAAATTTGAAAATTCTTGAATCTATATTTTTTATTTCAGGTAGATTTTTAACTATGCCAGATTTAATGTCTTTATCTGGATTTAGTTCTGTTATTATTGAGGATTTAATTAAAAAATTAAAAGAAAAATATGATAAGATAGATTCTGCAATTGAAATTGTTGAAAAAAATAATGTTTGGAAAATGGATGTAAGGAGAGAATATGGTTTTATTGTAAACAAAATAGCTACTGGAAATGCTGAGTTTTCAAAAGCAGAACAAGAAACTTTAGCTATTATTGCATATAAGCAACCTATAAAGCAATCTGTAATAATTAAGATAAGAGGAAATAAGGCCTATGACGATATTAAAAAGTTTGTTGATTTAGAATTAATTAAAAGAAAAAAAATGGGGCACACTTATGAATTAAGTTTAAGTGAAGAATTTTATGATTATTTTAATGTCTCTAAATCAGAAAACCCTTTAAAGTAACCTTTACTTGTTTTGGTGAGTGATACAAATGGATCTTTATTTAGCAATAATCTATGTTTTGAGTTATATTGGCTTATTTACAGTTTCTTTTTACATGATTAATACTTTTTCTTATTATAAAAAAAAGAAATTTATTGGTGAAAAAGAAGATAAAACAGTTACAATTATTATTCCTGCATTTAATGAGGAAAAAAGTATTGCAAAGACTATAGAATCTGCTCTTTCTTCTAATTATCCTAAAGAAAAGTTAGAGATTATTGTTGTTAATGATGGTAGTTCTGATAAAACTTATGAAATTGCAAAAAAATATCTTAAAAATAAAAAATTTAAAGTTAGAGTTTTTACAAAAGAAAATGGGGGAAAAGGTACTGCCTTAAATTTAGGAATAAGTAAGGCTAATGGTGAAATTATTATTACCATGGATGCAGATTCTTTTATTCGTCCAGATACTGTTCGAAAAATGGTTGGTCATTTTTATAATAATCAAGTTATGTCTGTTACACCTTCTATGGGAGTCTATAAACCTAAGGGGGCTTTGCAAAGAGTTCAACAGGTAGAATATTATGTTGGAATTTTTTTAAGAAAATCTTTTGCAGTTTTAAATGCAATACATATTACTCCTGGTGCTTTTTCAGCATATAGAAAAAAGTTTTTTGAAAAATATGGGGGATATGATGTTGGAAATATAACTGAAGATTTGGAAATTGCCCTAAGAATGCAAAGACATAATTTTATTATTGAAAATGCTCCAGAGGCCGTGGTTTATACTATTGCTCCAAATAAATTTAGAGATTTACTTGTTCAAAGAAGAAGATGGTATGTGGGGATGATAAAAAATTTCTGGGATTATAGGGATTTGTTTGGAGTTAAAAAAGGTGCAATGGGGATGTTAGTTCTTCCACTTGCAGTTATTTCAGTTATTTTTTCAGTTATTTTAACAATGTATGCCCTAATAAAAACTCTTGGTGATTTAAAAACAGAATTACTCCTTTTAAATTCTATTAATTTCGAATTTACAAGTATTTTTGAAGCTAATTGGTATTTTATTAAAACTTCTTTTGAAAAATTATTTTATAAATTATTTACCAATCCAATCCTACTTTTGGTTTTGATTTTTATTATCTTATTATTTTTTTACATGCATTTTGCTAGAAAAAATATGAAATTCGAAGATGGGACTAAACTTAGTTTATTATTTTTTGTAGCTCTTTATTCATTTTTATTCAGTTTTTGGTGGATTCTATCTTTTATTTATGCTGCATTTAATAAAAAAGTAGTTTGGAGGGGGGACAAATGGAAAAAAGAGTAGAAGCAAAACATTTAGGTAGAACTTTTTTCTTTTCAATAATTATTGCAACAATTCTTTTCTTTTCAATATTTGGAATTACAAATACTTTTGCATATATGAATTATAGATCTATAGAGGCAAATAATAATGCTGTTTTAGAAGATATAATTAGTATTAGTAGTAGACTAGATGAATTTGAATGTGAGGATAACCTATTATCTGAATCTTCTCAAGATCTTGATAATTCTGCATTTAAGATATCTATTTTAGAACAAAGATTTGGAAAACATGATTATAGAGTTTTAAAAATAAAAAAATTGTATTCAGAATTAGAATATACTCATTTTAGATTAGTAAATAAATTTAAGGAAGAATGTGGGGCTAATTTTATCACAATTTTATTTTTCTATGTAAATGATGAAGATTTTGAAGATGATAATGAAAGGGCTAGTTTTGTTATAGGCGCTTTTAAAGAAAGCCATGATGTGGGAGTTATGATTTATTCATTTGATGCTGAATTAGATCTACCTTTAATTAAAGAATTAAGAGAAGAATACAATGTAACCTATGCTCCTGTAATTGTTATGAATGAGGGAGAGCCTTTTTACCCTAGAAATATAGATTATTTAAGAGGATATGCTTTTTAAAAGAAAACAATAACTTCACCACCATAATATTAAAAAACAGATCTAACTGAATTATTTTATGGAATGCTTTAAATGTGGAATTTCTGATGGCCAAGCCTTACTTTATGAGATAATCTCTTTAAAGGGGATTAAAAAAATTTGTAGAAAATGTTTAGCTGAAGAAAATTCTCCTATTTTAAATAAACCTAAATCATTTCAAATAAAAGGATCTGAACCAAAAATTCCAACAGTTTATGAGAGACTTTCTAAATCCTCTGGAATTAAATTAGAACCTAAAAAAGAGCCTTCAATAGAATTACAAAAAAAAGATAAGGAACTTAAAAAAATTTCTGATGAGAATTATGAATCTTCTGCTCAAGAAAAAAATATTCCTTTGGATAAATTTATGGATAATTTTCATTGGATAATTATGAGGGCAAGAAGATCAAAAAAATTAACTCAAGAACAACTAGCAAAGGAATTAGGAGAATCAGAAGTAGCAATTAAGTTAGCTGAAAGAGGAATTATAGCTGAAGGAAATAATAGTCTTATAGAAAAATTTGAAGCATATTTAAAAATAAAAATTTTAAGAGAAAATGAAAGATCTATTGGATCTTTTTTACCTGCAAGAGAAAATTTAACTGGGGAAAAAAGTGTGGAGATTGTTCAAGAACAAGAACCTCTAAATCTTTCTCAAGATATAGAAGATTCTAATTTTAAATTTGGTGCTATAAAGGTTCAACAAATAAAAATTTCTGATTTAAAATCTTTAAAACAAAAAAAAGAAAAAGAAATTTTAGAAGGGTCTGTAGAACCAATTATTGAAGAATTTTCAGATAAAGATAAAAAAAAATTAGAAGACCATGAAGAAATTAATATTGATGATATTATTTTTGGAAGAAAATAAATCCAAAGCTTTATAAATAAAATTGCTGAATTCTTAGTATGGAAATAAAAGTTCTTAAAAGTTCTAAAGAAGAAATTGAACTTGAAATTGAAAATTTAACTATTGCAGAAATTCTTAGAGTATATTTAAACAAAGATTCTAATGTTTCTTTTGTAGCTTGGAAAAGAAAACATCCAACTGAAAATCC
>JADHVH010000018.1 GCA_016784085.1 Candidatus Pacearchaeota archaeon
GAATAAAGTCCGTGCCTTTTTGCAGCCCTGTAAACCTTTGCTTTAACATCAAAGACCAATGAACCCATCCAGGAGATTGCCCCTAGAGTTAATCCACTAATTATTATTGGAAAAAATGCTCCTGCTGGAAAAGAATTTTTGAAATAACTGTGGGGTTGAAAACCATATCTTTTGATTTCCCATAACTTTATTTCTATTTCAGAATCTAAATAATGGCTTGTTGCTTTTTTGAATAAAATATTTGCAAAAATTATAATAAAAAGAAAAATTATTACTGTAAAAAATAAATTCCATGTTTTTAAAAGACTAATTATTACTGCTAAGATTAAGATTGTTGCAATTATGGGGGGGATTTCTTTTGCTTTAAACATTGTAATTTAAGAGATATGTTTTTTATAAATATTGTTGTATTATTTTTTTGATAATAGACGAAAATATGGGATAAATAACGGAAAAGTATTTAAATGAATTTGCCTCATTTTTAGTATGAGGATTAAAAAAATAACAGAAGTAATTGGTTTGAAAGTTTATACTGATTCTGGAGACTATTTTGGAGAAGTTGAAGAAGCAAACCTTCATGAAAATAAAGTTGATGGATGGAGGATAAAAGTAAGTGGTGGAATTACCTCTTTAATTGGTGGTGCAAGAGGAGTTATAATCCCTCATCAATTTGTTAGAGCAATCAGTGATATTTTCATTATAAATAAAGCTGCTTTGCCAAGCCCTGACGCCAGCATAGAAGAAATTCCTGAAGATTTACTATAAAATGGTTCAAGAAACAATCCTTCAACATTGGATTCTTACAGATTTTGCATTTCCTTTTTTGTTAGTTTTTTTCATAGTTTTTGCTTTATTAGAAAAAACTAAAGTGCTTGGAGATGGTAAAAAGCAACTCAATGCCCTAGTAGCATTTGTTATTGGTTTAATTTTTATCACAGCTGTTTCTCCAACCTTGGTGCTTGCAAATTTTATAGTTTTTTTAACTGTTTCAATAGTGGTTCTATTTGTGGGGCTTTTACTTTGGGGTTTTATTAGTGGTGGAGAAGCAAAAATAACAGATGGTAAGGTAAAAATTATTTTTGGAGTAATAATTGCTATTGCAGTTTTAATTGCATTATTAGTCATTTTAAATGTTCATAATGCTATTTTTGATTTTTTATTTTTTGAAAGTTGGAGTAAGGCCTTTTGGACTAATGTTATCTTTGTGGTAGTAATTGCGGCTGCTGTTGCATATGCTTTAAAGAACTAAAAATAATTTTTTTATTCGAAACATATTTAAATAATATTTCACAAGAATTAATATGTTTGAAAATTTAATTGCTCTTGAAGCTTATAGTTATTTTGGTGGGGGATCTATTGGTAATATGCTTAATACTTGGGCTGCTGCAGGATTTTTTGATTATATTCTACCTTTTTTATTAATTTTTTCATTAATATTTGGAATTTTAAATAGGATAAATCTTTTTGGTGACAATAAAGCTGTTAATGTTATTGTAGCATTAGCTGTTGGATTAATGTCTCTTCAATTTGGGATTATTCAAAGATTTTTCGCAGAAATTTTTCCTCTTTTAGGAATGGCTCTTGCAGTTATTTTAGTGGTTTTAATTTTAACAGGATTATTTGGAGATCCAGATAATAATTTTCAAATGTGGTTTATGTGGATTATAGGAATTGTGATGATTGTAATAATTTTATCTCAAACAATAGGGGGAAATGGATGGTCTACCTTTGGTTATTGGTTAAGTGCTAATTGGGGTGGCCTTTTACTTGGGCTTGTAATTGTGGGGTTATTTATTTGGTTAATTGTGGGAAATATTTCAATACCAAAACAACCAAAAAGTGCTTCTCCATTTGCACAGGGACTTAGATTAGTTCCAGGACCTTAGATTTATTTTTTTCTAGAAGTAGTTTTTTTAGGGGAAGTATGTGTTTTAGAATGTTTTTGAGCTAGAGATGGAACTATTTTTCCAAAAGAATCTTGCATCATAGTCATTTCTCTTTTTATTCCTTCTAAACTATTTCCATAGGTTCCAACCTTTCCAAGAATAGAGATTTGAAGCTTATCAATAACTTCTTCAATTCTTTTTATTCTTTCTGTATTTTGATCTATTTTTACCTGGGCAAGTGTTTTAAATTCATTCATTTGATCTATTTGTTTTTGAATCAGTTTATTTTTTTCTGAAAATACTTGTTCAGCAATTTCAACAAAATTGTCTGTGCTCATACCTTCATTATTTTCATATTCACCTCCATAATCATCATAACCTGCTTCTTGATTGTAACCTTGAGAATAATAGTTTTGTTGAGGTTCTTGGGGGGCATAAGACTCTTCAGAAATTTCTTGGGTTCTTGGTGCATAACTTGCAGGTCCAGATTGCATTTGTTGTCCAGGAATTTCTTCAGGAGTGGATTCTGGCATTGTTTCTTCTCCTGCTGTTACTGCAGATTTTATTTGAGATTGGCTAAAAGCATCATTTATAGATTTAGGATCAACTCCTCTTTCTTGTAGATTTGCTACAATTTCATTGTCTTGCATGCCTTGTGACTGCATTTGTGTGATATCTTCTAAAACTCCCATATTAATTATTGTTTTTATTTGTTTTTTAATTTAACTAAATCTGTTTTTAGTACAAAATCTAAAGGTTGAAACATTTTTGCTTGCTTAGAAAGTATTTCTAGGTCTTCTTTTCTTGCAAATTTAGAAAATTCACTGGATGCAGTTTCTAAAAAAGAGATCATTCTTTCCATATGTTGTTTCAATATTTCTAAATCTTTCTTTATTTCAAGAGAAGATTCCCTATGTTTTTCCCTAATTTCTATTAAATTTTGACCAATAAGAATAACTCTACTTTTTAAGAGCCTTTGTTTTTCTTCTAAATCCCTTATTTTAATTGCAGAATCATCTATAGAATCGCCCTCATAATCACTGTAATCATCACCCATTGTAAATAAAAGTTTAGGCAGTTTAAATTTGTTTCTCTTAGTTTAGTATACAAAATATTTTAAACCATTTCCTCTTTTTTTAATCATGCAATTTAAAGAGGATGCTGAATTATATTCCCATGAGGTAAATAGAGAAGGTGGTGAAGATTTACTTTATATTAATTATTTAGGGGCACCCTATGTACCTAGTTTATCTGATTCTTCAGCAGTTATGGAAAGGACCATAGATGTTTTAATGGAAAATCCAAATGTTTCTAGAATTATTTTTGTACAACAAAAAAATTATAATTATGATTTTGAAGAAACATCAATGCTTTTAGAAATATCTCAATTATATGTTTATTTTATGAGGCAGGAAAAAATATTATCTCAATCTAAAATTTCTCCAAGCCATCAAGAATTATTTTCTGAAAGGTATAAGAATCTTTTTTCTTTTTTATATGGTTTAAAAAAAGACCCAATTGCCGCTTACTCTGATTTAAGAAGAATCCATATTGGTGCCAAGGTTTTTCTGAACAAAATTGAGGGAAGATATAATAATGATCAAAGAAATTATATTTCTTTTTTAGAAAAATTAATTGGTTTTATGGAAAAAACAAAAATAATTGAAAAAGCTAAGCCTTATTTGGCAGATTATCAAAAAGGAGATAGAGAAATTTATCATAGGCTTTTTAGTGCAGATGTGATACCTAATTTTACTTTTACTAGGTTGGTTTCAGATCTTCCCCAGGATGCAGAAATTATAGATCAATATGAAATTAAAGGAGATGATTATGATATTTCTCAGGTGACTGTTTTAAGAAAGATAGATGAGGCAAAATTAATTTATCATTTAGTTCCCCCTGAGCATATCCTTAATGAAGAACAGAACAATCTTTTGAATTTAGCAAGAGGAGTTTTAATAGAACATCAACCAAAGGCAGAAGAATTTACAGACACTGAGAGAACAAGACATGTTTTTTTTAATATTGCTAAAGACCTTTTGCAGGATTTAGCAGAAAGTAAATCTTTATCTTTAGGGTATAATGATCTAAATAAACTTGCAATAATTTTAGTAAGGCATACAATTGGGTTTGGACTTGTAGAAGTTTTACTTCAAGATCCTAATCTTCAAGATATTTCTTTAAATGCACCTATTCCTCAGGTTCCTATTTATGTTAGACATCAAAAATATGATAATTGTGTTTCTAATATTTTACCCAGTCATGAGGATGTTGATTCCTGGGCTGCTAAATTCAGAATGATTTCTGGTAGACCTTTAGATGAATCCAACCCTATTTTAGACACTCAATTAGAAATTGGAAAACTTAGGGCCAGAATAGCTATTATACAAAGCCCTCTTTCTCCAGAAGGATTATCCTATTCTATTAGAAGACATAGGGAAAGTCCTTGGACTCTGCCTCTTTTCATTAAAAATAAAATGTTAAATCCTCTTGCTGCTGGTTTACTTAGTTTTATTATTGATGGTTCTAGAACTCTTTTAGTTGCAGGAACAAGAAGTTCTGGTAAAACATCTCTTATGGGGAGTTTATTATTAGAAATTATTCCTAAAGCTAGAATTATTGTTATTGAAGATACATTAGAATTACCTGTGGAGTCTCTAAGAAAATTAAATTATGATATTATTAGAATGAAAGTAAGATCTTCTCTTTTGAAATCAACAGCAGAAGTTTCTGCAGAAGATGGGATTAGAACTAGTTTAAGATTAGGGGATAGTTGTTTAATTGTTGGTGAAGTAAGAAGTGCTGAAGCAAAAGCACTTTATGAGGCTATGAGGGTTGGAGCTCTTGCAAATGTTGTGGCAGGAACAATTCATGGTGCTTCCCCCTATGGTGTTTTTGATAGGGTAGTTAATGATCTTGGAGTTCCAATAACTAGTTTTAAGGCTACAGATATTATTGTTGTTTGCAATCCTATAAAATCTCCTGATGGATTAAATTCTTGGAGAAGAGTTGTTAGAATTTCTGAAATAAGAAAGCATTGGAAAGTGGACCCCTTATTAGAACAAGGATTTGTAGATTTAATGAAATATAATGTTGAAAAAGATGAATTAGAACCAACAGCTGATTTAATTAATGGAGATAGTGAAATAATTAAAGAAATTGCAGCTAATATTAAGGGGTGGTCTGGGAATTGGGATGCTGTTTATGATAATATTTTATTAAGAGCACATATGAAAAAAGAATTAGTAGATATTGCTCAAAGAATGGATAATGATATGCTTTTAGAATCTGAATTTAATGCCCTTTCAAACCATTCGTTTCATAGAATTTCTGAAGAAGTTATTGCAGAATATGGGTTACCTTGGGAAAAATATGTTTTTCCTAAATGGAAAAAATGGTTAGAAGATGAAATTAAAAAAAGAATGAATTCTTAATATTTTTTAAAATTAAATCCCAATATTTATTAAGTAATTTTTATTAATTTTATTATATAAATTTGGATTTAAAAAGAGGATGTCAGATAAGAGAAAATTTACTGTAGATGAAGTTTTGCAAAAGTATTCTGGAAAAATAGAAGGGCAAATAAAAACTTCAGGAGTGCCTAAAAGTGATTATAGTAGCCAATATGTAAAATTTAAAAAAGAAATGGCTCCTGACATAAGTAGATATGAAAGATGGGCTTCTAGTCTTGGAAGTTTTATTAGATTAAAAGTTTCTGAAAAAGATGAAGAAAAAATTAAAAAACAACTTGATATAGCTCATTTAGATATTGAACCTTGGCAGTCATTAACTTTAGCTGTAATGGCTTTTGCAACTGTTTTTATGATTGGCCTTTTAGGTTCTGTGGCAGTTGTTTTAATCGATGGAAGTATTGAAGCATTTCCTGCTTTGTTTTTCTTTTTAATGGTTGTTTTGTCTTTGTTTTTATTTTATTTTGTTAGCGGATATCCTACTCGTTTAGCAAATAAATGGAGATTAAAAGCATCTTCACAAATGGTTCCTGCTATTTTGTATATTGTTGTTTATATGAGGCATACGCCTAATTTAGAAAAAGCTGTTGCATTTGCTGCAGAACATTTACAAGAACCTTTATCACTTGATTTTAAAAAAGTATTTTACAATGTTGAAGTTGGGAAGTTTTCAACAATAAAAGAAAGTTTAGATGAATATTTAGATGGTTGGAGAGATTATTCTATAGAATTTATAGAAGCATTTCATTTAATTGAAAATAGTTTGTTTGAACCAGATACAGGTAGAAGAATTACTACTTTGGAAAAATCCTTACAGGTTGTTCTTGATGGCGTTTATGATAAAATGCTTAAGTTTACTCATAATGTTAGGGCACCTATTACTAATGTATATATGTTGGGAGTTGTTTTACCTACTTTAGGTTTAGCTCTTTTACCTCTAGCTTCTGCAATGTTAGGAGGAATAATTCAGTGGTATCATATTTTTATTCTTTTTAATTTAATTATCCCTTTTTTAGTATTTTATTTAACAGATCAAGTCTTATTATTAAGGCCGGGGGGTTATGGTGAATCAAGTTTATTAGAAAGAAATCCCCTTTATGCAAAATATAGGGACAATTCAGTTTATTCAAAATATTTTTTAATAGTTTTACCACTTATTATTTTAGGTCTTTTACCTTTAATTTTCCAATTTACTCCTCTTCCTTCTCTTTTAGGTTTACAAACAGATTATACTTTTGCAGAATTGGGTCTTAGTTATTTTGGAGATGAACCTTTTTTTGGATTTATCACTCTTGAAGATGGTTCTGTTATGGGGCCTTTTGGTGCAGGTGCCTTAATTTTAAGCATGCTTATTCCTTTAGGGGTAGCCTTGTTTTTTTCAATGGCCTTTAAAGAAAAGACAAAAGATTTGATTAAGGAAAGAGACAAAACAAAACAGTTAGAAAGTGAATTTAATAATTCTTTATTCCAATTAGGAAATAGATTAGGGAATGGGGTTCCACCTGAATTGGCCTTTGGAAAAGTTGCAGAATCATCTAAGGGATTAATGACAGAGGATTTTTTCAGGAGAGTTAACTATAATATTAGGCAAATGGGTATGGGGATTCAAAAAGCGATTTTTGACCCTCAAAGAGGAGCTATTAGTTATTATCCCTCTGATTTAATTTCAACAAGTATGAGAATTTTAATAGAATCTTCTAAAAAAGGTTTGAAAATAGCGGCTGTTAGTTTAATGAATATTTCAGAATATGTAAAAAATATTAAGAAAATAACAATAAGATTGAATGATATGCTTGCAGAAATTATTTCTGATATGAAGAGTAATATGACTTTCTTAGCACCATTGTTATCTGGAATTGTTATTGGATTGTCTGCAATGATTACTTCTATTTTAAGTAAATTAAAAATGGGTGATCCTGGAACCCAGGCTGCTCTGGGGGGGATGGCTGCTGTAGTTGATATTTTTGATATTTCTGCAATGATTCCTCCATATTATTTACAACTTTCAATAGGGCTTTATTTAATCCAGATAATTTTTATTTTAACTTCAACTCTAGTAACTATTAATTCTGGGGAAGATCAACTTCAGAAAACACATAGGACTGCCTCTAATCTTAAAAAAGGAGTAGGGCTTTATTTTATTATAGCTGCAGGTGCTACTCTTGCATTATTTGTATTAACAACAGTTGTTCTTGGAAATGCACTTAGTTAAATTTATTAATGTGAAATCTTTTTTCTTACAATGAGAAAAAAAGGGGTTATTACAGAGTATCTTCCATGGTTATTGATTTCTTTAGCTGTTCTTGCCATTGTTCTTATTGGATTTTTAGTTTTAAAAAATTCAGGTATTTCATTAATAGATAAAATTAAGGGGTTGTTAGGAGCTTAAATGGAATTAGGAATTAATCAATTAATTAAGATGATTTTAGGAATTTTTTTAGTTGTGGCTGTAGTTGTTTCATTTTATGTTTTCTTTAAAGATTATGTTTCAGGTCTTTTTTCAACATATGGGAATGAAACTCCGATAGATTTAGTTCTGTCTTTATTAAAATGAAAATGAATTTTAAAAATAAAAAAGGAATGCTTTTAGCAGAAGAAACTTTGAAAATTATAATTGCTCTAATTGGGATAGTTTTTTTAGTATATTTATTATATTCTCTTTATTTGAACTCAGGGGGAGATAAGGATTTAGAATTTGCTCAGGATTCTTTAGATTATTTTGTAGAGCAGATCCAATTAGAAGAAATAGAAAATATTGAAATCTTTAATCCATCAGGATGGTATGTCCATATTTGGCCCCACACTGCTTATATTTGGACTTGGTTTCCAGGGAATGTTTTTGTAGAAGGTTTTCTTAAAAGATCCTTAGTAGAAACAAGTCCTTTTTCTTGTGAAAATATGGGTTGGGAATCATGTATTTGCATTTGTGAAAAAAATAATCCAGATAATTGTGCTAAAAATGGCTTTTGTGTTGAAAATAAATATGGATTTATTCTTGAAAATGGATCTAAACAAATAAAATCACCTCCAATAATCTTTGAATTAAATAGGGATACAAAAGAAATAAAATGAATTTAGATATTTTTATAAAATATTTAACTTGGGTGTTATTTTTTGCAATAGCTCTTGCAGGAATATATCTTTTGTTAAAAAGGTTAGGTGTAGTTTAAATGAATAATAAAGGAGAATTAACAACAACTCAAATCATAAGTTTGATAATTTTAAGAGCTGGATTTTCAATTGTTTTGATTTTTTTATTTAGATTGAATTTAGGTGACATTTCTGATAAAGAAATTTGTCATAATTCTGTTGTTCTTCAATCAAAATCTTTAGTAGGTTCTAATTTAAATTGTAAAACTAACTATGCATGTATTTCAGATGGGGGTGAATGTTCTAATTTTGTAGCTCAATCAGAGATTAAAGTAAATAGTTCTAATGAGGAAGAAATTTTTCAAGTTATTGCAGATGAAATGGCTGATTGTTGGTGGATGTTTGGTCAAGGTGAAATAAACTATCCTGTAAATAATGGTGGTTATAGTTGTGCTATTTGTAATGTTGTTAAATTTGATTCAAAAGTTCAGGAAAATTTTGAAGATTTAAGTTATGTAGATTTTTTTAAATATCTTGCAAATAAACCTAAAGAAGGAACTGAAACCTATCTCAAATATTTATATGGGTTCTATACTGTGGAGGAGGCCCAATCTTTAATTAAGGAAGAAAGTAAACCTTTATTCACATCTGTTTTTAGTACTGAAAATAAATATGCTATTATAATGGGTTTTAATCCTGAACTTGGCAAAGAAGAGGCTGGAGATTATATTCACCCCTTAATTGTTCCTTTTGACCAATTAAGTTCTAGTACTAATTGTGCTAGATTTGATCTTACTTCTGCCTAGATAAATTTATTAAGTATTTTTATGTTTTTTCTATATGGATAAAAAGGGGAATATTCTTAGTGCAAATTTAGTATTTATAATTCTTAATGTGGTATTTATTGTAATTTTAATGTTATTTTTATTTTCTAAAATTCAAAACACAGCTATCTTAGAAGAAAGAAATGCAAAACAAATTGCAATGATAATTGATTCTGCAAAACCAGGTATGATTATTTTATTAGATTTAACAAAAGCTTTTGATAAAAAAGAAGATAGTATTAGCGAAAGATCTATTGTTTCAATTAATAATAATGTTGTCACTGTAAAGCTCAGAGAGGGGGTAGGATATTCCTATTCTTTTTTTAATAATGTAAATGCAACAACATATCTCCATCTTGAAAAAGAGAATACCTATGTTTTAACAATAAGTAAAAAATGATA
>JADHVH010000019.1 GCA_016784085.1 Candidatus Pacearchaeota archaeon
CATTTCTTTCAAGATTTGCTTGAACATCCCTAAACCAAACATCATAAGCATTTAATGGACTATTATTTCTAGTATTAATATTTGGAAATCCTATATTTTCTATATCAATACCAAGTCCTTCAAAAAAAGATTGAGATTCTTCTACAGAAGACATTTTTCTTCTGTTTTTTATCTTTCTTTTTTCATTTCTTTTTTTAATATAATTATTTAATATTTTCATTTTTATTCATCCTTCCTAGGTTCAATAGTTATTTTATTTTTTAAACCTTTATTTTCTTTTCTAGATTCTTTTATTCTTCCTGCCTCATAAAATCCAGAACCAAGATTAGAAGCTCCAAGAGCCATTATTGGATTAATATCCCCCTCTATAGCTCTATTTAAAGTGTAAATTAGTGAAAGAGGTGCAATTATCCCTCCAAAAATATAACCAGAAACAGCTCCTGCTTTTTGAGCTTTTGTTAATTTTTTTATATCTTGAAGTTGTAGTCTTAGTTGATGATTATAATTTTTTCTAAAAATTGTTGGAATTCTTAAAGTAGAAGTTCCAATCTGAGAAAAATAAGGTATAAATTCACCAATAAAATCATTAGTATGTTTTGTTCCTCTTACAATAGCTTGTCTAGTTGGTTTGGTAAAATCTGCTATATTTTTAGCTGTTTTTTTAGTAGTATTTACAATATAATCTTGTATTTTTCCCTCTACAGATCTATAATGGTTTTTAGGATCATACAATTGAATTGTTTCTTGTGGTTTTGTTTTTGCCATTTTATTGTGAATCAAATCCCAAAAGTTTAGTTAAATCTTTCATTTCTTGATCATTAAGTGGCCTATTAAAATATTTATTAGTATATTTAAATTCAATATCTCCAACATCTTGATGAATTGCATTAATTATAGCAACATCTTCTCCTTCTTCTGAAAAATGATTTAATGTTGAAGCTAAATCTTTCAAAGTTTTGTTTAAACCATGGTTAGTAGGACCAACCATTGCCCTATATTCTGATCTTGATTCACCTTCAAAACTTGAATTTTTTGTTCCAACCTTAGTTTCATGATAAATATTAACTATTTTTTTTGTCATTTTATTGTGAAATACCTCTTTCTAAATGGTTTCCTTCACTTCTATCATCTAACCAAGGCCTAGGCAAACTTTCATGAGCAGCTCCTGGTCTTTTTGGTAAATATAGTTTACTAAAAGTACCTGTACTAAAAGTATGTCCTTCATATATCAGAACATGATCATAAACTGTTCCATTTCTTTTTTTAACTAAATGATTTAAATATACTTGATCTGGATTAGCTTCTAAAAGAACTTGGAATTTTTGAGCATCAACTTGAAATTCTGGAGAACCATATCCTTCTTCTTTTTTTCCACTTTTGAAGATCATAGCTTCTTTTAGAATTTCGTTTGCTTTTTCTGTACTTGTTTTTCTTGGTATTCCTCTAAATGTCATTTTATTGTTAAATTAATTTTTGAGTTAATTCTCCATCTTTAATTTGAAAAACATATGTGGCAGGGGTACCTGGATGCCAATCAAAAGATTTATCTTGGTAACTAGCTACTGCCTGGGCATTATATATTCCTGAAATAAGAATATAAGCTTTATCTTCACTATTTATTTTAAGATTTGCGTTAAGATTTTCAAAATGAGCATGATATGCCTCTAAAGGATGAGTTTTTTTAGTATTGGCCATAGAATGAAATCCAATAGTATCCATATCTATTCCTAATCCACTAAAAAAATCTCTTGCTTCATTTAAATTGATTCTTTTTCTAGTTTTTTCTTTTTTTCCAAAAATATTTGATAAAATTTTCATTTTAAGCTTGAGCTCTCCCGGCAAGGCCATTTTGGTCAGTAGGTTGTACTAATTTTTCAAGAATTCCTAAATTTTGAACTTGTCTATTGGTTCCTATTGCTTTCATAACACTAGAATCTACAAGATTATCTTGATATGCTAATTTTAATTCTTTAGCAAGTTCTGGATTAGATTCAGATAATTCTTTAATATATTTTCCAACAATATCTTCTCTTAAGACAACTTCTTCAGGATTTACCCCCAATAAAGTAAGATAATCTTCAGTAGTAATTTCTCCGAAAGCCTCATTAATTATTTTTAAAGATTTATTCATTAAATATTCTCTATTAATAGCAGGTTGACCTTCAGCATCAAAACCTTGTTCTAACCACCCATAAATTAATCCAGCAGGATCCCCATCCTTACTAAAACTAGGAGTATAAACATGTTTTTGAACTAATTCTTGAACATTTGAATCAGTATATTTTTGTCCAACAAGTTTAGTACTTGCTAATCCAGCAATCATAGGATATTGGATTGTACTTAAGGCAAGTTGTCTTGCTTTTTGATCTTCTGTTGGTTCTGTTTGATTTGGTGTCATTTTATTGTGACATAATCAAGAAGGAGTAGTTTATAAATCTTTCTATTATGTTACTACTGAATAGTTATAGAATTATTAGTTATTCTTTCTTTTCATAAAGAACACTTGTTTTACATGCAAGTTTGGATTTTATTTGTCTTAGAACTTTTCTTGCAAACATAACATCTTTTGTCCTTGGAACAGCAATGAAGAAAATCTTAGAGCCTCTTTTTAATAAGGCTGCTTTTCCCATAGATTTACCATAGGATAATTGCATTCCTGTTTGCATTCTATCTGCTCCAGCCCCAGTAAGCATTTTATTTTCTCTTTGAATATGGTGGGGATATGGAACAACATTAAAAACATATTGTCCTGAAAGTTCTTTATCTAGTTTTTTATTAATGAACTGTCTGCAGGCTTCAAAAGCATTATGTCTAATTTGAACTTTTTCAGTAGAAATCATTATTAATTCATGGGGAAGTTTGCCTGCATTATATGCTTGAGGATTTCCCATTGAGAACTTAACTATTTTTTGAGGAGGAACTGTTTTAATAAAAGATTTTTGTCTTTTTTTACTAACTCTTGTAAATGGAACAACTCTTTTCTTAGAATATGCATTTGCCTTTCTTAATCCAGCCATTTTATTTTATTTCAACCTCTGTAGTTACTGCTTGTCCAGGTAAACCTTTTTCAAAAATAGCTCTAATAACACCCTTATTTCCATGAGCAGATGAAACTTTACCTTTGATTATTTTTCCTGCTGAAGACTTCCAAATTACTTCTTTATCTACAAATTTTTCAGCATCTTTTCTAGTAGAAATATCTTCAATTTCTATTAAGAAATGTCTTTCATGAACAGTTTTTCTACCCCTTCTAAATTGAATAACTTTTCCTTTTGTCATAAATATTAATTAGAAAAATGCTTTTTAAAGGTTGCGTCATCTATGGTTCCAGGCAGGATGGAGGTCATTAGTTTTTTTTGGAGAATAAAGTAGTTTAATTACTGATTTGATATTTTCTAATAGATTATTTGCATCTCCTGTGTTTAAATCTTCCCCATAATGATATTTTGAAGTTAAAGATATTGTTCCTCTATAATGTTGTTGAAGGTTAATAGAAATATTTCCATTAGGATTTGAACCAAATAATTGATATCCATAAATTTTTCTTTTTGATCCTGATTTAAGCTCAAAATCTAATACTGGTAGAGGGGGAAAACCTTCTATATTAAAATAAGATAATTCTGAATCTAATTTTATTCCTATTTGATTAAATCTGGGAACAAAATCCTCAAAATTTCTTAAAGAAATATCAATTGCAGGAGTTAATGAAAATTCTTTTTCTAAGTTTTTCATAAACAATAATATCTTAATTATTTTAAAAGGATTTAGATAATCTAAAAGAATCTTTAAAGAACAAGTTGGAAAGGACCTAATTCTTTTTTTAATAATTCAAATAATTTTGGATCTATTTCAAGGGATTTATCTTGTTTGTTATTTTCCACAGATCTTGAAACTTCATCCATGCTTGAAGCCTGTATTTTATTTGTTATTTTAAAAATATTATTTTCTGTAAATAAGAATGATCCTCCTTTATTTATTAGTAATTCTGCAACTTTAGATTTTCCGGATTTTTTATATTTTAATTTCATCCTTCCTTTTTCCATAGAAACTAAATCTTTTCTTTGGGAAAATTCTATTAAATCGTTTATTAATAGAGAAGCATTTTTTCTAGCTTCATCAATTTTATGGGGCTTAACCTTGCCTTTTTTAAATTCACTTCTAGCCTGAATTATTTTATCTAATATTCTTAAATTTTGTGGAGAGAATTTACCTTTTTTAACAAAATTTTCTTCAAAATCTTTTGTGATTTGAGCTTGAGAAGTTTTTTTAGTTACTATTTTTAATAATTCAAATACATCTTTGTATATTTCTTCTATTGTTTTTTCTTGAGTTCTTTTTTCAATTTGTTTTCTTAATTCTTTTAATCTTTTTAGATAGGCTTCTGTATTTTTTAGAAGATGGTCTAATTCTTTTCCAGAAACTTCTTTTATTTTTCCATGTTCATAACCTTTGTAATATTTGATTGTGATTTCTTTTAACATATCCACATATTTTTGTTCAAGTATTTTTTCTTTATCTACAAATATTTTTTTCATTTGTTTTACAGTTTCTTTAACATTTGGAGGAGGTAGACCATATAACATTAATAGAGCCTGACTAGGAGTATTTACTCCATTAAAGATATCCTGAATAACAATGTCTAACATCATTTTTTTAGATCTTTTAAGTGTTTGATCTCCCAGAGACATATACATATCAATAGCTTCTGAAGATGGTTTTAATCTCCCCATTCTTAAAAGAGCTTTCCAAGGCATGAATACCCCTCTATCATATATAGGAACTCCATCCCTAATAAAAGTAAAAATAACTGGGTGAGCATCTTTAACACTTTCCCAGAAATCTGTTAAAAGATAAATTTGGGGGCTTAATATATTCTGTTTTACCCCTGCCAATGCAGATGCTTCTCCAATATATTGATAGATAATTCCTCTTAATCTTTCTCTTAATTCTAATCTTGGCATTCTTTTTACATCTGTATCATTAATAATTATAAACACATCTAAATCAGATGTTTTTTTTGTTTCTCCTCTTACAAAGCTTCCTCCAATAACATAGCTAACAACATATTTTTCAAATTTTTGAAGAACAAGTGATTTATGAATTTCTGCAACTCTAAGATAGCTTAAAAAATTAGTGTCATAGATTGGAAAAGACATTGAAATAGCACTAAATAATTCAAACTTACTATCTGTGCAAATTTCCCAAACATCTACAGGAGTCTTAATTTGAACCCATATCTTTTGTTTTAATTTTTCAATTTCTTTAACAATTTCTTTTTTTATTTTTGGAATTTCTTTAAATTTTTCTTCAGGAATAATCATATATAATTGAACAAATTTTTCTGTTTCTTTTGGAACTTCTTCTTCTTCTATGAAAAATTTAATTGATTGAGGGGGTAAAACTCCAATTGCCTTAGTAAAAGGATATTTTTTTAAAATAAATGTTTTAATCTGTTCCAATTCCTTTTTAGTTTTTTCAACATTTTTTTTAATATCTTGAGCATTTTCAGACATTGCCTTATTTTTTGTAGAATACTTATTTTCAAGCTCCATTCCTGGAATAGTGGCTAAATCTCCAGTAGATTTTTTTTGTTTAACCATATTTAAATTATTTAAATATCCTATTTAAATGTTACTTGTAAATAACAATAATTTTTGAATATAAAATTAATTTAAAAAGAATATTATTTTATTCAAGAATAATTTGTAAATAATCTTAATAGAAACCTTTTTTAAATATAAAATGACTATATTTTTGTAAGGTCCATTAGTCTAATGGTAGAACACTTCGTTTACACCGAAGAAGCGGAGGTCCGATTCCTCCATGGACCATATTTTAAAATGAAAAAAAGAGTTGAAAAAAGTGATTTTTTAATGATATTAATGGCTATTACATCTCCTTTTATTTTTATTTCAACAATTAATTTTCCTAATTTTTTTTCAAATTTAATCTATAGTTCAAATTTCTAAAATTTTAAAAACACTTAAATCTAGTTTTAAATATGCGTGGATAGTTTAGTGGCAGAATATGACGTTGCCAACGTTGTGACCCGGGTTCGACCCCCGGTCCGCGCATTTTTTATTTTACTAAATCTTTATAAAACGTTATTTTTATCGTAACTTATGAAAAATGGCCAATATCCAAATACACATGTTACAGTGAATTATGCAGGAGTTTCTATTAATGGTAAAGTTCAACAACATATAATTCATGTTAAAAATGGGACTAAAGAAAGAATTTTTACTAGATTTGAATATAATGGACTTTATTTAGTAATTCCAGAAGATCAAATAGAAAATATTTCTAAACATTATTTTAGTGAAAATTCTGGAAGAGAGATTTTTGAAGGTAAATCAAAACAATCTACTTTAGCTTCATTATTAGATTTTAAAGGAAGAGATTTTTCAGAAAAACAAAGAAATCTTTTAAATTCATTTATTCCTGAAACACCTATAGAAGCTTAAATAAAATTTTTATATCTGATTTATATACTATAAAATAACTATTCCAGAGTATATTGCTTTAAAAATCAAAAAAGGTATCCTTAAATATAACTTTGTAGTGAAATATAATTAGTGTAACTATATAATGATAACTACAGAAAACTTTATAAATATAATAACCTCATAAATTACATTCAAAATGAAGAACAAAAATAAAATAACTTTAGGAACAATATTAACCGTCCCTATTATTGCTAGTTCTTTATCTGCTCAAGAGCCTGCAGATACTTCAAATACAAATTCTACATCTTTAAAAGAAGACATTAATTCTGCTTTTTTAGATACTTCTGTAATAACAAATCACCAAATCGATTCTATTTTTCTTGAAATGAATACTAACACTGGTAAAATTGAAGAAGTTCTTAAAACAGATAGTTCAGGAGTAGGTCCAGAACCAAATAATCCTTGGTTTCCTTCAAACCAAGATACCTCTCAAACAGATAGTACTACTCAATTACATAATCAATATGATTCTAAAAGTAATGAACCTGAAAAAATTCAAACTTTAGAAAGAATAGATGTTGATAAATTAAGGAATTCACCTCCAACTCCGCCAGTTAGACGTGGACCTGTTGTAATGCCTGCAGATACTTTAAGATTACCAACTGTTGTTTTAGATGCAGATACTACTAAATTACCCTCAGTAGTGTTACCAGGAGATACTTTAAAATTACCAACTGTTGTTTTAGATGCAGATACTACTAAATTACCAAATGTTGTTTTACCTGCAGATACTTTGAAATTACCTCTAGTTACTCTTGATGCAGATACTACTAAACTTCCAACTGTTGTTTTAGATGCAGATACTACTCAATTACCAAATGTTGTTTTACCAGGAGATACTTTAAAATTACCCACAATATATTTAGATCCAGATACCACTAAGTTACCAACTGTTGTTTTAGATGCAGATACTTTAATACATAAAAAAGTTAATCCAAAATCAACATTTCCTCAGGTAAATATTGATCCAGATACTTCTAGGGTAGATACTCTTCATATGAATAAACCTAAAACAATGGTCCAAGGAATTTCAGAATATTTTTCAAATATAACTCAAAAATATTTTAATAGTGATGCAAGAGTTTCTGCAAAAATGAATAAAAATTTGAAAGGACTTGAAGCAAGTTTAGGGGAATCAGAAACTTTCACAGATGAAAATTTTTCAGGAGTTATGTCTGGTCTTGATTCTTTAGAAGGGAACTTAGCAGAAATTCTTCTTTCAACAAATATGCCTGCAGGAACAGCTGTAGCAGATCAAGTAGATAATACTGTTGATTATTTACAGGGCCTTGAATCTCAATATACTGATTATTTAGAACAAGCTACCATAGGTTTAAAGAATTTTAATAAACAAGCTAAAAGAGCTGGATCACTTTCTACAAGTTTACAAACTAAAGTAAATGAACAAAGAAATGATGCTGAAGAAAGAATTGCTAGAATAGATTCTGCATTAGTAGAAGTTAAAGATTTAATTAAAAAGGGAAAAAAGATTAAAAAAGCAAAAGGAATTGGAGATAAAGAACATGAATTCAAATATAGTGGAGATGAAGATTCTAAACAAGTTGTTGAATTTTTCCAAAACCAATATGATAGTACAAAAGCTTCATTAACACCTGAATTATTTGGATCCTGGTTAGGTGAATTTTATCAACCTCAAATTGATCAAGTTATTGATTTATATTCAGATGTTTTAAATAAAAAATTTGTAAATCCTTCAAGATTAGAAAGAATTAATAGGCAATCTGATGGTCTTTTAGATTCAAGTTTAATTGCTTCTATTTCAGAAGAAAAAGAACATTTAGCAAATTCACTTGCCCAACTTAAAGCAATTAGAGATAATGATTTTGAAGCAACTGTAACTGATAATTCTAAAACTAAAAAAATTAAAAAGAAACAAAAGGCAAGATTAAATTGGAAACCTAGAATGCCAAGTATTAATTTACCTAGTTTTAAAAAACAAGATGTTTCTGCAAGTCTTGGGCCTGTTTATGGTACAAATATAGCTGGTTTAAGAGCAGGAGTTCAATATGGGCCTATTGGATTAAATGTTGAAGGTGGAGCTGGACTTAATTCAAGAACAAATTTAGATACAATAACTTCTCCTACAGCTTTAGGAACAAGTGCTCATTTATCTAATAAAGATAGTGATTTCAAATATATGGGTGTTAGTGGAGAAGCTCATTTAGGCCCTGTATTTTTAGGTGCAGGAGTAAATAATTGGTTATATGATAAAGCAATTGTTGAAGATATTATGAAAAATAATCAAGTAATAATTCCTAACAGAGTTAATTATTCAAAATCTCAACAATCTACAAATCTTTATGGTGGTTTTAGACATGGATTTGATAAAAATTCAAGTGTAGATATTAGTTTTGGAAAAGATAGTGAAATGGGAACTTATGTTAGTACTAAATTTGTAAAACATTTTGGAGATAGTAAAAGAAATAAAGGAAGTAAAAATAAAAAATGAAAATTCAAAAATTATTAATGTTAATGTTAGTAAGTGTATTCTTAGTTAGTTCTGTAAGTGCTGTTAGCTTTTATGCTCAATGGGATGATACTACTACAGATATTTCAATTATGAATGGCCAAAGTATTGGTTTTGCTTTTGATGCCTATACTGCTAGTCCCCCTATGGTTCTTAATGTTAAATTATATGATTCTTCTATGGATTTAGTAGAATCTTTAGTAAGTGATTTTGAATATAATGGCCTTGTTTATAGTGGGGCCCATTTAATTACACCTTCAATGTATAATAATCAATATGGGGATTATACTTTGGTTATTAGTGGTTCTGATGAAAATGATGC
>JADHVH010000020.1 GCA_016784085.1 Candidatus Pacearchaeota archaeon
AGGAAATGATACTATTTATAAATCCTTTACTTGTGATGTGGGTTCTGAAGGATTAAATAAACCAATTTTTTGTGCAGTTAATGAAGAAATTTGTAATCCTGGATTAAATGCCTCTTCAAATATTTCTTTTTTAGATGTTACCACCCCCTTAATTTGTCCTGGAGGTGCATTAACTGGTCCAATGTTGGTTGAAGTAAATGAAGATTTTGCAAATAAGGTGTATACTTCTGGAGAGGTTCTAGATTTAAATTTTGATATAACTAATGTTGTTGTTGGGCAAGATCTTAATTTATTTTATGAAGCTATTTTATATAATTTAAATACTCAAGAATTATTTTCAAATATTAATCAGGAAGGAGTAGTTTCAACTGTCCAATCTTTTGGTGCTTCAATATTATTACCTTATGCTACAGAAACAGATAAATTTAGATTATATTTCAAAGTTTCTAATCCTTTAGATGAATCTGGGATGTGTGTTTTACACAAATATGATCTAAACATTCTTCCTTCTTTAATTGCAAATCCTGATGCTTTTGATTTTGATTTTAGAAATTATCGAAGTAAAACTTTTTTAATAGCGTTGGGTGAAAGTAAAACATTTACTTTAGATGGGGTTGAAGGGCATTCTATAGAAATTTCAAATCTTATAGGTAATGCAACTCTTACATTCAGTTCAGAACCTCAAAATATTTCTTTAGATATTGGGGGGCATACAGAAATTGATTTAGATGGCGACGGTTCAAATGATCTTCTTTTGTTTATTAAAGATAAACAAGCAAGTTTAGTGGAAGTAGAATTAACTATTCTAGGATTATTTGAATCTTGTTCAACAGGAGATATAAGGGCTTGTAAATCTGGAAAAGGAATTCAACTTTGTCTTTCAGGTATTTGGACAGAATGTGATGTTCCTGAAACAGAAGCACCAACAATACCATCTTATAAAAAAAAGAACGAAGGTATTGATTTTAAGTTTGAAGATCTTTTTTCATTAGAATTTTATTGGTATATTATTATTGGAATAATTTTATTATTATTGTTCATATTTATTATCACTCTTATTATGAGAGATAAAATACATTCTGTAGGTGATACAAATCCAAATAAAAATGGGCCGGGGTTACCTCCAAAACCTAAAGCCCCCTTTTCTCCAGGAATGCAAAATATTAATTCTAGAGTTATGATGCCTAGAAGATAAATGTTTATAAAATAATTTTTCTTAGTTTTAAAATGAGAAAAGAGGTAAAAATATTATTTGTTTTTATAAGTATAATATTAATTGTTTCTATGCCTTTAGCTTCTGCTGGTTGGTTTTCAGATTTTTGGAATAAAATTACTGGTAACTCTCAAATTACTGGAAATGCAGCAGGAGGGGGAGAATTAATTCCCATTGATGGACCCTCAGAGGGAAGTTGTTCTGGAACTGCAACATCTTGTCATAATCTTCCTTTTAATAGCCATGAAGAAGAATTAGAATTTTGTGAAATTCAATCTGGTTGCATTTGGATTTTTGGCGCAGAGGTTTGTGATGGAACTGCAACAGCTTGTTTGACATTTACAACCGATCTAACTTGCTTAAATCAATTCGGTTGTTCCTGGGATTCTGGAACTCCTATTCCTATTGGAAATATTTGTAGGGATGGAGTTATTGTGGCTCCTGAAATATGTGATGATGGAAATTTTCTTTCTGGAGATGGGTGTTCTTCAAGTTGCCAAATAGAAGCTGGATATACTTGTTCTGGAGAACCAAGTGTTTGTCAAGAAATTAGTCCTCCTGCAGAAGGATGCACAGATTCAGATGGGGATAGCTATTCTATTGAAGGGGGAACTTGTGGGTTTGTTGATTGTAATGATAATGGTGAACCAGGAATAAATCCTGGAGCTACAGAAATCTGCGGAAATAATATTGATGAAAATTGTAATGGGCAGGCAGATGAGTTTTGTACAGATTATTCATTAAATTTTATTAATGCTCTTTATTCTGAAAATGCTTATGAAAATTCTGAATTACCTGTTTCATGTGGTTTTAATTTAGAAGGAGATTATTCTCTTTCAACACCAGATTTAGCAACAAAAATCCCAGTGAATTGTGTTCAAGCAAGTTTAAATGGAGATACAACTGGGTGCACTATTGTTGCTACAAATATTGGAGTCGATGGAATTTATAAAACATTTAGTTGTGATGTTGGTTCTGCAGGATTAAATAAGCAACTTAAATGTGAAATAAATACCACTGTTTGTAATGCAGGAATAAACACTTCTTCAGAAATTTATTCTGTTGATGTTATTACCCCTGTTTCATGTATTGCAAATGCAGAAGTTGGACCTTTAGTTTTAAATGTAAATGAAACAAACATAGAAACGTTAACTTATTCTTCAGAAGGTGTTTTAGATTTAAGATTTGACATCATTAATTCTTTAACTAGCAATGTTCTAAATTTAAATCAAGAAATTAGTTTATATAATTTAAATACAAAAGAAGAAATTTTTTCAATTTCTCAACCAAGTCCTGTATCAACCACTGAGGCATTTAATTTTTCATTTAATCTTCCAAGGGCAGGGGAACAGGATAAATTCAGATTATATTTAAAAGTTTATAATCCTTCAAATGAAATTGGGGCTTGCAATGTTAAGAAATTTGATATTAATATCATGCCTGATTTGGATTCTACAAATGGGCCAGAGATTGATTTTAGGAATTTAACAAATAAAAGAGTTCAAACTGTCTTAAGGGAAGTTAAAACCTTTACCTTAGATGGATCTATAAACCATCAGATGGAAGTTATAGAAATTTCTAATTCAAGTGTTGTAGTAACAATTTCTTCAGATCCTCAAAATGTGACTTTGGAACAAGGAATTAGTCAAGAAGTTGATTTAGATGGAGATGGAATTACAGATCTTAATGTAACACTCATAAGTCTTGAGGGGGAAAAGGTGAATATAGATTTGGGAATTTTACAAGAATTTGAATCTTGTTTAACAGGAGAAACAGATGTCTGTACTGATGGGATTTTGTCTGGAATTAAATATTGTATAAATGGGGCATGGTCTAGTTGTCAATATAGTAATTCAAATGAAAATGAAATTGTTTCTAATGGAAATGAAACCTCTGAAGAGATTAATACTCCTGCGCCACTTGATGGGGAAAGTAAAAAAGTTTATTTATATTTTGCCTTAGGAATAATAGGAATTTTAATTTTAGCAATAGTTATCGTTCTTGTTAAGAAAAAAAAGAAAAAGAATATTCCAAATAATTTTGGGCCAGCACCCCTAATCTCAACACAACCTAAAGGTCCAAGACCAACAAATATTAGGCCAACTAGGGTTCAAGGCAATATGGGTTTTCAAAGACCTGTGTCTCCACGACCTCAAGCAATAAGACCCCAAAATAGAACACCTGTTCCTACAAGACCTCAAGCAATAAGATCTCCAAATAATGCACTGCCCCCTCAAAGACAGGTACCTACACCTCCTAGGCCATCTTCTCAAAACACTTCTCAAAAACCTCAATCTAATTTGCAGTCAAGACCCCAAAGACCTGGAACATTGCCTAGAAAATAAGAATCCTTAAAAATGTAGCTTCTTAACAAATTTTATGTTTATCGTAAAAATACCTAGTATTAATGGATTAGGCCATACAAAAGGTTGTGAGAGTGCAGGAAATGCTATTTTAAAAGAATTAAGGGAAATACATTCAAATGAAAAAGGTATTCCATTAAATGTGGATTTATTAGATTTAGAGGAAATACATGTGGATAATTCTAAAATTGATGAGGCAAACAATTTAATTTATAAAAATTCTTTAGAAATTTTTGAAACAAAATTAAAGACAATTTTTTTAGGAGGAGATCATTCTATTAGTTATGGGACAACGAGGGCTTTTTTAGATCATTGCAAAAATCAAAGCAAAGAACCTTGTTTAATTGTTTTTGATGCCCATGCTGATTGTATGGAGCCTATGAAGGAACCTACCCATGAGGAATGGTTAAGGGCTTTGATAGAACAAGGATTTCCAAAAGAGAATATTCTTTTAGTTGGAATTAGAAATGTTTGGAAAGAAGAAATATCTTTTTTAAATAAAAATAAAATAAAAACTATAAGGATGAGCCAATTAACTGAAAATTTAGAAGATGTTTGCGATGGAATTATGGAATTTGCAAATGGAAAAGAACTTTATGTTTCAATAGATATAGATGTAGTAGATCCTGCTTTTGCACCTGGTACTGGCTATTGTGAAGCAGGAGGATTAACGTCTAGACAAATTTTATATCTTGTGTCTAGAATAAATAGGATTAAAAATCTAAGAGCTGTAGATATAGTAGAGGTCAATCCTGAAAAAGATGTTAATAATCAAACAATTAAACTTGGAGCTAAAATTCTAAGCGAATTAATTTAAAATGAGATGTTTTATTTCTATAGATTTGCCAAGTCATGTTAAGTCTAGAATCTTCCATAAATTTGGAATTTTAGGCTCTAAAGGACTTTTCAAGGGTAAACTTGTTAAAAAAGATGATTTACAGTTAACTTTAAAATTTTTAGGAAATCTTTCTGAAGATAAAATTAAAGAAGTAAAAAGAAAACTCAAGGAAATAAAATTTTCTAAATTTGAAGGAAAAATAGGTCGGACCGGATTTTTTGATAATCAAGATAATATTAAGGTTGTTTGGGTTGAACTTTTAGCAGATAGAATAAATAAATTAGGGGAAGAAATAAGCAAGATTCTTGGAGAATTTAAAAAAGACGATTCCACCAATTTTAATCCCCATATTACTATGGCAAAAGTTGATCAAGTTTTAAATAAACAAGAATTAGTAAAAGAAGTTCAAAATATGAATTTTAGAAAATTAGATTTTGAAATTAAAGAATTTTTATTAATTAAATCTGAATTAACAAAGAAAGGGCTTCAATATAAAATTTTAGATAAATTTACTTTAAATTAATATTCTTGATCTCTAAATTTTATCAGAACCTCTGCCTTTTTACCTAAAATATCTTTTAACTTTTCTTCTTCAGCATTAAATAAATTTTTAAGTGTTTTAAATTCTTTTAAAAGTTTTTTAGCATTTTTAGGTCCAATTCCTGGAAACCCCTCTAAAATAAATTGCAATCTTTCTTTTGAATTTAGAGTTCTTTTGTTCACATTTAATGATGCTTCTGAATTTGTTTTTTTCTTTGCAATAAGTGAGATAAATTTCGCAGTATCTTTATAATTTTTTGAGAAAATTATTGGCACATTATATTTTAATAGAATAGATAATAAAAATCCCCTAATTGAGTTGGGGTGCATACCAGATAAATCTGAATCAGAATAAAGATCTTGTTCATCAAGACCTTCTATAATTAATAATTTTTTTTTATATTGTTGAATTTCTTCTAATTGCCTTATTAATCTTTTATTTTTTATAGAAGAAATAAAATCATCTACAGTCTTTCTTTCAATAGCGACATCTTTTATTAAAAAATCTGCAACTTTTAATTGTTTGAATTCTAAATTAAAATTCAATTCTTCTAATTCGGAAATAACTAATGAATTTTTCTCTCTGTGATCTATTATTATTTTTATAGGAATTTCTTTTTTCACCTTTTTTTCTTTTGAAAAAATATTAAATATTGTTTTGGGCATACCTTACTTCTCTTTCTAGTTTATTTAAAACTTCATCTGCATTTAAAAAGCTGGTATCTAAAACAAAATCATATTGGGACTGATCAAGAAAGTCAATGCCATGGGCTTTTTGAAATCCTTTTTGAGTTTCTTCTAACCTATGTCTTTGATTTTCAAGAGTTTTTTCTAAAGTTTCTTTTTTTGGTTCATCTGGACGATAATCATTGAAAATTCTTGCACACCCAATTTTTTCATCTACTGTGAGAAATATTTTATATGAACTAGGAATAAAATGATATGCAATCCATCCTTCTACTACAAAATTATTTTTTGTTTCTCCTAATTTTCTTGTTTTTTCATCTATTTCTCTATGTATTTGAGGTTGTGTTTTCTCTAAAGTCATTAATTCCGTGATTGTCATTCCTTTTTCTAAAGCCAGCTCTCCCTGTAGATCACCTATAGAAATAAATTCATATCCTAATCTTTTTGCTAAACTTTTTGCAAGGGTTGTTTTGCCTGCTCCTTGCCTACCTGAAATTGTAATTATCATTTTAGTTAGTACAAAATAAGCTTGTTTCTTTAAAAGAATTATTGTGTTTTATTGACTCCATTGGCCCTGCTTTCTTCAAAACCAGCATCTGAAATTTCAACAAAATCCGCTTTTCCAATTAGTTTGATCATTTTATCTGCACCCATGTAGGTCATACCAGATGCTAAACCCCCTAAAAAAGAATCAATAATTGGTTTTATTGGCCCCTTGTAGGGAATTAAAGTTTTTTCACCCTCAACACTGATTATTTTTTTATCGTTTTCTCCATGAAGTTGAGCTTTTTTAACAGAAGCTTCGAAACTTGCAGAGCCCCTATATAATTTGTATTTTTTATTTTCTTTTTCAATTATTTCTCCAGGAGATTCTTCTGTTCCACTAAATAAGAAACCACTCATTATTGTGCTTGCTCCTGCACCTATAGCTTTTACAATGTCTCCTGGTTTTTTTAGACCTCCATCTGCACAAATAGGAATTTCATTTTTAACAGCTTCATAAACATCCATTATTGCTGTTAGTTGGGGAATTCCTGCCCCTGTCATAATCCTAGTAGTACACATTGTTCCAGGGCCAACCCCTACTTTAATTGCATCTGCACCTTTACTTAGAAAGTATTCTGCAGCATCTTTGGTGGCCACATTTCCAGCCATGACATCTATTTGAGGATATGTTTCTTTTAGATAATCTAAGGTTTTACCTGCATATTTTGAATGACCATGTGCAAGATCAATAACGAGGATATTTACTCCTGCTTCCACAAGAGCTTTAGATCTTTCTTTTACATCTTTAATTCCTATTGCTGCTGCAGCAATCAAACCTTCTGATTTAACTTTTCTAATTTCTTCAGCTTCTTGTTCAATAGTCATAAATTGATGTATGATTCCTAGACCGCCTAGTTTACCAATTTCTATGGCCATTTTAGATTCACAAACAGTATCCATATTTGCAGCTAAAAAAGGAATATCAATTTCATAGTTCCGAGTAACTTTTGTTTTAAAATTAACTTGGGTTCTAGAACGAACTTTATTATATTTAGGCACCATTAGAACATCACTATAGGAATAACCTTTTCCAATAATTCTTGCCATACTTTAATGAAAAAGAGGTGTTTGATATAAATACTTTATGGTGTTATAGTTTTTTTTGAATATCTAATTTGTTTCCATTTGCAAATTCTTTTCTTATTTTTCCAATGGAATCATGCATTTTCTTTTCTCGAGCTTTAGACACATAATAATAAGCTTCATCTTTTGTTTTTTTAGTTATTAACATAAATAATTTACCTTTTTTTAGTCTAGCTGTTCTACCTGTTCTTTGTATAGATCTTATTGCTGAAGGAATGGGTTCATAAAAAATAACAGCATTAACTTCAGGAATATCTAAACCTTCTTCTGCAATACTTGTTGCAGAAAGAACATTAATCTCTCCAGAAGAAAATTCAATAATAATCCTTTTTTGATCTTTTTGACTCATGCCTGATCCTAATTTTTTTGCTTGACCTACAAATACTTTTGCAACAACTCCTTTAATCAAATTTAATTTTTTAGCAATAATTGTTGAAGTATCTCTAAATTGAGAAAAAACAATAATCCTTAGATTTTTATTTTTAGAATATTCTTCTGTAATAATCTCAATTAATTTCTTTAATTTAGGATGTTCTCTTTCTTTTTCTAATAATTCATTTGATTGATTTAAAATAAAATTAAATTCAGGTTGAGCAACTAATTTAATCACACCCTTACTTTTTTTCTTATTTGCCTGGTCTAATAAATTTTTTAGATATTTATTAAAACCAAATAAAGTTTGAGTTTCTAAAAGTTCTAAAGCATGTTGAAGTTTTATTGCCTGGGCACAGGCACTTGCTCCAAGAAGATAGTTAAAATTTTTATTCCCCCTTGAAATTGTTGCAGCAATTGTTTTTTGAAGTTTTATTAAATTTGTTTTAGATGGAAAACTCCAAAGAACTTTTCTCCTTTTTAATTCCTCAACATATCTATTAAAAAGTTTTAATATAACATGTTTAATTTCTTCAAATTCCGGAGGAAAATCTACCATTATTTTGTTAAATTCTAATTCCTGTAAATATTCTTTTACATCTGGGCTGTCTTTAGTTCTTAATTCAACTTCTTCTATTGAAAGATTTCTACAGATTTCTTTTATCTTATTGGTTTCACTTCCTGGAGATGCAGTCAAACCTAATATTCTAATATTTGTTGCTTGTTGTTTGTATTTTTGGGCAACATAATTATAATCATAGTTCCTAATACATCTATGAGCTTCATCTTCTATAAGTAAACAAACATCTGAAAAATTATAAAGATTATTTTTAAGATCATTTGCTATGCATTGAGGTGTTGAAAAAATAATATCAGATGTTTTCCAAATTTTCTTTCTTTCTTCTGCTTTAACTTTGCCAGTGAATAATTGAATGTCTGCAAATAATTCAGGGAGATGTTTTTTGAAAGTTTCTAAATGTTGTTCTGCTAAAGGTTTTGTTGGAGCCAATATTACTACTTTTTCTCCAGGATATTCTTTCATTCTATGGATGGTCATCATTAATGCAATCAAAGTTTTTCCAATACCTGTTGGAAGTACAACTAGGCAATTTTTTTTAGAACATGTTTCAAATATCTTTTGTTGATATTCTCGTGGGTTAATTCCTTCTAGAAATTCCATTTTAAAATAAATCTTATATTAAGAAAAGAGCATATCCTAATCCAATTAAAGTTAATGCTGCTAAAAAGCTCCATAAAACCAGGCTTCCAAAGAAGATTTTATTTCCATCCAGGTCTGAAATTGGAATCATGTTAAATAGGGCATAATAGATATTTAATTTTGCAAATAATGGAAATCCAATGACATATCCAATTATTGCTAAAATTAAATTAATAAAAATTCCTGAAGCTGCAATTAATCCTAAATGATATTCAGTCATTTCTGAAAAAGAATAAAGTCCGTGCCTTTTTGCAGCCCTGTAAACCTTTGCTTTAACATCA
>JADHVH010000021.1 GCA_016784085.1 Candidatus Pacearchaeota archaeon
TAATTCCAAGGTATGAAAAACCAATTTCATATTCAGGTAAATTATTTGATGATGAAAATTATGGTGACTCAGTAAAAGAAACAACTGATATTGAAAATGTAGAAGTAATTGAGATGATAAAAAGAGATTTATTAAAAAAGTTTAATAAATAACTTTTTTATTTTATAAATAATTTTGATTAATAATTAATCGTTTCTTTTACTTGATATATTCTCCAATTATCAGGATAATTAAATACACTAATTTCATTCCCATTATAATCAATTTCTACTAATTTATGATTGTTTGAATCTGCTACTAAAATATTTTCATTAGATAATTCTATTGAATCTTGAATCCAACCAAAATCAACTCCAATCTTTCTTATAATTTTTCCATTTATATTAAAAATAAAGATTTCATTACTTCTTGTATTTGAAACTATAAATTCACCAGAAGCTAAAGGATAAATTGAATGTTGATTCCTCATACCTTTTAATAAAATATCAATATTTTTTGATTTAACATCAATTGAAATTATATTCCCTTGATGAAATAAACTTGCAAATATAGTTTCTTCAGCATCAGTTGAATATATAGCTGAATTTATATGAGTTGTTTGAAATAAAGTTAAATAATTAATATTATTATGACTAATAGATTTATCAATTTTTCTTGGAGTGCCATATTGGTCTTTTATAAAACCATTATCTGTTGCCCACCAATCAAATAAAATTTTTCCTTTATCATCAACTTCAAGAATTGCATCTAAACCTGTACTAGTTACGAGAATTCCTCTATTAGAAAGATTTAGTGAATGTAAATCATTAAAATAAGGATTATTTATTTCACCTTGTATTCTAAAATTATTATCAAGAATATATATTTTATTTTCACGCATAGAAGAAACATAAATTAAATTATTTTTCAAATCAAATCCTGATGGACAACTAATTTCTTTTGTAGAAATAATTTTCTTTTTTTTCCAATCAAACCTAACTAATAATCCTCCTAAATATATATTTCGACCTATGGGTTTGTTAGTACCAATTTTTCCATCTTTTTTTAATACTGAATTTTCTTTCCAATGCTTTTTCATAACATTATAATTAGTAGTTAAACATGTAAACAAGATTTCCATTTTTTAATAATTCCCTAAAAAAAATTATTATTAAGATCTTTTATCTCTTACTTTATAAATCTTAAGAATTAGATAAAAATTTAATTTTTTAACTCTTAAAGTTTAAAATTCAAAAAACTTAAATATAGGTTCTAATAATTCTTTATTTAGAAAGAGGAGATAGGGGATAATAATTAATGGGAAAAAACCATGAAGATGAGATAAATCAGTTTTTTATCACCAATGAAAATAAAGAAGAATTCTTAGGTTTTGTGAAAGATGCTGTTGAAATGAGTGTTGATTTTAAAACAGGAGATTTGTTCAAAAATGAACTTATAAATTTTAAAGATCAAAAAGAAATCTCTGAAAAGATATATGAAAAAATACCCCAAAATTCAATTTCTTTTCCAAAAGTTCTTGATGAATATAAAAATAAGATATTAGATGGTTCAACAAATTGGAGTTGGAAAGGTTTTATTGGATTTCCAGATTCAGGAAATTCTATTGCAGCAAATATTGGGCATTTTATGCAAGGTTTAAGTCAACAAAATTTATGTAACTCTAAACATATTTCTCCTACTGCAACATTTGTTGAAATTCAAATAATCAATTGGTTAAGAGAACTTTTAGGTTATAAAGTTCATAAAAAACCGAAAAGCCTGTTTGAGATTGGTGGAGTTTATGCACCAGGAGGAGTATTATCTAATACAATAGCTCTTTTAGTTGCGAGAGAAAAAAAATTTAAGAATTGTATAAAAAAAGGAATAAATTTTGATCCTTCAAAAATTAAAATGATTTTGCCTACAGGAATTGGACATTATTCTAGTAGAGCTGCAATGGGTTGGCTTGGAATGGGTACTGACAATGTAATATTTGTTAAAACTAATCCTGATTTTTCTATTAATCAAGATTCTCTAAAAAAGGAAATTAAAGATGCAAAGGCAAGAGGAGAAACAATATTTTGTGTAACTGCTTATGCAGGAGATTCTCGTTCAATGATGATTGATGATTTTAAAGGATTATCAAAAATTACTAAGAAAGAAGGAATTTGGTTACATGCTGATGCATGTCATGGTTCATCTTTAGCTTTTAGTGAAAAACTTAAACCAGCTATTGAAGGATTAAAATATGCTGATTCAGTTACACTTGATCCACATAAAGTTTTTTGGTCACCATATAATCTAAGTTATGTATTATTCAAAGATCCAGCTGGATTAAAATCAGTATCAGGTGTAAGTGATTTAATTACCAATGAAAGTTTCTCTTTTGGACAAACATCACCATTTATTGGAAGTTGGGGATTTCATAGTTTAAAATTATGGTTCACAATAAAACATATGGGATTAAAAAATATTGGAAAATATATTGAATTAAGAAAAGAACGAGCAGAATATTTACATAAAAAATTAGGAACTAAAAAATCATTTTATAGATTCAATAATGTTACAATAAATAGTGTGATTTTCATGTATGTTCCAGATAATCTAAAACAAGAATTATTAGAAGGTAACAAAGAAGTAATTGATAAAGTTAATTTACTAAACAAGAATATTCGTGAAAAATTATTTGAATCTGAAAATTATTTTATACATACATTTAAAGTTCCAGATTTTGCTAATGTTTTAGGTTGTGGTAATGAAAAAGAATGGCAAACTTTGAGAGTAATGATTGGCAACCCTTTAACAGATGAAAAAGTTCTAGATTCATTTTTAGGGATTTTAGAAATTGTTGCTCAAGAAGAATATAAAAAACTATTTGAAAATAAAAAATGAATAT
The DNA here is from genome assembly GCA_016784085.1 of Candidatus Pacearchaeota archaeon. Taxonomy (GTDB): domain Archaea; phylum Nanobdellota; class Nanobdellia; order Pacearchaeales; family GW2011-AR1; genus BS150m-G67. The sequence continues at coordinate 2,876 of JADHVH010000021.1, forward strand.
TAAACTTATAGATAAATTAAAAGAAACATATACTTCTTTTTTTGAAGAGGAGAAGCATGTTACTTACTTGTATGGTTCTCAAGCTTATGATATGGCTAGAAATACATCAGATTTAGATCTTGTAACTATTGTTGATAATATTTCTCCTCAAAAATTAGAGAATCTTATCTCTTATGTAATAGATTTGCATAAAAAACATGGACTAGAAATTGATAATGAAGTACCTCATGAGAAAAAATTAGTAGTACCTTTTGATATGATGAACTTTGCTGTTGAAGGTAGAGGATTCCATTACTCTGAAGGAAAGGTGATTGTACCAACATTAGAAAAAAGTGAGGCTTACCTATCTTCAAATGAATTAATGTACAGAATTCTATTAAATACAATTACCGGAAAAACTCTCTTAATTTCAGGTGACCAAAAATTACTTGAAGATTACAAAAATAAAGGATGGGATACGATGTTTAGAGTTATGTGGAATTTACATAATGAAGAGTTATCAGTTAGAGACTTGGTTCAAAAATTAATAGGTACACCAAATAGACAAGGTGAAGCATATATGGGTTATAAAGATAAAGCCAAAATAAGAGAATTTTTAGAGCATGAAGTAGAAAAAAGATTAAGAGATTATGAAAAAAAGGGACTATTATGGTCAAAAAATGAAAGATTTAAACCTATAGATGAAGATTTTATAACCCTTATATAAATTTAATTCTAATTACTTATAGTGGATAAAACTTATAAAGCTTATATAAAAATTAAATTTTATGTATGATATATTTATTTTAACACATCCACCTTATTTTAAATTTTTGAAACAGCATTTGGAATCAATTGACTATGCTCTTGGAGATAGAAATACACCTGTTTATTTGTTGGCAGTAAAGACTTCAGATGAAGAAGAAACACAACTTAGAAACATTCTAAAAGAAGTAGATTTACCTTTGGAATTAAAAGTAGAAAAAGAAGGAGTTACAATTGGAAAAAGTAGAAATCTTTTGTCAAGTCAAGGAAATTCCGATTGGGCAATTTTTTTAGATTCTGATACAAGAATTTGTGAAGATTATTTTGAGCAGCTTGAAAATACAATTGGAATTTATGGAAAAACAAGTGATGCATTTGCTGGAGGAATTGGAACTTTAGAAAGTTCAAAATATGGATTATATGAAGGAATCATGGACCTTAGAGTATATCTAGATAAACTTAAAATTCCTAGACAAGAATTTAATCAGCTTCTTGATAGTTTTGATTATGATCTTTTAATTAATGGAAATGAAAAAAAATTTTATACATCTGTAAAAGAAAAATTATCACATTTAACTGGAAAAGAAACATTTGCTTTACAAGGTTTTAATCAAGTTATAAAGCGAGAAACTCTTACTGAACTTGGAGGCTTTGCTGAAAATTTATGGTCTGCTGAAGATAGAGAAATGGCTCTTAGATTAAATGCTCTTGGAAAAACAGTTACATTTATTCCTCAACTTTGGATTGATCATTTATATGATTTTAGTTTAAAAGATATTATGAGAAGAAAAAAAATCCATGGTAGATGGTATGCACAAATATATCGTGAAGAAAATGAAGATTATTTAACAGATTTACCTGTTCTAAAGTTATTAATAGAAAAATTAGCAAGATCCTTAAAACCACATAAACCTTTTAATAGAAATCTTAATGGAAGAATTTATTCTGCAGTAGCTACATTTTGTTATGTGGGAAGTTTTATGAAATCTCAAATTGAAGCAGGATTTACAAAGATAAAAGGAGATAGTTGGACTTATGACAGAGACAAATAAGATAAGAGTTGCAGGTCTTTTTGGATATATTGGTTCTGGTAAATCTTCTCTAGTACGTTCATTTTTGGAAATTCCTGGATTTAATGTTATTATGAAAGAAGAACTAACATATGAGTGGTTTAGAAAAAGTTATAGTGATAGAGATCCAAAATGTTATAATGATGTTATTAAAGAAGAATTAATTAAAGATCCTTTATTTCTAATGAAATTATCTTATTCAAAATTTTTACCAGGTGTAATAAATATATTTGAATCTATAAATACTCCAAATGAGGCAGAATTATTATTAGAAAATTCTGAATCTATATTAGTAGGAATTTGGAGAAAGAGAGAGGAAAGAGAAAAAGCTATTTTAAGTGGCCGAATTAAAACTGTAACTTTTGATGAGCCTAATTCACGAGATTCATTTCTTTCTTTAGATTCTCGTGTAAATGGATATATGCATGAGGGAAATTGTTTATATTTTATGGCTGATGAAATAATAGTAAATTCTAAAGATTTTAATTATCTTAGGAATAATTTTATTAAAACATTAGGTGAAAGATGGAAGTAGTACATATTCATTGGAGCGGTAAACCAATTATAGGAGGAATTGAGATCCATTTAAGTGATCTATTACCTGAACTTAATAAAAATATTTCTTCAACTTTAATTTGTGGAACTGATACTGAAGATTTTGAATTTCAAAGATATCATAAAGGATTAAGTATAGGTGAGACTCTTGATGTTAATGGATTTTTAAGAGATAATCTAGATTTAATAAATAAAGCTAATATTATACATTTCCATAATGGTCATGTTGTTTCTCCAGAAAAAACAAAAATTTTATTTGAGCAATTTAGAGGAACCGGAAAAAATCAAGTGTTGAGTATTCATAATTTTAATAGTTCTCCTGAATCTGAAGAAATTTTAAATTTACCTTTTTCAGAGATTATTGTTTATAGTGATTTTATGCATAATGAATTAAAGAAGAAATATAAGCTTGATTCAAAAGTATTACCTTGTTATATTATACTTCCTTCAACTCCAGCTCAAACCAATAATATAAGACCAGTCGTTCTACAACCAACAAGATTTCTTAATTGGAAAGGGAGTGATTTAAGTTTAAGAGCAGTTTCAGAATTATTAGATGAAGGTTATGATTTTGATTTTGTCCATGGTGGATATAGAAGATTATTATTTGGTGGTGTTGAAATTTCTGAAAAAATAAAATATTGGATTGATCTTGAACGAATAAAACTTGATGATTTCTCAAAAGATGAAATGGTTAATGTAATGAGTAATTCAGATTTAATTCTACATCCAACAAAAGGTGAAGACCATCATGGAGAGCCTTTTGGACTTTCATGTCTTGAAGCAATGATGATGGGAAAAAAAATTATTGCTAGTTCATCTGGAAATTTACCTTATTTATTAGAAGGATATAGTTTAGGTACTATAATTCCAACTAATGATTATCCTAATTTGAAATTCTCTTTAAAAAATTTCCTTGATTCTGATAAAAGAAATTTATCTTCTGCAGATAAAAAGTTAATTAGTTCTTGGAGAGATTATATTTCTCGTGGAGTTAGAAAATATGAAGAACTCTATTCTTCTATTAGATAGGGATAATTTTTATTTTCCAAAGATTTCCGATATTTTTATATATATTTTTAAATTAAGGATTATAGAAATTAACATGAAAGTTATTTTATTTGATATAGGTGGAGTTATATGTGAAGATATTGAAAAGCATATGATGAAAAGTATTTCTGAAGAGTATAAAATAGATTATTCTTTAGTTATGGAAGTTAGAGGGAAGTGGTGGGACTTGTATGCTTGTAATAAAATTAGTGAAGAAGAATATTGGAAAGGTTTTCTTAAAGATGTAGGAATTGAAGATGATTATTCAAAGTTTGTAAATTTGCCGTATAAGAAATATATAAAATTGAAAGAAAGTATGCTTCCTTTACTTGAGAAATTGTCAAAAAAATATAAATTATTTATTGTTTCAGATCATTCTATAAATTGGTGGAATTTTGCAAATGAGAAATTTAAAATTAGCCAATATTTTGAAGAAGAATTTTTTTCTTTTAATTATAAAAGTTTAAAATCTGAAGGAAAATTATTTGAAGAAATTTTGAAGAAAGTTAAAAAGGAAGATTGTTTATTTATTGATAATTCTAGAGAAAATTTGAAAGTTGCTGAGAAATTTGGAATTGAAGGAGTTTATTTTGAGAATGTTGAGGAGTTGAGAGAGTTATTTTCTTGACCTGAGAGTAGGTTTATAGATAATTTTATATATGTAATAATAAATTAATTTTATAAAATGAAGGAAATCTTGTTATGGAATGTATACTTTGTAAAATAAATAGAGAAGAGATTTATTATAACGGACAATTAAAAAAATTTGAATATTGGAATGTTATTATTAGTAGAAATCAACATACTTTATCTAATTAGGATATCATATAGTGAACATTTTGGAGAGAAAATTACAGACAGTAAGTTTAAATAGTAGAATATACTTCTAAAAGTTAAGAAAAATGAGAAAATTAGGTCTAATGTTAGGTTTGGGATTGGCAGGAGTTGTGTATGGTAGTGAAGTAGAGATATTACCTGAAATTACTAGACATAATATTGAAGAACAAACTTCTGAAGATTTTTCTGTTGTTTTTATTTATAGTTCAAATCCAACAACTACAGATTCAATTGCAGGAATGCAAAGAGGAGAAGATATTATTTTAGATCTTAATACAAAATATGGAGATTATTCTAGAAGATTTCTTAGATTTGATACTCAAAAATTAGCAGATGAGCTTGGTAGTTCTAGTGGAGTAACTTCTTATTTACAAGAAAATTTTGAAATCAATAAAAGACCTTCAATATTATTTTTTTGTAATGGAAATCAAGTGTATAAATTAAATGGTTCAGCGCCAAAATCAGATGAAAAAATTCCTCAAGCAAAAGCTTATTTAGGAAGTAAAATTATTGAATTTAGTAATGAATGTAAGTAAGGTTTTTAAACTTTAATTCTATTTAAATAATAGGTGATGCTTGTTGA
>JADHVH010000022.1 GCA_016784085.1 Candidatus Pacearchaeota archaeon
AGGGCATTCTCTAATCTTGAAAGTTTTTCCTTTCTTTTTTCCAGATTTTATTCCTTGCTTTTTTTCCCAATCAGCCTTAGAATCAAATCCCTGAATTATCCAATCTGGTGTTTTCATTTTAAATATCTAAATTAGCCTCCATTATGCAAATAACTGTGTTGATTTGTTTCATTTTATATATCAAGATTTGCCTCCATTGCATTTTCTTGTATAAACTCTTTTCTAGATTGAACATCATCACCCATAAGCATACTAAATGTTTTATCTGCATCAACATCATCTTCGATAAAAATTTTCTTAATCTTTCTTGTTTTAGGATTCATAGCTGTTTCCCATAATTGAATACTATCCATTTCCCCCAAACCTTTGAAACGTGTAACACTTGCAGCACCTAGCTTTTCTGTAAGCTTTTTAAGTTCTTCATCAGAATAAACATAATAATCTTTTCTTTTTCTAAATCTATATAGTGGAGGCATTGCAGCAAAAATATTTCCATTTTTAATTAATTCAGGCATAAATCTGAAAAAGAAAGTTAATAGTAAAGTCTTAATATGTTCTCCATCAACATCTGCATCAGTCATAATAATAATTTTACTATATCTTAATTTTTCAGCATTAAAATGTTCTCCAACACCGGTCCCAATAACAGTAATCATATTAGTAATTTCTTCACTTGAAAGAGCTTTTGAAGGACTTGCTTTTTCAATATTCAAAATCTTACCTCTTAAAGGTAATATTGCCTGATAACTCTTGTCTCTAGCCTCTCTAGCAGTACCACCAGCACTTGCCCCTTCTACAATATATAACTCTGTTCTATCTGATTTTTTATCAGAACAATCAGATAGCTTTCCTGGCAAACCTCCAAGTGAAAATGCATTTTTTCTTCTAACAAGATCTTTAGCTTTTTTAGCAGCAAGTCTAGCTTTCGCAGAATTCAAAGCTTTAGCAATAATTTTTTTAGCAACAGATGGATTTTCTTCAAAAAATTCAGATAAAGAAGTTGTAACAACAGAATCTACAAATCCTTTAACTTCAGAATTTCCTAGCTTTGTTTTTGTCTGCCCTTCAAATTGAGGATTAGAAACTTTAGTACTTACAACAGCGGTAATGCCTTCTCTCACATCATCTCCTGAAAGAGAACCTGTTTTCAAAAGCTTTTTTTTCTTAACATAATCATTAATAACTCTTGTTAAAGCTGTTTTAAATCCAGAAATGTGAGTTCCACCTTCTACAGTATTAATAGTATTTACAAATCCAAAAATATTTTCTCTATAAGAATTATTATATTGTATAGCAACATCAATTGTAGTTCCATTCATTTCTCTTTTAAAATAAATTGGTTTATGTAGAGTTTCTTTAGACTTATTTAACCATTTTACAAATTCCATCAATCCACCTGAAGCAAAAAATTCTTCTTTTTTATCTTTTACTTCATCTTTTAAATTAATCTTTAACCCAGCATTCAAAAAAGCAACTTCTCTGAACCTTGTTTCAAGAACTTTATAATCCCAAACAACTGTTGAAAAAATTTCATCATCAGGCCAAAAAGTAACTTTAGTACCAGAAACATCTTCTTTAGCTTTTCCAACAACTTTTAATTTTGTTTTTGTAATTCCTCGTGAAAATTCCTGCCTATGAATTTTACCATCTCTAGTAATTTCAATAATTAATTTTTTAGATAAAGCATTGACAACAGAAATACCTACTCCATGTAATCCTCCGGAAATAACATATGATTTTTTATCAAACTTTCCACCTGCATGAAGTTTTGTTAAAGCTACTTCAGAAGCAGGTATTTTAAAAGTAGGATGAAGATCTACAGGAATTCCTCTACCATCATCTTCAATTGTAGCTGAACCATCTTTGTTTAAACTTACTTTAATTTTATTACAATAACCTGCAAGAGCTTCATCAACAGAATTGTCTAAAACCTCATATACTAAATGATGTAATCCCTCTTTACCTGTACTTCCAATATACATTGCAGGCCTTTGTCTTACACCTTCTAGTCCTTCAAGTACTTTGATATTTGAAGCACCATAATCATTTTTTGCCATTTTTGTTTTGAATAATTCAAGCTAAAAAGCTTAAATTTGTGATTAAAATTCAGGTAGAAATCCTGTCTTTTCACATCTCAAAAAAGAGTAAATCCTTTATAAACTTTTCTACACTAAAATGTAATTTTCCGACGATAAAACTTAAAAATGGTAGCAAATCTTTAAAAATAGAATTAATTCTTATTTCTTTATTTTTTAGGTTCTTCAACCTTTTTTTCAGTAGATTCTTCCTTCTTTTCTTCTACTTTTGGAGCTTCACTTTCTGCTTCTGCATTAGCTTCTTTATGTTCTTGTTTTTCAGCAGAACTAGCTAAAACCTCTTCTCTTAATTCAGCTTTAGATTTTTTAGCTTTAGAAATCCATTTAACCTTTCTTCTTTTCATTAAAAGATTTTTTTTACATTTTGAAGAACATAATGTATTAACAACTCCATTTTTCATAATAAGAGTTACACCTTTATGGCCATCATAAATTTTAGTACAATAAACACATTTAGGCATTTGCAATATCTCCCTTAAAATTAGTTACATGAAGAATATATTTTTCAACATCTAAATGGCCATAGGCTTTAGTTACATCAAATGGTCTTAAATACTTTGCAAGTTGGTCAGCTTCTCCTCTAGTGTCTAAGGGAATTTGCATTACTTCTTCTTCACTTAAAACTTCTAAACCTTTAGCAATTTGTTGGCTAAATTGAAATAAATTACTTGCAATCATTTTAAGTATAGGTTCCCTTATTTACTTTAGACTTGATTCTTCTTGCTTCAATTTCAGTTTCTCTAAGCATTAAAACATCTCCTATTCTTACAGGCCCCTTAACATTTCTTCTCATTGATCTTCCCTTATCTCTTCCTTCCTGAACTAAACATTTAACCTGACTAATTTCGCCTCTAAAACCTGTTCTACCACTAATTTCTTCAACAATAGCAGGAACAACATCTCCTAGAATTTTATCCTTTCCTTTAGACCCGCCTTGTTTCTTTTCTTGTTTTTTTTGAGTTTTAGCCATTTTAAATTTTAATTAAAACTTTTAAATTATTTTAAAGAAGTAATGTCTTTATCAGCTTCACCAGCATCAATAACAACTATTGAAGATGCAGAAACAGGTAATCCAGCCACAATTCCTAATTTTTGTTTACTTTCAACTTCTTTACATAATATCTTTTTTTCTTTACAAAGAATTGGTAAATGTTGAACAATTTCTTTAGGATCAACATCTGCAGCATAAACAACTAACTTAGCAGTACCTCTTTCAATAGCCTTAGTAACTTCATTAGTACCTTTTTCTATTTTTCCAGTTTTTTTAACTTTTTCAAGTATTGTATATACATCCATTTTGCGAAGGCCAATGAATTTTAGAAGGAATATCCTCCATTAAAGTCATCGGATAAATATTAAGGTCAAAATTGGTTTATAAAAGTTTCTGCTATTAAAATAAGGCCAATCTCCTTGAGTTTCATAAATCTTTTAAAGAAATTAAGATTAAACTTTTTATGGGATTAGAAAAAAGTCTGGATACAAATTTTATTATTATTCAACAAGAAGATACTACCTTAGATGGAACATATGTTCATCAACAAAACCCAATATCAACTTCTAGAGAAATTCCAAATAATAATTTTCTTAAAATGGTTAAACAAGAAATTATAAATGATTCTTATTTTTTAGGAGGAGTTATTTTAATTTCTACAGGAGTATATCTTATATCTAGAATGGCTCAAAAAGCAGTAGATTTAATTAGAGATTATAGAAAATTTTCTAAAGAATATGATAAATAATTATTTCCAAGTAACTTCCACATCATCAGTTCTTTGTCTAGGAAGAATATCTATTTCATCTAAATTATCAGGCATTGTTTTTATTCCAGATTTAAACATTATTTCTCCTAGAAATGCAATCATAGAAGCATTGTCTACAAGTAATGGGCGCTCTGGGCAGAAAAATTTAGCTCCTCTTTCTTCACACATTATTTTACACATTTCTTGAAGACGAGAATTACAAGCAACACCTCCACCTAAAAGTAATTCTTTTTTACCAGTATGTGCTAAAGCTCTTTCAGCTGTTTCAACAAGCATAGCAAAAACAGTTTCTTGAGCAGAATAAGCTAAATCTTCTATTTTATATTTTTTAGATTCTAATTTTTGTCTAAGATTTGTAAGAATTCCTGAAAGAGCAATATCCATACCCTTAACCTTATATGGAAGTTCAATATAATTTTTACTTTTTCTTGCTAACCCATCTATTACTGGCCCTCCTGGAAAACCAATTCCAGCATATCTTGCAAAAGTATCTAAAAAATTTCCAATTCCTATATCTAGAGTTTCTCCAAAGACTCTATATTTTCCAGCAGCATATGCAATTACCTGGGTATTTGCTCCAGAAGCATAAAGCATTACAGGATCTTTAGCACCTGTTATTTGACCTATTTCTAAATGAGCAATACAATGATTAATTGGAACTAAAGGTTTATTCAATCTTTTAGAAAGTTCTTTTGCGAATTTCATACCCTCTATAAGACAAGGGGCTAAACCCGGAGCTCTAGAAAAAGCAATAGCATCAATTTTATCTTCTTTAAGATTTGCTTCTTTCAAAGCTTTTTCATAAATATTCTGATTAACTTTTGCATGATGTTTTGCAGATTCTAAAGGAATAATTCCTCCTTCAGAAGTAGTGTACATATCTCTTTGGTTTGCAAGAATTTTTTTATTTTTGACAATTCCAATTCCAAAAGTATGTGCTGTAGATTCAATTCCTAAAACTGTAGCCATCTTAAAAAATAATAAAAATAACTATTTAAAATGATTCAAATAAAAAAATATATAAATTAAAAATAAAATAAAAAAATATTAAGCCTTATTTCTTCTTTTTCTTTACTGGCTTCTTCTTTTTAACGACTTTCTTCTTAACCGGTTTCTTCTTAACTACTTTTTTCTTTGCTGGCTTCTTTTTGACAACTTTCTTTTTTACTGGCTTCTTTTTTACTGCTTTCTTCTTTTTCTTCTTACCGCCTCTTGCCATTTTAGCCTCGCAGACGTTACCCTTACCGTCAACGTAGTATAGATAACCTGGTTTTCGTGTTATGACGCTTTTTACTAATATCTTTCCCATGTTAATCCCCCTTTTTATTATTATAATCTATTATAACAATTATTGTATTTAAATCTTTCTAGAACCGACGAGGATAGAGATAATTTTAGAATATTTTCTATTTATAGGAATTTCTATCAATTTTTGAAACTTCCTCGAGGGTGAAATAGAAAATTGGAAAGGAGAAACTATTTTTTTATCTATAATATTATTTTCTTCGTCTAACCAAATTGCAAGAAAATCATAAAAAACAAACCAAGAATGAATAGACATATTTGTAGGATTTTTAAATTCAAATAAAAGTGCTTTAGCTTTTTCTCTTCGACTAAACATCAATCCTATGGCCTCAAAAATACCTTTACAAACTTTCAGACTAAGTTTTATTTTTTCTTCTTTATAGGATATACCAATCTTTTTTTCCTTCATTTTCTCTCCTTTTTTTATATTCTTTATAATGCAAATTTACATTTTTTTCAGTTACAAAATCATGATGTTTAAATCCTCCTCCAAAAGCTACAGGAATATGCATCAGCTCATGCATAATTGTTTTTACCTTTTCTTCAGAACTTAGCTTATCAAATTTCTCTGTTAAAAATTCCAAAGCATAAAAAGCAGGGCGATGAAGGGACTTTTGCATTATTTTTCCAAGAGCATGGCACCTGGCAATAGTATATTTTGAAGAACTTCCATAGCTTCTAAAACATTGGATATTATCTAATTGAACATGTGGAAAAAGAATATTGCAAATTTCTTCTGCAATTGCTTGAATATCTGGAGCATATTCATACCTCATTGTAAGGCACCTACAGTTTCTTGACAATCAACTTCCATTAGAAAATTTAATGCTTCAAATTTACTTTTCTTTTTAAAATCACAACTCATTGTAAAACCCTTAAAACAAAACTATTTATATTATTTTAGTTACTCTCAAACATGATAAAAAAGATTAATAAAAATGTTATTGAACTAAGCTTTAAAAATTTTGGATCATGCATTTATCTTGTTAATATAAATAAAAAAATAATTTTAATTGACACTGGATCTCTTTTAACAAGAAGTGAATTAAAAGAAGATTTAGAAAATTTAAAAATAAATCCTGAAAAAATAGATATTGTGATTTTAACTCATAATCACTGGGATCATACTGGGAATAATAAGCTATTTTCAAATGCTAAATTCTATGGAAATAAAAAAGATTTCAAAAAAGAAAAAATCCTTGATATTGATAATTTGAATATAAAAGAGTTTAAAATAATTCAAACTCCCGGACATACAAAAGGAAGTTTTTGTATTCTATATAAAGATATTTTATTTTCAGGAGATACTATTTTTCATAAGGGATATATTGGTAGAACAGATCTTCCTGGAGGAGATCCTGATGAAATTCAAAAAAGTCTAAAAAAACTATCTAAAATCAAATACAAAACTCTTTGCCCAGGACATTTACTCTAAAATTTTTAAAATATCTTCTGTAACTTTATCTATAGATTGTTCGCCATTTATTATTATGGGATTAAATTTTTTTAATATAGGTTTTACTTCCTTATAATGAATTTCAATTCTTTTTTTAATAGCTTCAGATGTTTGATCTTCTCTTTTAAATAAAATCCCTCCACACTTATCACACATATTTTTCTTTTTAGGGATATGATTAGTATTGAGATTATATAATTCCCCACATTTTTTACATATTCTCCTTCCAGACATTCTTTTAATAGCTTCTTCATCTGAAATATGAACATCAATAATATAATCAATTTTAATTTCCTTTTCTAACATTTCTGCTTGAGGTAATGTTCTTGGAAATCCATCAAAAATAAACCCATTTTTACAATCTTCTTTTAAAATTCTCTCTCTTAACATTTTAATTGTTAAATCATCTGGAACAAAATTTCCACCATCAATATAAGAATGGACTAATTTGCTAAATTCTCCTGTAGATTGCCTAAATAAATCCCCTGTAGAAATATGGGAAATTTTTAATTTTTTTGAAAGAATTTTTGCTTGTGTTCCCTTCCCACTTCCAGGTTTTCCAATAAATACTAATTTCATTTTAAATTAATAATTTTATTTCTAGAATTTAATCCAGAAACTATTTCAATTTTATTTTTAAAATATTTTTCTAATATTTTTATTAAACTTATATTTGCCTTATTATCTATTGCAGGAGAATGTAACCAAACTTCATAACTTTCTTTATTTATTTTTTTTATCTTTTCTTGAGAAGATTTAGGATGAATTTTAATTTTCATTTTCATTTTTTATCTAGTAACAATCTCTAGAGCATCACGATGTTTCAATTCATATTGTTTG
>JADHVH010000023.1 GCA_016784085.1 Candidatus Pacearchaeota archaeon
GAATAAAGTTTTGCCCTTTATGCGTTATTAGAAGGAACTTCGTTCTCGCACGCTCTTTTCTCGACTCACTCCGCTACGCTTCGTGCCACGCCTTGCAGGCTCTCCTCCTTTCAGTCGTCGGGTCGTCTAACAGCGATTAAACTCAATCGCTACGGGGCAAAATTAAAACGGCAATTTTATTTTCTTTTTATCGGAAAAAAGTTTTTTAACTTCTTTATAGAATTCATCTACGTCTCTAATCTTTTTAGCATTCTTCTTATTTTCTAGATACTCTTTTGTCCATACTTTCCAAAAATTCTTTATTTCTTTATTTTCATTGAAGTATTCATTTATAGAACCAATTATTTTAGTGGCAAAACTCTTTCTTTCAAAAAGAATTTTCTCTTCTAAATATGGATATGTCAAAAATGGATTTTTTTTAACATGTTCAATAATTTTTTTAACGGGATATACATATAAATCTATATCCACTCCATCAATTTTTGTTTCAATATGACGAGTTTTGCCTCCCTCTCTAAATACTTCAATATCAATATCAGAATTTTTGTTTGCAGTTCCTCTTGCTACACTACCATAAAGAAGAATGCATAATACTTTAGGATCTTTTTTCCATTCATTAATTACATTATCAATTGCCTTTCTATGAATCTCTAACATATAAATATAAGGTTCTTCATAGAATATAAATTTTGCCCCTCCGCGACTTTGATTTTTTGCCTTCGGCATCGTTGCACTAAAAATCAATCCTTAACAGGAGAATCTAACACGGTTATATTCAATAGCGATTGTAATTGATAAGCCCACCCAAAGAATATTATTTATAAATCATATAAAACAGCATTCTCAAAAACTTTGATTTTTTCCACTAAAAATCAGTAATCAATTCCAACTTCGCCTTCTTTAATTCTGCATTGGCATGCAAATCTACGATTTTCATCCATGTCAACATCCTTTTCTTCCTGTGTTAATTTAGATAAATTTTCTTTTCCTTCTACAATATCAATTGCACATGCACCACAGGTTCCAACATTACAACAAAACTGAACACCTAGTTCTTCTGCAGCTTTACGAATATATCTTCCATCTTCAACTTCTACAGATTTTCCTGTTTTTTTACTAGTTAACTTTGCCATTTTAAGAGTATATACTTTTTCTGTGTTCAAACTTTAATAATATTATTTCATTATTTCCTATGCTATAAATCAGTCTAAATGGTTTAATATATAATGTTCTCTCATTTCTTTTATATTTTAAAGGCTTTCCAACATTTGGATTTTCAACAATTTTCCTGATTTGTTTTTCTAATTTAAGTTGGTTAAAAGAATCTAATTTTTTTATTTGTTTAATAAATTCATTACTTGGAATAATTTTTACCATTTTTTCATTTCTTCAAAAAATGCATAAACACTATAACTTTTACAATTTCCTTCATCGATATCTTTCCAGATTTTATCCAGTTCTTTCATTTCAGCTATTTCTTCTTTGGTAAATTGCTCAACTTCTTTTAAAACAATTAAATCACCTTTTCTAATAACTTTAAAAGAACTTCCAGGTTCAAACCCTTTTCTAACAGATTCTGGTATGACAATTTGGCCCTTTGTGCTTAATCTTGTAATTTCCATTTTAAAGTAAGAAAATCTTACTATATAAAGATTCCTATTTATTTTATTTATTCTGTTGCAAATATTCAAAAGCAGAATAAGCAGCGGTGCAACCATCTGCAACACCTGTTATTAATTGTTTAAATTGTTTATCTGTAACATCTCCTGCAGCATAGATTCCAGGCACGTTTGTTTCAGAAGTTTTATGATCAATTATAATCTCCTTTTTTTCATTCATCTTAACATCCAAGGGTTCTGCAAGATCAGATAGGACCAAATGCCCTATTGCAATAAATAAGCCACTTAATTCTAATTCTTTGTTTCCATTATATTCTTTATCAAATATTACAGAATTTAGTAATTTTTCTCCTTTTACTTCAACAACATTAGTATTATTAATAATTTCTATTTTATCATTTTTTTCAATATCTTTCAAAGTTATTGGTTCAGGATGTATTTGTTCTCCTCTATAAATTATGTAAACCTTTTTAGCATGTTCTGCCAAAATTAAAGCATCCTTACCTGCAGAATCAGATCCTCCTACAATTGCAGTAATCTTATCTTTGAAAAGAGGTGCATCACAAAGAGCACAATAATTCACACCTTTATTTTCAAATTCTAGAGATCCTGGAACTTCTAATTTTCTCCATTTTGTCCCTGTAGCAAATAAAATACTTTTTGCTTCATATTCTCCTTTTTCAGTTTTAATAATAAATAAATTATCTAGTTTTTTAACTTCAGTAGCTTTTTCATTTTTAATAGTCACTAGATCATATTCTCTTGCATGTTCTTCTAGATTTTTTGCAAGATCAAATCCAAGAATTTTTTTAAAACCAGGATAATTCTCTACATAACTAGTGGTAGTGATAACACCTCCAATAGGAAGTTCAGAACCATGAGTTGCACCTAAAACAAGAGTTTTCATTCCTAATCTAGCCCCATACATTGCTGCAGCTAAACCTGTTCCTCCTGCTCCTAAAATTAAAAAATCATATTTTTCCATTTGTTTAAGTTTTATTTTAATTTCAACAAATCTGTAATTAATGGCTCTTTAAAGCCAACAATGATTTCACCATTAATATCAATGACAGGGACGCCCATTTGACCTGATTTTTCAACCATTTCTTTAGCAGCGTCTTGATCCTGAGTTACATCAATATCTGTAAATTCAACGTTGTTTTCATTAAAAAAGTCTTTGGTTTTATGGCACCAATGACAGGACGGTGTTGAGTATATTTTTACAGTCATTTTAATTTCCTCATGTTTAATTAGTTAACAATTGTTAAGTATCCTTTATAAATATTTCGCTTAATAGGTATATTTATAAGTTAACGATCGTTTATTATTTTCTAATTAAATTAAAGGAGGTAAAAAATTATGAAAGAAAAACCTTTGAATCTATTAAATAGAATTGTTTTAGGATTAGTTATGCTAGTTCCAGGTTTAATGAAGTTGTTTGTAAGTGGAGCTTCAGGAGTTTCAGGAATGCTTTCAGGAATAGCTTTGTTTTCTTGGGCACCAATGTTTTGGGCCTGGGTATTAATCTTAGCTGAAATTCTATTTGGAATAGCTATTTTAGCTAAATACAAATTAGAATACACTGTTATCCCCCCAGTAATAATATTACTAGTAGCAGCATTTGCTATGAGTTGGGGTAGTTGGGGATCATTCTTCTTACATCTAGCAGCTATATCAAATTTAGCGCTTTTAGCTAAGTGGAAGTTCTAATTTAATTTAATTTATTTTTTATTTTTTATTTATATTTAACAATGAAAATGAAACAAAAACCAAAAGTAATTTTAATGTTGTTTTTTACGATTTTGATAGTTTCTTTTTTAATAAATGGAGTAACAATGACTAAGGAAGAAAAGTTAACAGAATATGTAACTAAACAAGGCGGAACAGAAAAAGCATTTGATAATGCATATTGGGACAATTATGAAACAGGAATATATGTAGATGCAAATACTGGAAAACCATTATTTTCAAGTTTAGATAAATATGATTCAGGTACAGGGTGGCCTAGTTTTACAAAACCAATAGATGAATCTTTAATTGAAAGAGTAGAAGATAATTCTCTTGGAATGCAAAGAATTGAAATTAGAACAAATGAATCTCACCTCGGCCATGTTTTTGATGACGGCCCTAATGGTGGAGATAGATTTTGTACAAATTCAGCTGCATTAAGATTTATTGCTTCTAAAGATCTTGAAAAAGAAGGATATGGAGAATATATACCTCTTTTTTATGAAGAAACTGTTCTTGCAGGAGGTTGTTTTTGGGGTGTTGAAACTATTTTAGAAGAAACAGGAGGGGTCATTTCAGCTGTTTCAGGATATTCAGGAGGTCATGTTGAAAACCCAACATATCAACAAGTTTTAACAGGTAAAACAGGGCATGCAGAATCTGTTTTAGTTACTTTTGATCCTAATATTATTTCTTATTCAGAAATTTTAAATCTTTTTTGGAGATTACATGATCCAACTCAATTAAATAAACAAGGCCCAGATGTGGGAACTCAATATAGGTCTGTCATTTTTTATATGAATGAAGAACAAAAACAAATTGCAGAACAGAGTAAAAATGAATTTGATGTTAAAAAAATATTTGATAAGCCTGCTGTCACAGAAATTGTAGCTTTTGAGAAATTTTATCCTGCTGAAGAATATCATCAAGATTATTCAGAAAAAAACCCTTCATATGTTTGCCACGCCCTAAGAGAAGAATAAAATGTATCAAATATGGTTAATGATTTTTGCACTGGCAGGATTAACTTTATCTACTTATTTGTGGAAAAAGAAATCTAGAAAAGAGAAGTTAGTTTGTGTAATTGGAAAAGATTGTTCAAAAGTAATAGATAGTAAATATGGAACAATGTTTGGGATAGATAATATTTTGATAGGTGCACTATATTATATTTTTATTTTTGCAGCGAGTTTAGTTTCAATTTTCTTTCCTTTAATATTTCCACAAGGAATATTTCATTTAGCAATTTTAATTATAAGTGGAATGGCCTTATTATTTTCAACATATCTTAGTTTTATTCAAGTAGCAGTATTGAAAGAATTATGTGAATATTGTTTAGCAAGTGCTTTGATAAATCTAATTATTTTTCTAATTATTATTTTTTAAAAATTATTTAACAACAATCTTTTTCTGAGTTTTTTTAGCCCCACGTTTTCTACGATTCATTGCTCTTTTAACGTTATTTTTTAATCTTTTTTGAACCATCTTAAATTATTTAAATAAAATTACTTTATAAAGATAATCCTATCTTTTGGGTCTCCGAATATTAGTTTTTCCTTTGCTTGGAGGCCTTCTAATTCCAGGTTTTTTACCATATGAACTTTTTCCACCTTTGCTAGGTCCACTTTTACTATATCTTTTAGGGCCACTAGTTTTTCGACCATATTTACTAGGACTTATTCTATTAGGTTTAGGTTTTCGATCATATTTTTTAGGCCCATCTCTATCTGAATTATTATCTCCATATTTTTTAGGTCCATCTCTACTAAAACTTTTTCCCCCAAAGCTTCTTCCACCGGAGCTTCCTCCAAAGCTTCCTCCACTGGAGCTTCCTCCAAAGCTTCTTCCACCAGAGTTTCTAGGTCTATCTCTATTTGAACCACTTGAATTATATTTTTTAGGGCCATCTCTACTAAAACTTTTTCCCCCAAAGCTTCTTCCACCGGAGCTTCCTCCAAAGCTTCTTCCCCCAGAACTTCTAGGTCCTCTACTTGGTCCAGAACTTCTTGGGCCTCTAGAATCTCTTCTAGGATTTCCTCTTCCAAAATTTCTTCCCCCTGGAATTCTAGGTCCGTTGCTTCTAGCTCTAGTATCATTTCTTCCTTGAGCAATTCTTATTCGAACAATTTCAAGTTGAGGTAGTTTTTCAGGGGTAATATTAATTGCATCTATATTTGAAATATCACTGAATTTTTCATAATCTCTACTAGCTAAAATTGTAATCGCTTTACCTTTTTCTCCAGCTCTTGCAGTTCTTCCAATTCTATGAATATAATCTTTATGATCAGCAGGAACATCATAATTGTAAACATGAGTTACTCCTTTGATATCTAAACCTCTAGCAGCGACATCTGTACATACTAAAACTCCCACTCCTTTTTTATGAAATTCATCAAGAACTCTTATTCTTTTTTTCTGTTCAAGTCCACCATGAATTGCTCTGGCATGTATTCCAGCTCCAATTAAGTTATCTGAGATAAAATCAACATTTCTTCTAGTGCTACAAAATACCATTACTAAATCTGCATCTTCTTTTTTCAATAAACTTACAAGTAAAGAAAATTTTTTATTATCAGGAACATCATAATAAACTTGTTTTAATTTAGAAGGATCAATATGAGATTTAACAGCAATTTCAACAGGATTTTTTGTATATTTTTGAGCTAGATAATCAATTTCAGATGAAATTGTTGCAGAAAACATCATTGTTTGTCTTTCTTCAGGACATTCGTGAATTATTTTTTCAACATCTCTACTAAAACCCATATCAAACATTCTATCAACTTCATCTAGAACAAGAATTTTTAATCCATCTAATCTTAAAGTTCTTCTATTAATATGGTCTTGAATTCTTCCAGGAGTTCCAACAAGAACATCTGTTGAGTAAAGTTTTTTTATTTGAGATTCAATTCTTACACCACCATAAACAGCTAAAACATTAAGTTTTTTATTTTTTGCAAAATCTCTTATTGCCTGTGCAACTTGTTCTGCTAATTCTCTAGTTGGAGTTAAAATCATAGCTTGAATTTTTCTACTTGGTTCTAAATTTTCAAGAATTGGAGAAGCAAAAGCTAATGTTTTTCCACTACCTGTTGCAGAACCACCAATAATATCCTTACCAGCTAATGCTACAGGAATTGCTTTTTTCTGAATTTCAGAAGGTTCTGTAAAACCAGCATGTTTTAGAACATCTGTTAATTCTTTACTTAATCCTAATTTTGTAAATTTTTCCATTTTCAATTTTTAGCATAAATGCTTTTAACAAATTAATTTTCAAGAAATATTTCTTGAGCGCAAGTCCTTAGAGACATTTGAGTTGCTCAAGACTTACTAACACGTTTGTTATAGAATTCAACAATTTTTAGGCTTTATAAGGTTGTGGGTTTTGGATTTAAACAATTTCTACACCCATTTTTTTTAATTCTTCCTTTAGTGAACTAATTAATTCTACCCTATTTTCTTTAGATTTTTCATTTCTTTTTTGTTCTCTATTAAGGTCTTCTTTAAAATCATCAATTTTGATAAGAATTTCTTTTAATTTTAAATGTAATTTTTTAGTTAAGTCTTCTTCAAGCTCCTTTTCTAGATTTGAAATTTCTTCTTTTTTATTTTTAACTAGATTTATTTTTTCTAAAATTAAGTCATTATTTAATTTTGATTCTTCCAATAGGTCAAGAATCATTTTTCCATTATCTTTTTCAAAATTTATTTGAAAGTTTTCTTTATGTTCTTTAAGAATTTTAATTTGTTTTTCATTTATGTGGAAGAAATTACTTAGAGCCTTAAAATCAAGGGCCTGCCTTAAACTAAAAATATCATTTTTTAATTCTTCTTTTAATTTTTTAATTTGTTGTTTTTTAACCAACATATTTTTATGATTTTCACTTTTTTTAATTTCTTCAATTTCATTTAAAAGTTCTTTATTTTCTTTATTTTTTTCATCAATTTTGTCTTCAATAGAAAAAATTTCTTTTTTAATTTCAGAGAGATTTTTATTCATAGGTTCTAACAAATCTAATTTTAATTTTAAAAATTCAATTTTTTGAAATAATTCTGAAATTTCCTTATTATT
>JADHVH010000001.1 GCA_016784085.1 Candidatus Pacearchaeota archaeon
ATAAAAAAGAAATCTAATTTTTTGAAAGCAATTTCTAGTTGGATAATTCTCTCTATAATTGTTATTGCTGTTAGTGCCTATTTTGTTTTTGATTCTGCCTGGATTGGACCTGCATTTTTAGGTTTAGGTATAATTAGTTTAATCTTTCTTGGATTTTTTAAAATTCCTCTTAAATCTGTTTATCCAGATATGATTTTTGGAGCAATTGATAATGGAATTTTAATTTTTGCAGCAGTTCTTGGAGGAGCCTATGCTGGAATCGCAGGAGCTATTGTTGGTGGAGCTGCAGGAAATACTATTACTGATGGACTTGGAGGGTTATTTGAAGGTTATGTTGCTCAAAATCAAAGAAAATTTGAAATTGATAATTTAAGAACTCCTTTATCAACCATGCTTGGTAAAGCTTCGGGGTGTTTATTCGGAGCAGGATTTGGCTTAATTATTGTCTGGGCAATTCGATTAATATTTTAAAATGAACTTATTTACATTTACTATAGGAGTAGTTCTAGGATTAATTATATTTGAAATATTTTCAGGAGAAAAAGAAGGAAGAATTGGATTATTTATTTTATTGTTAAAAACAAAACATCACTCCTACCATTTGCATCATTGGATGATTTCTCTTATTATTTTATTACTCTTAATTATTACTAATTGGAAAAATTATTTTGTTTATGGGTTCTTAATAGGATCAATTATTCAAGGTTTGAAATATCATGATTTTTATAAGATCCTTGTTAAACAAAAGAGGAAGAAAAGAGTAAAGAAAACCCTTAAAAAGTATTAATTCTCCTTAATTTTGTAAGTTGGGTAGTTAACTTCGGAATTCGGTTCTTAAGTGAACAGAAAATGAGAAATATCATTTTCGAATTCTGCGGAAGGTCCGCCCACTATAAAATGTCACTTTTCGAAAGAATTGTTGTCGTGAGGCAAGGCTCTGTTACAGAAACGCCACAGTTACTTTAGAGCTATGAAACTTTGTGTGAAGCTAAGAAAAAGTAGATTTGATGAAACGAACATCCTGACAAGTGCAAGGCTTAGAGCTGCTTAGTTAAATGTTAACACGTTCGGTTCGAATACGACGAACGACAGAAGGTGGCCTATTCCCAACTTACTTTTTCTTTTTAAAATTAATTTTTATAAGTTTTCTAAGTTTAGGTATAAAAAATAAAGGAATTATTATTAGTCCGGCCATGATAATAAAAGAATAGGCCATATATTGAGGGTCATTTGAGGTGCTACTTTTGATTAACATTATAGATCCGATTGTTACAGGAATTGTGCCTATTAGTGAAGCTAAAGAATATTTCCAATAACCCATGTTTGAAATTCCCCCTAAAATACATACAAACTCAGGTGGGATTAAATAAAAAAATCTTAAGAGTATTATGTTTACAAATGATTTTTTTTCTAAATCTAATTTTAATTTTTTTAATCTTGGTTTTTTTGAAACATAATCGTTTAGATAATCTTTTCCTAACCACCTTGCAATATAAAAAAGGATTGTAAATGAAATAATATGTCCAATAATTGAATAAATAAAAACTTCTAAAAAAGGAAAAATTGTTGCTCCAAAAAAAGTTAAAAAAGGTATTGGTAAAAAAGAAGATACAATAAAAAGAGAAATATAAATTAATAAAAAAAGTTTAGTATCTTTAAGAGGTTCTAAAAAAGCGCTAATTTCACCCCCAATTCCTAAAATAGATTCTAAAATGGTTAAAATAATAAATAAAATAATTATTGTAATTAATATTTGAAATTTTAACTTATGTTTACTTTTTTCATCCTTCATTAAATGAATTACAAAATAGCATATTTAAATTATCCATAACCTTTTTTTCAACCATATTAACAACCTTTAAAAAATGGAAAACATATGTTCTTTTAATGGGAATGTAGCTCAGCGGGAGAGCACATGACTGAAGCTCATGGTGTCCGGGGTTCGACTCCCCGCATTCCCACTTCTATTAATTTCAAAAACTTTTATAAAGAGAGATTAATTAAATAAATTATTAAAGAGGAAAAATGATGGATAAAAAAGAGATTGGAATTGTAAGTTATGTTCTGGGAATTGTTAGTATAGTGCTAGCATTTTTTCAACCATTTGCAGGATTAGTTTTAGGAATAATTGGTTTGGTGCAAGGTAAGAAATTAGGAAAATCAGCTGAAAAAGCTAAAAAATTAAACACTATTGGAATTGTTATTGCAATAATTATGTTGATTGTTTCAATTGTGGTTAGTATTTATCTTGCTCAACAAGGTGCATTTGGAGTAGGGAATATACCTTTATAATAAGATGACAAACAAAAAAGCAGCAATGGAAATGAGTGTAGGAACAATTGTAACTGTTGTTCTTTTAATGACTGTTTTAATTATGGGTTTAGTTATGGTTAGAAATATTTTTAGTAGTCAAAATGAAAATATTGATGCAATGGATGATGCTGTTAAAGATCAATTAAAAGATTTATTTGCAGAAGATGATGGGAAAAAAGTTGTTACTGTTCCTTCTACAAAAAGAGTAAAAATGGATATTGGTACCTCAAATACTGGATTTGGATTTTCAATTAGAAATGTTGGAGATCCAACTAGCCAAACAATTGATCCAGATATTTTCGATTATGAAGTTTCTATTCCAGAGGGGGATTCTATCAGTTGTGGAATTCTATCTGAAGAAGCTATGAATCTAATTACTCTTGGAAAAAATAGGTATGGAATCCCTATCCCCCCTGGTGCACTTACGGAGGATGGATTTTTTGTTAGATATAATATTCCTGAAAATTTTCCTCCCTGCCACATTAGATATCAAATAAGTATTTGGAAAAATGGAGTGATCTATGGTATTCCTACAGATATGGATGTTTTTATTGAAGGATAATTACTTTAATTAGATTTTTAAATTATTTATTCTTAACATATTTATGCAATTAAAATTATACAATACTTTAACTAGAAAAAAAGAAGTGTTCAGGCCTATTAAAAAAGGCCATGTTGGGATGTATTCTTGCGGGCCAACTGTTTATTGGTTTCAACATATTGGAAACCTTAGAACATATATTTCAAATGATGTTTTGAAAAGAGTTCTTGAATTTAATAATTACAAAGTAAAACATATTACAAATGTTACAGACGTGGGCCATTTAACTTCTGATGCAGATACTGGAGAAGATAAAATGGAAAGAGCTGCAAAAAAAGAAAAAAAGAATGCTTCAGAAATTGCTCAATTTTATTTTCAAACATTTCTTTCTGATTTTAAAAAATTAAATTTAATTGAACCTACTATTTGGTCCTGGGCTACAAAACATATTCAAGAACAAATTAAACTTATTCAAGAATTAGAAAAAAAAGGATATACTTATCAAACCAAAGATGGAATATATTTTGATAGTTCTAAACTAAAAGATTATGGTAAACTTGCTAGATTGGATTTAACAAAAATTAAAGCTGGTAAAAGAATTGATATTGGTGAGAAAAAAAATAAAACAGATTTTGCATTGTGGAAGATCTCTGATAAATCAGGTCAACGACAACAAGAATGGAAATCTCCATGGGGAAGGGGTTTTCCGGGATGGCATTTAGAATGTTCTGCAATGGCTTCAAAATATCTTGGAAAACAATTTGATCTTCATACAGGGGGGCAAGAACATATTCCTATTCATCACACAAATGAAATTGCTCAAAGTGAAACAGCTTTTGGAAAAAAACCATGGGTAAAATATTGGGTTCATTTTGGGTGGCTTTTATCTAAAGGTGAAAAAGTTTCAAAATCCAAAGGGGGGCTTTATACAATCTCTGAACTTGAAAAAAAAGGATTTAATCCTCTTGCATTTAGATATTTATGTTTAACAACCCATTATAAAAAACCATTAAATTTTTCATTAGAAAATTTAGAGAAAGCTTCTGAAGCTTATAATCGATTAAAAAATATAATTTCTAAAATAAAAAATGATAAAAAAACAAATAAAAAATATTTAAAAGAATTTCAAGAAGCTATTAATGAGGATCTAGAAATGTCTAAAGCTCTTCAAGCACTTTGGGGTTTAATACGAAATGAAAAATCAGAGGGAAAAATTAATGCTATTAAAGAAATGGATAAGGTTCTGGGATTAGATCTACTAAAAAAAGAAAAAGTTTCTGTTCCTAAAGAAATAAAACAACTTGCAGATCAACGTGAAAAATCTAGAAAAGAAAAAAAATGGAAGGAAGCAGATGAACTTAGAGATAAAATTTATAAGCTAGGATATATTCTTGAAGATAAGAATAAAGGATTTATAATAAAAAAGAGATGATAAAATGGCAAATGTAAAAGCTTACGAAGGTTTTATTGATAAAAAATACAAACCTAAAAAAACAGATGTGATTGTTCAATATAGGGTTAAACCTTCTAAAGGATATACTTTTAGACAAGTTGCAGAAATGACTGCTGGAGAAAGTTCTGTAGGTACTTGGACAGAAGTTTCAACAATGAAGCCTAAAATTCAAAAGTTGGCTCCAAAAGTATTTTACCTTGATAAAAAAAATTATAGAATTAGAATTGCTTATCCTCTTAAACTATTTGAATTAGGAAATCTGCCTGAAATTCTTTCAAGTATTGGTGGAAATATTTATGGAATGAAAGCTGCCAAAGAATTATTCTGGGAAGATATTAATATTCCCAAAAAAATGTTGGAAAGTTTTAAAGGGCCTAGATTTGGAATGAAAGGTTTAAGAAAATATCTTGGAGTGTGGAGTAGGCCTCTTGTGGGAACAATTGTAAAGCCAAAAGTAGGATTAAATGAACATGAACATGCAATAGTTGCTTATGATTCTTGGTTAGGGGGATGTGATGTTGTTAAAGATGATGAAAATTTAACAAGTCAGGATTTTAACCAATTTAAAAAAAGATTTTTATTGACCATTAAAAAATGTAAAGAAGCTGAAAAAAAGACTGGTGAAAAAAAAGTATATCTTGTTAACTGTACTGCAGAAACTCAAGAAATGATTAAAAGAATTAAATTTGTTGAAGCTCATGGCGGGAACTATATTATGTTGGATATTTTAACTCTTGGTTGGGCTGCATTACAAACAGCTAGAAATATTACTAAACTTCCTATACATGCTCATAGGGCAGGACATGCTATGTTTGATAGAGATGCTAAATTTGGTATGAGTATGGAGGTTATTGCTCAATTTTCAAGGATGATTGGTGTTGATACTTTGCATATTGGAACAGCTTATGGAAAAATGTCTGGTGGAAAAAAAGAGGTTCTACATATTGAAAAAGAAATAGAATCTCAATATACTAAAAAAACAAAAGAATATTTATCTCAAAAATGGTGGAAAGTAAAACCTGTTTTTGCTGTTGCTTCAGGAGGAGTATATCCTCAATTAGTTCCAAAAATAATGAAGTTCATGAAAAAAGATGTTGTTATCCAGGCTGGAGGAGGAGTTCATGGCCATCCTCATGGAAGTGTTGCAGGTGCAAAAGCAATGCGTCAAGCTGTAGATGCTTCCTTAAAAGGAGTTTCTCTTAAGAAATATTCTAAAGACCATAAAGAATTGGCAGAAGCTTTAGAAAAATGGGGTTAAAAATGCCTAGAAAAAAGAAAAGAACAATAACTAGACAAATTAGCAAAACTGCATTAGAATTTGAAAAAGAATTTATGCTTTCTCTTAAAACAGCTCTTATGGCTGCATTTGGTTTTTTAGTTGCTTTAAGTTGGAGGGATGTAATTACAAGTTATTTTGAATCTCTTTCTTTCTACAGTGGCCCATGGGGAAAACTTGTTGGGGCTTTGATTGTAACCTTTTTGGCCGCAATAGTAATTTTTATCTTAACCAAGACTATAAAAAGAGATAAGAAGAAAAAGAAATAGGATGGAAGGGGACGAAATAAAGTTTGTTTTTAATAAATACAATAAAAAATTTAAAGAGCTATATAAAAGAGAGAAAAGAAAGTTAAAGAAAATTTTACCTGGAACAGCTAAAACAGAACATATTGGGAGTAGTTCTGTAGATGGGCTTTCAGGGAAAGGAATTATTGATATTATTGTTTCTGTTCCAAAAAAAGAATTTGTAAAAACCAGAAAAAATCTTGAAAAAAACGGTTGGTGGTTTAGACCAAAGGCAAAACCTCAAAGAGATAGAAGGTTTTTAGAAAAAAGGTATAAATATAGAAAACTTATAAGGATTGTTCACCTACATTTAACATATCACAATAGTTTTGTTTGGAAAAGATTTATCTCCTTAAGAGATTATTTAAAAAAGAATAAAGCTGCTTGTAAAGAATATGAAAAAGTTAAAAAAAGAGCAGTCGCATATGCTAAGGGAGAAGGAAAAGATTATAGGGCATATAAAAATAAATTTATGAAAAAAATAGAAAAAGAAGCTCTAAAGGAGTTCAATAAAAAATGAAATATAGAAAAACTATTTTTGCTAGTGTTTATACAAAAAATAAGTCGGGGAATTTTGAATATTTAATTTTAAAGAGAAAGCTTCATTGGAAGGGATGGGAATTTCCAAAAGGGGCTATTGAAGAAGGAGAAACGTCTTTAGAAACAGTAAAAAGAGAATTATCTGAAGAAACAGGATTAAAAATTTTAAAAATAAAAAAATTTAATGTTTCTGGAAAATATGAATATCCTCTAGCATATGAAAATAAAAAAGGTTTTAGGGGCCAAACCTATGAATCCCTTTATTTGATAGAATGTAAAAAGGTCAAAGTTAAAATAGATGAAAATGAACATTCAGATTATAGGTGGGTTAGTTATGTTGAATCTAATAAAAAATTAACTTGGCCAGATCAAAAAAAATGTTTAAAGATTGTTAATGATTATTTAATAGATTTAAAAAAAATTCATGCAAGAGAATATGTTACTTCTTCTAACAATCTTGTTTTAATTGGAAGAGATAGAAAAAATAATGAAAAACTTGTAAAATATTTTATTGGAAAAAAAAATACTATTATGCATACTTCTGCTTCTGGAAGTCCTTTTTGTATTCTTACAGATCAAGGTTCAAAAAAAGATTTAAAAGAAATGGCAATAGCTTGTGCAAAATATAGCCAAGATTGGAAAAATAATAAATCAGATGTTAAAGTTCATGTTTTTACTGGAAAAGATGTTTACAAAAGAAAAAATATGCCTGATGGAACTTTTGGCTTAAACAAATTTAAAACACTTAATATTAAAAGGAAGGAAATTCTAACTTTATAAAATGCCATTCTCAACAACAATTCAATTAGGAAAACAAGGACTTACAAACAACTTTCTAGAAACTCTTAAAACACATTTCAAAAAACACCAAAATGTTAAAATTTCTGTATTAAAAAATGCTGGCCACACAAAAGAACAAGCAAAAGAATATTCAGAAAAAATTCTTGAGGCTTTAGGAGTTAATTATACTGCAAGAATAATTGGGTTTACTATTTCCTTAAAAAAATGGCGAAGAGCTATGAGATAGCTTTATATACTCTTTTTTACCATTAAAAATAGGTTAAATGGCCTTGTGCCAATCTAATTCCGCAAGGAATGACCATAAAAAAATGAATAAAATATATGAATTAACATCTCATGAATATAATTTACAATTAGCAGAAGCTCTAAAGAAATTTCCAGAATTTGAAGTTCCTGAATGGATTCACTTTGTTAAATCTGGATCTGCAAAAGAAAGACCTATAGAAGACCCTGATTTTTGGTATAAAAGAGCTGCAAGTATTCTTAAACAAATTCATAAAAAAAATATTGTGGGTGTTAATAGACTTAGAACAAAATATGGAAGTAAAAAAGATAGAGGAGCTGCTCCAGAAAAGTTTAGAAAGGCTGGAGGAAAAATAATTAGAACAATTTTACAGCAAACAGATGCAGCAGGATTGACAGAAATTGCTAAGGCAATAAAAGGAGTTAGACAACGAAAACCTGGAAGACAACTTACTGAAAAAGGAAGATCATTTATGGAGAAACTAGAATAAAATGGGAATTAAAAATCAACAAAAAAAATCAAAGCTAGGTAAAAAATCACGACAAACTAAGTGGGCTCCTGTTTGGGCTGTTCTTAAAAAATATGGTGTTGGAAAAAGAGTACATCCATCTACTATGACTAGAAATAGAAGATCTTGGAGAAGAACTAAGTTACATATTAAACCTAGAAAACAAAAGAAATCTCATTTTGGGTAAATAAAAAATGGCTAAAAAAGAAAATACTAAACCAACTGAAAAAATTGAAAGAGAATATGTTATTCCTCTTAGAAAATATTGGAAAAGAGTTCCAAGATATAAAAGAGCAAATAGAGCTGTTAAGGGAATAAAAGAATTTTTAGCCCAACATATGCAAATTAGAGATAGAGATCTTAATAAAATCAAAGTTGATATTTTCTTAAATGAACAAGTTTGGACAAGGGGAATTAAAAAACCACCTGTAAAAGTTAAGATTAAAGCTATTAAAGAAAATGGAATTGTAAGAGTTGAACTTTTAGATCTTCCAGATAAAATAAAATTCAAAAAGAAAAGATTTGAAAAAATTGAAGCTAGAGCTCAAGAATCTCTTGAAAAGAAAAAATCTTTTATGGAAAAAGCTAAAGAAGGAATGCAACAACCTGCAAAAACAACTTCAACAGAAGAAGCTAAATCTAAAGAAACTGAAAAAAAGGAAGATGAAAAGGTTGAAGAAAAAAAGGAAGATGAAAAAGAAAAGAAATCTGCTGTTATAGAAGCTGGAAATAAAATGGAAAAAGTTGCAGCTAAACAGGCCAAACATCAAACTACTCCTAAAATGAAGCAACCTAAAAGGCCACAGAGAAAATCTTTAGCAAAATAATTCTTCTTAAATTAATTTTATCAATGTAAACATTGGCCATCTAAATGATTTTTTAAAAGATTTGTTAAAAGATTTTGAATCTATTTTTGTTTCTTTTTTGGAAAGATCCAAAGCATATTTTTTATTAATTTTTCCCCATGCTTGAGCCATTTCTTTTTTGTTTTTTGGGCCTTTCACTTCTTTTTTGTGATCTAACCTTCTAAATAAAAGAGTATTAATTGATAACCAAAGGGCCATTACTCTAGTAGTCATATAATTTTCACTTTTTGTATTTATTACTGAGGGGATTAATAATTTTGGAAAAATAATATCTAAATTCTCAAGGTCACTTAAAATAAAGGCCATATTCCAAGTTTCATAAAGATTTACCCATTTCTTAGAAAAGGGAATTGTTGAAGAAAAATTGTTTTTATTTTTTAAGGAATTATAAAAATTTCCACTCATTTTTTCTGGAAAAATATTTCCTTTCTTGAATATTTGTTTACGAGTATTTTTTTTAAGTTCTTCTGTAAGTGCATGAGCACACATAGCATTATTTTCAAATCCTTTCTTATATTCAGTTATTCCAGCCTCATAAATATTAAGACGTAATCCTTTAAAATCAGATTTTCCACTTTTTTTAAGAGAATCTAAAACAATTCTGTATTCAGGATAATTAAGTTTCTTATTTTTATATAAACTTTTTATAAACTTTTTATTTAGTTTCTTTTTATCTTGTTCCCTTTTAAATCTAAAAAAAGTTACTGCTGGATCAAGAGATACTACTTTTGTTGCTAAAAAAATACTTCCTGTTGCACACCAAACTTTCCAAAAAGTATTAATTAAACTAGAGGTAATCACACCATATTCTTTTCTCTTATTTAAAAGATAATTTTGTATTTCTATAAAGAATGCGTTATTGTTGGCCATGGCAGCTGTTAATGCTTCAAAAACAAAAGTTACATGGATTGCTTTTTCAATATGTTTAGATTTTGAAAACCAATTTTTTCCTAATGCTTCTTCAATAAATTCTAATACAGCAGGATGTTTAGTAATAATTCCATGTTTAATATTCAAAAACATTTGTTTCAGGGGTTGAGGATGATTGCTAATTTTATCTAAAAATAATTTAAGAGGTTTATATTCAGTTCTAAAAGTATCAAGTTTCATTTCTCTGAGAACAGCCCTGATTTCCTTAGGATCTGTTTTCATATTTAGACTTATTCCTAATGCCTTCATTGCTTTATCTACAATAATAGACTTTTGATTAGCCATATGTTTAAAATAAAAATAAATATTTATTAATCTTTTGTACTATATTGAAATAATTATTTTTTAGTTGCAGTTAAAATTATTGAAGAAGGCTGTTCATTTATATAAGGATAATATTCATTTATTCTCATATCACAAAATGGAAGAAGGTTTTTCTTTTTTGCCCCATTAATTATTTTTTCTGTGGGCTTTAATGATCTTAAGGAGTCTATAGAAAATTTATCTTCAATTACTCTAACATAGTCAGATAAATTTCTATGAAAAACAGGTACATAAAAAGAACCTGTTTTTTCTACAATTGGGTATTCTGCCCTATATTCCCATTGGTCTTTTTTAGGATCTTCTGAATAAACTATATTTTTTAAAGATCCCCTCTTTCTGAGTGTTTCTTCAAATTGGGGATTTACAAATATTGAAACAAGTTTTCCTCCAGATTTTAATAGTGAACCAATATTTCCAACAAATTTTTCTATGTCTGGAACTTCTTGGAATGCAAAAGAAGAATGAACTAAATTGCCTCTTCCAACATAATTAGGATTGTAAATCATACTTTCAATTTTTTCAAAGACGGGGCGAATCTTTAATTTTCCAAAAACAAAAGAAAGGGGCATGTTCTTTCCTACTTTTTCTAAGAGTTCCTTTTGATTATCTTGGGCATAAATTGTTCCTTGATAATCTAATTTCTTTAAGCTTTCTCTAAGAAAAAAAGTTTCTTCTCCTTCTCCACATCCAATATCAAAATAAGTTCCCCTCTTAGGTATATTAAGATTTTTTAATTCTTCTTTTAAGTTTGGGTGCACAAGGAGGTTTCTATAATTAAGATCTTGATCCCTATTGATCCAACTATTTCTTGCATTTGCCCAAGTTTGATCGATCCATCCATTTAATGTTTTTGTCATATAAAAACCGGGATTTTTCTATTGATAAAGATCCTTTCCCCCGTACGGGGAGTAGAATAATAAAGTTTATAATCTAAAATTAATTAATTAAAGTATGTATGAAAAAGAATTTGAAGAATTTGGATTAACAAAGGGAGAATCTAAAGTGTACCTCTCTTTACTTAAAATAGGAGAATCTACAGTAGGCCCAATAGTAAAAAATTCTAAGGTTGCTTATTCTCATATCTATGAGATTTTGGAAAGGCTTATTCAAAAAGGGCTAGTATCTTATATTTTAAAAGAAAAGACAAAATACTTCCAAGCTGTCAATCCATCTTTATTAAAAGAGTATTTTAAGAAAAAGAAAAATGAAATTGATAGACAAGAAACAAAATTTGAAAAAATCCTTCCCAATCTTTTAAAACTAAATCAAACAAAAAAAGAATCTTCTGCAGAAATATTTGTTGGAGAAAAAGGTCTATTAACAGCATATAATGAATTGATTAAAGGTTATGGCAAAACAGATATTTTGAGATATTGGTATTCCCATGATGAAGAAACTTATGCTAAACTAAATAACTTTTACCATAAATTGTTTCCTAAGTTAAAGGGTAAAATTAGAATGGAAGGGATTGCCAATCAGGAAGTTAGAAAGAAAATCATCAAAGAAAAACTTCCTAGTTTTGTTAAAGCTAAATTTGTTGATTTTCCCATCCCTTCAAATATAGATGTTTTTAAAAATAAAATTTTAATAACAATCTGGAAAGATGTTCCTACTGCCTTCTTAATAACTTCTAAAGAAGCTGCAAAAGGCTTTATAAGTTATTTTGATGATACTTGGAGGGGGGCTAAAAAATGATAAATCAAATTAAAAAAGATATTCAGAAAATAGCTAATCCTGAAAAGGCCAAAATATATCAAAGATTTTTTAAAACAGGAAAAGGCCAATATGGAGAAGGAGATGTTTTTCTTGGGTTAACTGTTCCACAGCAAAGATCTATTGCAAAAAATTACTTGGGAATTGGCTTGCCAAAAATACAACAACTTTTGAAATCTAAAATTCATGAGCATAGATTAGTCGCATTAATTATTCTTGTTGAAAAATATAAAAAAGCAGGGGATGAAGAAAAAGGGAATATCTTCAATCTTTATTTAAAAAATACTAAATTTATCAATAATTGGGATCTTATTGATTTAACAGCTCCAAATATAGTGGGTGAATTTTTATTAGATAAAAAAAGGATTATACTTTATAACCTTGCAGAGTCAAAAAGTCTGTGGGAAAAGAGAATTTCTGTTTTAGCTACTTTTACTTTTATTAGAAATAATGAATTTAAAGATTGTTTAAGAATTTGCGAAATATTGTTAAAAGATGATCATGATCTAATTCATAAGGCCTGTGGATGGATGCTTAGAGAAATTGGAAAAAGAGATTTAGCTGTTGAAGAAAAATTTCTAAAGAAACATTATAAGAACATGCCAAGAACAATGTTAAGATATGCTATTGAAAGATTTGAAGAAAATAAAAGGCAAAAATATTTGAAAGGAAAAATAAAATGAATAAAAAATTAAAAGATCTACTTGAATTTGGGATAATTAATATAGATAAATCTTCTGGACCTACTAGTTTTAATGTTTCTGATTTTGTAAGAAAAAAACTTGGCCTTAGAAAAACATCTCATTTTGGTACACTTGATCCTAAAGTTACAGGGGTTCTTCCTATTGCTCTTAATCGTGCTTGTAAACTTACAGGTTATTTTATGGGCCATGATAAAACATATATTGGGATAATGAGAATTCATGAGGAAAAAAATATGGAAGAAATTCAAAAAATAATTGATAAAAAATTTATGGGAAAAATTCAACAATTACCTCCTGTAAAATCCCGAGTTAAAAGAGCTATTCGTGAAAGAGAAGTTATGAAATTTCAACTATTAGAACAAGATGAAAAAAATATTGTCTTTGAGGCAAAAGTCCAAGCAGGAACTTATATTAGAAAATTGATTTCTGATTTAGGAGAAGACATTGGTGGCGCACATATGCTTGAACTTAGAAGGACTCAGGCTGGAATTTTTGAAGAAAAAAAATCAGTAACATTATATGAATTTGAAGAAGCTTTGAAAGATGAAAAAAAACTTGAAAAAATAATTACTCCAGGAGAGATAATTAAAACAGTTTATCCAGTAGTTGAAATAAATAAAGATAATTTAATTCAGATCTTTACAGGAAAGCCCATCCATAGAGATAACTTAATTAACAAAGAAACCTTCAAAAAAGGAGAAACAGTTTGTATTTTTCATAAAAAACAATTTATTGGAATGTATGAAGTAATAAATTCCAGTGAAATATTTGCAAAATCTAAATTTGTTATGCAACCCATCAAATGAGACATTTTATTTATTTTTCAGGCCAAGCAAGAACATCTGGGAACTTTGATGTAAAAAACCTTATGAAAGCTGGAAGAATGGATATTGCAATTCATAGTTTTATTAATGCTCTTTTTTTCTCACATGGAGTTAGAGAAGATGTCAAATTTCATTTTGTTTTCTATGGCGCTCCTGATCCCCCAAAACATATAGAAATTCAAGTCAATAAAGAAGAAGGTCTTCCAGAACCTGAAAAAGGTGTTCAAAGAATAGATATTAGTAAAAAAGATGTAGGTTCTTTATTAAAAAAAATTTTATACAAATATAAAAAAGGAGAAAAAAATGAAGTTTTCCAAGGATGTTTTATTGAAAAAAGGAGTTTTTTGAAAGTTATTGAAGATCTTATGAATGAAGGAAAATCTATTTTTATTTTAGATAAAAAAGGAGAAGATATTAGAAAAGCAAAAATCCCTAAAGATTCTGTTTTTATTTTTGGAGATCAAGAAGGTTTACCTAGAAAAGAATTTAAGAGATTAAAAAAAATGGTTAATTCTGTTTCCATTGGCCCAAAAATGTATTTTGCTAGCCAAACAATTACAATTGTTAATAATGAATTAGACAAAAGAGGGCTGTAGGGAAGGCTTATCTTTTATTTCTAAACCGCATACAACCCCCTAAGATCTATTTTAGAAACAAATAGAGAGTGTTGAGAGCATAAATCCCTTTTTGGAGTAAAGGGATCTGAGAGGTTGAAAAATGAAATGAAGTTTATTTTCAAGTACTATAAGATAGATTTTGCTTTATAAAACGATTATGAAAAATTCATCTAGACTCTAGTTCCATAATCTTTTTAAACGAAAAATAGGTTGTTTTTTTATGAGATTTGTATTTACTCCTGATTGGTTTTTAGGAAAAGATGTTTTAATTGATGTTTTTAGTTTTCTTACCCTAATGATATTTTTCATTCTAGCATTTAAATATTCTAAAATTAGTAATAATCGAAATTTGCTATATCTTGGTTCTGGATTTGGATTAATTGGTTTAGCACAATTATCCTCTATTCTCACTAAAATGGTTCTTTATTTTGATTTTGGACCTAGCCAACAAATAGGTAGGGCGCTGGTTTCAACATATCATGTTATGAGTTCTGTAGATATTTTTTATTTACTTGGATTTTTCTTTTTTAAATTTTTAATGCTTTCAGGATTTTATATTATTTATAGGCTTCCAAGAAAAAATAAATCTTTTTGGGATATTGTAGTGGGAATTTATTTTTTAATAATTTCAATATCAATAGTTAAAGAAATGTATTACTTATTTTATCTAACTGCATTAATTTTAATGACTTTAATTGTAATAAAATATATTAAAATATATAGGAAAAATAATTCAAAAAATACTCTTATTTTGATTACTTCTTTTGTAATTTTAGCATTTAGTCAATTGATTTTCTTATTATCTCCTCTTGAAACATTTTTTGTTTTAGCAGAAATCTTTGAACTTATTAGTTATGCTATATTACTTGGCCTTGGAATTACACTTTTAAAACATGGAAACAAAAAGAAGTCGAATGGACATTATATCAGACATCCTGTCCATGATACAAAAAAAAGGCGGAAAAATTAAGCCAACTCATTTAATGTATAAAGCTAATCTTTCCCACACTCAAATGAAGATCTACCTAGAAAATCTAATAAAAAATAAATTAATTGAAAAAGTTAAAGAAGGTAAATCTAATATGATTGTTATTACAGATAAGGGAATTGATTTTTCCATAAAATATATTCAAATGAAGGAATTTGAAAACACCTTTGGATTATAAGATAAAAATTAATAAAGGCTTACTATTTACTACTCTTATGAAAAAATCAGTAAGACTCTATATTCTTGGCACGGTTCAAGGAGTTTTCTTTAGAATGTTTATTAAAGAAAATGCAGAAAAATATAATGTTAAAGGATTTACCCGAAATTTGGAAAATGGAAAAATTGAAGTTTTTTTAGAGGGTGATACTAATGATGTTAACAAAATGATTGACCTTTGCAAAAAAGGACCAAAACATTCTCAAATAAAAAATGTGGAAATGAAATCAGAACCTTTTCAAAATTTCAAAACCTTTAAAATTCTACATATATAATTCTTAAAATGATTTATACAAATTCTGATGGAGGGGCAAGAGGTAATCCTGGCCCAGGAGCAATAGGAGTAATAGTTAGAGATGAGGGGAAAATTTTAACAAAATATAGTTCAAGGATTGGAGACAATGTTACTAATAATGTTGCTGAATATGAAGCTCTAATAAAAGCCTTGGAACTTGCAGCACAACATACAGAAGAACTAACTTGTTTTTTAGATTCTCAATTAATAGTTAAACAACTTATGGGAGAATATGGTGTTAAAACACCTCACATTATGGAATTATTTTTAAGAGTCCAAAAACTACAGGAAAAATATAAAAAAATTACATATGTTCATGTTAGTAGATGGGATAAGTTTCAACAAATAGCAGATCAACTTCTGAACGAAGAGCTAGATAATAAATAAAGTTATAAATAACTAATTCTTAGAAAAAATATGGGGAGAGAAAATCAAATAATTGGTGAGAGATTAAAAAAATTAAAAGAGCTGGAAAAATTAGGTATTGACCCTTATCCTGCTGAATTTGAAAAAAAAGATACCATCCAAAAATGTTTGGGATTAAAATTAAATTCTAAAGTTAAAACAGCTGGAAGAGTGATGATTAAAAGAGGTATTGGTAAAATAATTTTTAGCGAACTATTAGATGGTACTGGAAAAATTCAAATTGTCCTTCAAGATAAAGAAACTCCAAAAAAAGCTGTTGATTTTTTTAAAAAATATGTTGATGCTGGAGATTTTGTAGGTGTTGAAGGAAAAATTATAAAAACAAAAACAGGACAACTTTCTATTTTAGCTAATAAAATATTTTTATTAACAAAATCTATTTTACCTTTGCCCAATAAATGGCAGGGACTTAAAGATGAAGAAGAAAAACTAAGAAAAAGATATTTAGATATTCTTATGAGTCCTGAAATAAGAGAATTATTTTTGAAAAAAGAAAAGTTTTGGAAAACTATGAGGGATTTTCTAAATAAAAAAGGATTTACAGAAGTTGAGACCCCTATTTTAGAAAATTCTGCAGGTGGAGCTTCTGCAACTCCATTTAAAACACATCATCATGCTTTAGACATAGATGTTTTTCTAAGAATTTCAATGGGAGAGTTATGGCAGAAAAAATTAATGGTTGCAGGATATGAAAAAACATTTGAAATAGGAAGACAGTTCAGAAACGAAGGAATGGATATGGAACATCTTCAGGATTATACTCAAATGGAATTTTATTGGGCCTATGCTAATTATAAAATGGGAATGGAATTGACTGAAAAAATGTACAAAGAAGTTACTAAGGCTGTTTTAGGAAAACTCACATTTGAAACAAGGGGCTATAAAGTTGATCTAGGAAAAAAATGGCAAATTTATGATTATGAAAAAACAATTAAAAAATATACAGGAGTAGATATTTACAATGTTGATAAAAATAAAATTAAAACAGAATTAGATAAATTAAAGGTAGAATATAATCCTACTGGAGATAAGTGGAGACTTGTTGATGCTCTTTGGAAATATTGTAGAAAAAAATTATCTGGCCCAGGATTTTTAGTTGGGCAACCAGTAGAAGTTTCACCTCTTGCAAAAAGAGATGTTAAAAACCCTAAAAAAGTTCAACAATTCCAAATTATTATTGCTGGAAGTGAAATGGGAAATGGTTATTCTGAATTAAACGATCCTCTTGATCAGGAAAAAAGATTTGAAGAACAGGCTAAATTGAAAAAAGCAGGAGATGAAGAAGCCCAGGATCATGATGAAGAATTTGTAGAAGCTTTGAAATATGGAATGCCTCCCACCTGTGGATTTGGTTTAAGTGAAAGATTTTTTTCATATTTAGTTGATAGGCCTGCAAGAGAATGTCAAATATTTCCTTTAATGAAACCTTTTGAAGAAAAGATCAATAAGAAGAAAAAATAAAATGGCTTTAATTGTAAAATCTAATATTAAAAAAACTGTAAAAGAACTTGATAAAGAGGATTCTGTTTCTAGTGTTGCTGAAGAAGTTGGCCTTACTCTAGAAAGAAAAGTTGAAGAAATTTTAAAAAATGCCATTAATAGGGCAAAAGCAAATGGCAGAAGAACTATTCAAGCAAGGGATTTGTGATTATGCCTGAAAAAGAAAAAATTAGTAAAAGTAAACAAGGTAAAAAAAATCGTGCTGCAGGAGCTAGGTTTGAACTTAAAGTTAGAACCCAATTGGAATCAGAAGGCTGGATAATTGATAAATGGGGGAATAATGTTGATTTTGAAGAACCAGAAGGAAAACTTGTAAAAGCTAAAAGAAAATATAATCCTTTTATGAAAATTATAGCTATTGGAACTGGTTTTCCTGATTTTATTTGTTTTAAATTAAAAGATAAACAAAATTATGACGTGATTGGTGTTGAAGTTAAATCAAATGGTTATTTAGATAAAACAGAACGGGCAAAAGCAAAATTTTATTTAAAAAATAAAATATTTTCAAAATTTTTAATTGCAAAATCTAAAAAAGAGGGAAGAAGGATTCTTGTGGAATATGTTGATTTTAAAGACAAGTATAATAAAACTTAAATTATGTTTTTCCCTTAATAATTAATGAGTAAGTTAATATTGGTTTTTCTAGTAATTTTACTATTGCCAATAATATCTTCTTGTGAAGAAGGCCAAATTAATCTAAATACAGCTTCTTTAGAAGAACTTGATTTATTATATGGAATTGGGCCTTCAAAAGCTCAATCAATTATTGATAACAGGCCATTTACCTCACTAGCTGATCTAATTAATGTTAATGGAATTGGGCAAATTACTTTAAATAGAATTCTCGAACAAGGATTAATATGCTTTGATTCTGAAGAGGAAAATAATGATCCTTCTTCTGAAGAAAATCTTGACTCTCCTAGAACTTATTTTGTTTCAAATATTAGTAATTATTCAGAATTAGAATTTCTTCCAATAATTGGAAAAGTAATAGAACTAAATTCAAAAGATATAAATATGGCGGAAAATAATAAAGAATTAGAAAAAAGTGATTATGCATTATATGGATTTTTTATTTTCTGTATATTCTTAATTATTTTATTTAAAATAAAAAATACTTCAAATAAAAATGAGTTTCATGGATAATGTTAAAAAAAGGATAAGGGCAACGTTTATTTTAGAGATAATTGGAGCTCCAGCAGAACATTTAGTAAAAACTCTTGAAAATATAATCGGACAAATTAAAAAAGAAAAAGGAATTAAGCTTATTTCTAGCAAAATTAATGAACCTAAAGTTTTGGAACAAAGGAAAGATTTTTTTGCAACCTTTGCAGAAGTAGAAATAGAAGCAGACGAAGCTATGCAAATATCCTTATTGATGTTTAAATATATGCCAGCCCATGTAGAGATTATTTCCCCTGAAAATCTAAGCCTTACAAACCATGATTTGGGAGAAATTCTAAGTGAACTTGCAAGAAGACTTCATAGTTATGATGAAATGGCAAGGGTCCTTCAAATTCAAAAAGAAAATCTTGAAAAAACAGTTAAAGAATTAACTGAAAAATCTGAAGAAAAAGTTGCTGTAAAAAAGAAATCTAAAACACCTATAAAAAAGAAGTAAAATATTTATATATAGTATTTTGTTAATTTCTTTATGAATAAAAAAGGTCAAATTACTATTTTTGTTGTTGTTGCAATTATTTTAATTGCTGTTATATCCCTATTTTATCTTTTTAAAGATAATTTAAGATCTAGCGGATCTGGAGAATATGATTACATTTATTCTTTTGTTGAAGAATGTATAAAAGATGTTGGGAAATCTGCAACATATTATGTTTCAGAAAGAGGGGGCTATTTTATTCCTTCTGAATTATCTGCAGAAGAAATTCCCTACTATTACTATTCAGGGCAAAGTTATTTGCCTTCAAAAGAACAAATTGAGGATGAAATTTCAAAATATGTAAATGAAATGTTATTTTTCTGCACTCAAAATTTTGTTGACTTTAGTGAAATTAATATCTCTCAAGGAAAAATAAATTCTAAAACACATGTTCATGAAGAGGAAATTATTTTTGAGGTAGAATATCCAATTACTATTCAAAAAGGAGAAAATACTGTAATTATAAAGGATTTTGAAAATATTCCTATATTTATGAAACTAGGATCAATTTATGACTTATCTTCAGAAATAATTGAACAACAAAAAGGGAATAATGAAACTTGTTTAACCTGCCCTCTTAATTTTGCAATTGAACATGATCTTTATGTAGATATTTCCTTATATAACAATGATACAATATTATATCTTATTGAAGATCAAGATTATTCCCCCTCTCTTAAATTTAAATTTTTAAATAAATATAATTAAAATGAATAAAATAATTGCAATCCTTTTTGTTAGTATTTTTCTTTTTAGCTTTGTAGGGGCAGAAAATATTGCTACAATAGATTTTCAAGGACTTGAATTTGTAGATTCAGATTTAATGCAAGAATTTCAAGAAGAAATTTGTGGAGAAGAATCTCTTAATCAAGATTCTTGCCCTTTAGAAAATTCTTATGGAAAAATTGACAAAATCATTTCTCAAGAAAATTTGCTTTTAATTCAAAATATAAATCCTGAAGCAGCAAAGGCAATAGAATTGAATAATCAAATTCAAGAATATGTCTCACAAGGAACACAAATTTTTGGAACCTTGGAAATAGATGAAATAGGGATTATTAGAAAAGGTATGTTTAAAGAGGGTTTTAAAACATTTGAAATTGGAAATTTTCTTAATCCTAAACTAAAACCAGAGTATGTTCAAATGAAAGGACAAGTTGAATTTATTTTTGCATTTGCTCAAGAAGATTGGGCTCCTCTTGGAAAAGCAGAGATAATTCTTAATAAAGAAGGGGATTTTCTTGAAGCTATTAATTCTAATCCTTGCGCAGAAATAAATTCTGAAGAAGATTGTGTCCCTGAAAAAACTATTTTTAATAACCTCCAATTTAACTTTGAGGGAGAGCCTATTGCAAATAGATTTGAATTAAATGAAAATGGTGAAATAACTTTTGCTAAATTTTATGTTAATGAAAATGGGGGAGAATATCTTATAGGAAATCAAATAATATATGCACCTTCTTCATCTTCTATTAAATATGAGAGGGGTTTGAATTCTATTTCAATTTTCATGGGTGTTAGCTCCAAACTAGATAATTTTCAAAAAAAAATTAATGATTCTCTAGGAGGAGCAGAAATTACTATTAAGGGGTCTGAACTTGAACTTCCCACTGGAGAAATATTGGAAGGAGAACTTTCTTATAAAGATAATAATTTTTTTATAAAATCTGGAACTAAAAGATCTCTTTTAATTGATGGAATTAAATTTAAAAGTCCTGAAAAAGAAGATTTAACTGTATTTTTTGAAGGGGAACCTTCTGAGGATTTTCCTAAAAGTTATATTGCGTTTGATTCTAGGAAAGACCTTATTGTTTTAGATTCTAAAAAAGAGGTTATTTCAAATGTAGATCTTTATTATAGCCACTATAATTCTGAAAACTTAAGGATTAAAGAACTTCAAAATGCTAAAATAATTTTAGATACTAGGTCTTCTGAAAATTTAATACCTGAATTAAAAATAACTGAAAAAAAAGACTCTAATTATGATCTTTTAATTGGAGAAATTGAAATTTACAATGAAAATGGAGAAATAAAAACAAAAATTAGAGATAATCTTAGAATTCCAAAATCTAGTATAAGAGTGGCAATTGAAATAGATGATCAAGAAGGGAATAGCCTTCTTGGAACAGAAAGGTCTCCTCAAAAAATAATCACAAATGATTTTAATCAATTTTTATTTGTGCCTAAAGAAATTTCTGAAAAAGACATGATTGGTCCTGATTTTAGTGAAAGATTAAATTTTGATTATTCTGGAATTGAAAATGTTAAAAAAAATATAGAAAAAGATTTTGGAATTGAAATTACTGGGGATGGGTCCCTTTATGATCTTAAAAGAATAAGAGATCTTCTTAATGCAGCTACTCCTGAAATGATTGGAGGTGTGAATAAAATTGAGCTTCTTAACGATGATGAAGATCTGAATGGTTTTGGGGGCGTTGCAAATCCTTATGGGAGAAAAATAAAGATACTAAATTCTGAATTAGACGGGGCTACCCTTATACATGAACTAGCACATACACGTACTTTTGAATTATTTCAAGAACCTAAAAGAATTTATGAAGAAGAATTTCAAGATCTTAGATCAGACTATTTAAACAACCAAATAAGTGAAGAAGAATTTAGAATTTCAAGAGATAAATTAAAAAAGAAACATTCTTCCACTGGGAAAAGATTTAATTATTATCTTTTTCCAGAAGTTCAATTTATAAAAGAATGGGGAAATATTGCTGGAGATAATTATGGAAAAAATCTTGGTAAAAAGAGTTCTCTAAATCCAATATTTAAATTATTTAACATTGGGGTATCTAATGAATGGGCTGTAGATGAACTTAACAGTCCACTTTTAGGAGGAGACGGTAATTTCTTTGGTCCAAAAAATGGATTTATAAGACCTTATGGGGCAAATAATATTTTTGAAGATATTTCTACTTTTGTAGAAGAAACATATAAAAATCCAGCATTTTTTACAGATTTTTTAGATGTTAATTCAAAAGATTATGACCCCAGATATCTTGAAAAATTAAAATTATTAAAAAAATATGATTTTATAAGTGAAGAGGCTTATAACAATATTATTAATTAAAAATGAAAAAAATATTAATTTTTATGCTTACTATTTTTCTATTAACAAGTGCTAGTGCAAGCATGCCTAAAATTTATGAAATAAGCCTTCATTATTCAGATGGAGATTTTTCTCTTAATAATATTAGTGTTAAACTAGATGAAAATTCCTTAGAAAACATTCCTGGAGATTATACTGGAGAAATTATTTCTAGAGAAGGAAGTTTACTAGATATGTTTATTTTTGATATCCCTTCTTTTATCATTGCTGAAGATTTTGAAGGAGGAGGAAATATTATTTTTTACAATGAATCTGATTTTACAATTTATGCCCCCTATTATGAAAATGCTAAAGAAATTATTCTTTATTACAGTGAATATGAGGAAATTCTAAAAATAGTAGTAAATCAATTTTCATCATCTCTAGACAATCAAATTAATCTCCCTGAAGAAAACAATAGTCAGAATATTTCTTCAAATTATGAGAGTCAAACTCAAGAAAATACTAAAAAATCTATCGAAGATTATTGGTGGGTTCTTTTAATTATTTTAATTATTTTAGTTGCGGTTTTAATAAAAAAGAAATAATTATTTTTTACCTTTTGCAATTCTGGCAAAATTTATTTTCTTTTTTTCTACACCTAAATATTTTTGTTTAAAGAACCAAAATAAGGCTAGAATTACTAAAAATACTAATAACCATCCAATTGTTTTGCCTAGATCTCCCCTATCTATTTTTTGCTCACATTCTGCTAAACAACAAAGACCATCTCTTGCAGGTTCTGTTTCTCCATTACAAATAAAATTTTCTTCACAAATTACTCCTTGAATTTCTTCACAACTTTGTACAATAGCAGGATCATTTATTGTTTGGTTATTTTCTGGAAGAGGGATAAATTCTGGAAAAAATACTAAATCTATGGAGATAGAATCATTTAAAGTAAAACCATTTAATTTTGCCAAAATAAATCCTTCTAAAGACTTATTTTCTGAATCAGAAGTAAAATTAAGGGATAACTTAAGGCT
Source organism: Candidatus Pacearchaeota archaeon (assembly GCA_016784085.1). Classification (GTDB taxonomy): domain Archaea; phylum Nanobdellota; class Nanobdellia; order Pacearchaeales; family GW2011-AR1; genus BS150m-G67. The sequence goes on from JADHVH010000001.1 coordinate 23,113, forward strand.
TTTATTTGCTTTTAATTCATCCACTGTATATTCAGATAATTCTAAATAAGGTTCTAAAGATTCTGAAATACTTAAAGAAATATTTTCTAAATCAGCTTCACCATCATTAAATAAATAAACTATTCTATTGGAGAGGTCATCAATATACATTGAAACAGAAATTTCTTGAGGTTCAAATTTAAAGCTTTTTTCTTTTAGTTCTTCAGGAATATTTGTAATAGTTACTTCAATAGGAATTTCATATTCTAGATTATTTGTACTTAATCTTACAAATTCAATTGTATTGTTAGTATTATTGGTGATATTCTCTAGATTAAAATAAATTTTTTTAGTTTCTCCCGGAATAAGGGTTATTGCATTATCTGAAATTTCATCTTCATTTGCAAAAAGGAAATCAAAAAAACCTATTGGCTCTTCTTCAGTTTCATTAAAATTAATATCAATTGTTATTTCTTGGTCTTGGAGATTTAAAGCCTCAATATAGAAATTATTTTCTGCAACCACAAATCCAGGATTAATTGAAAAATCTGCTATTGATTCTAAAATTGTGAAATTTTTTTGGATTTCTTCTTCATTTGTTTGTCCTGCACTAATATATCTTATATTTTTTAAAACAATAGAATAGTTTCCTGCTGTTTTACCAATTAATGAGGAATAAAGATAATATTCATTTCTTATTTTTGTTAATTCAAATTCAAGAGGCACACTAGTATGTTGGTTTCTATAAAAAAAGATATTTTCTTCTTGTAAATTATCTACAAATGTTCCAGAAAATTTTATCATCATTGTTTCTCCTGTATTAAAATTATCTTTCATCTCTAAACTAATTGCAGAAACAAAAGATGGAAGTGTTATTAATAGAAATAAAGACAACACTAAAATTTTATTTATTTTAAATAAATCTATTTTCATAAAAATGTTAAAGAAATGAGCTTAATAAAGTTTATTTTTCTAGAAAACTATTTTCCCATCTCTCTTAATTTTCCAAGAACATCATCTAATTCACCTTTTCCCCTTTTTGCAGAAGAAGGAATTTGTCTTGGAGGCATTGGCCTTCTAGGTAATGGACCTCTTAATTGATGAACCATTCTTGGAGGTCCTCTTCTAGGCCCATTAGGGCCTGTGGAATCCTTTTTTCCACTTTTCATTCTGAACATGAGTTCTCTTAACTTATCTTTGTAAATAATTCCAAGAACAATTAGAATTATTAATATTATTAAAATCCAAACCCAAATATTTGTTCCTTTTGGATCTGAAATTTCTTGACAACATACTTGGCTTGAAGAACAACTATAATATGCTGTTTCCTCTTCGCCTGTTTCACAACTATATCTACAAACTCCAGAATTACTTGATTCACAAGTATTAGCACCAGTATTTTCTCCGTTATCATCATCTATGTCTTCACAAGAACCCCAAACACAGCAAACTTCTCCAGAATATAGTAAATCATTTGCAGTAGCATCTTCAACTCCGTTTACACATCTTTGATTTGAATCACAAATTTCACCTTGTTTTTCTGAACAAGATTCAGAAAGCCCAACTTCACAACAAAAATATCCTGCTCCAGAACAAGTATATGAATCAATAATTCTGCCCCCCCCATTCCAACAGGATTCCCGACCTTCACAAGAATATCCTGCAGTTTCACAAGTAGAAACAGGTTCTGGATCTACACTTCCTGTTGTTGCTCTTGGCCAAACAGAATAAAGTAAAAATGCATTTGATTTAATGTTTTTATTATCCCAACAACCGTCTTCATCTTGAACACCTTCTTCTAGAAGCCAATTAATAGTATTTTGTTTTTCAACAATATCATCATATCTAAAAGGATATAATGCTAAGGCAGTATCATAGAATTTATTATTTGTAGAAATTTCCTGCCAATATTTATTGAAAATTTGTTTATTTAATAAGGAATATTGATATTCATTATTTTGAGTAATAAAATAAAGAAATGCTTCTGGTAAAAATCTATCATTTGTTTCATCTTCAGCCATCACGATCAAATAAGGCATATATGAGGAAATATCTTCTCCAATAGATTCTAATGCTAATACAGACCACAGACTAGCTTCATAATTACAAACACCAGATACTTCAAAACAATCTGAGTTTACAGATTCAATTGTTTTTCCATCTGCAGAAGCACCATTTGCTCCACTTAAAACATGAAGTGTTCCTGCTGAATCTCCACTATTTTTAAATATTAATGAACTTGTAAAATCCTGATCACATGAAATTTCAAAATCAGAACCATAGCAATTAGAATCTATATCTAACCAATATCCTCCCTGAGATACTCTTAAACAATTATTTGTTTGCAAATTTCCGATTGTTTTATCTTCATTAAAATCAACATTGGTTGTTACAGGGTTTGAATTAATTTCATAAATTATTGAACATGTTGAAGCATCTGCAGTATCTATTTGTAAAAGCCATTCCATATTTGTAGGTGCTCCTTTTTGAGTAATTAACCAGTTTTTTGAGTCTTCAACACTTACACTTTTTTCATTTAAAGCCCACATAGCCATAGCAGTATTTTGCACATTACATCCTGAATTTGAAAAACATCCTGAATTTGCTTTTTCATCTAAAAGTTCTAATTTACATTTTCCTGTAGCTAAGAAAGAAAATACTTTTTCCTGCATTGAAAGGTCTTGACATCCTTTTTCAATAATTTCGCTATTTAAACACGTGTAAGCATTATCTATTTGGGTAGAATTAAATTCAACTGAAGAAATAAAAGAGAGATTTGTTAGTAGGAATAAACAAACAAACAATATTGTAAATAGCCACTTCTTTTTCATATGGTCTACAATGATTTCTTCTTTTTAAAATTATCTCTCTTATTTGTCTTTGGTTTAGATTTTTGTTTTGTTTTTTTCTTTGACTTTTCTAATTTATTTTGTTGCAATGTTTTTTTCACAGTATAGTTCACAGGATTTTTATATCTTAATTCTTCTTCAGTTGGAATAACTCCAATTCCCTTATAATGGTCTTTTAAAAAATTTGGAGGAGGAACAACTTTATTTCTATAATTCCAAATTAATTGAGATTGAATATATCCTTTCTTTAAAGGAATTTCATTTTTTTCATTCCATTGGTAAATCCTTTTTTCAAGTTCTGCTCTTTCCATTCCTACTGATCTAAATAAACCTAATAAAATAAACAATGCTCTTTTTCTTCCGTCTCCTACTCCCTTTAATATTTTTTGAATAGAAGGAGAAAAGTTTTTTTCAGATAAATTCTCTAGTTTGATAACTTTATATTCAAAATTAGCATTTTCTTTTTGTTCTTCACTATTATTTTGTTTATACCAATCTAGTGCCTGCATAAGAAGTTCTTTTGCTTCTCCTTCTTTACAATCAGGTATAAATTTTTTTATTTTTACCTTCATAGGATCTGCATGATTAAGATCAAAGTTCTCAAGTTCTTCAGGTGTTAAAACAATACTTGCCAAAGCTGTTTTTTCATGAAGAGAATATGGCATTCTAAACAGATGTCTTGGAGAAACTAAAATTAAATCAGGAATAACCTGTGTTGAAGCTTTAAAATCACGAACATATTTACTAGGTTTTGTTAATGAGGAGATTTGTTCTACTAACTTTTTTTCAGTAGTGTGCATAATATATTGGAGCATTATTCTTGGCCACTCTGGAAACATATCTGCAGTTCTTACTCCATTAATATCTTTAGGAAAAGCTTTCCAAGGTATTATTAAATGAAAACCTTTTGATCCTGAAAATTTAATTCCCACATTATTAAATCCATGAAATTTTAACATTTCAATTATTATTTTTGCTAAAACTTTACTATAATCAATATACTTACTATCAATATCTAGGATAAGATCCCATCCTTTCCTTAATTCGTTTAATTGCTTTTTAGTTAATCCTGTAGATATTTTTAAAGGATCTTCCCAAATTTCTTCAGAACAATGGAAAGAAGTTGCTCCTTTTTTTACTAATTCAAAAATATCTCCCTTATATTGAAATGAATCTGGTCTTTTACCAAAATGTTCCATCATAAAGCTTGGAGCTATTTCTCGATCTTCTGAAAAATCAAAAAGAGCTTGTTGAACTTCTGGTTTAGAATAATATAATTGAAGTATTTTTTTAATTCTTTTTTCCTTTAAACTAGAGTTTTCAGGCTTATTTTCCATGCAAAATTAAATCTCTAACAATATATATAAATTACCTTATACTTAATAATAACAATACTTAAAAGTAAAACTTGTCTGATACAAAGATGCTCGTAAAACTAGATCACCCTGCAATATTAACAAAAGCTGTAGAAATTATTTCAGAGTTAGTTACAGAAGTTAGAATAAAAATAAGTGAAACTGGTTTAGGTATAACTGCAATGGATCCTGCTAATGTTGCAATGATTGGATTTAAAATACCTAGAACTGCTTTTTCAGCTTTTGAAACAGGTGAAGAAGTGCTTGGAATTAATTTAGATAATTTAAAAAGAATATTAAAAAGATGTGGAACAAATAGTTCACTAATATTTGAAAAAAAAGATAATTTATTGGAAATTCAAATTGAAGATAGAATTAAAAGAATTTTTACATTGAATTTAATTGAAATTGATTCTGAAGATAAGGAAATTCCTAATTTAGAATATAGTTCTAAAGTTGAAATAGCTTCTGTAGATTTAATTGCAGCTGTAGAAGATTGTGCAATTGTTGCAGATGCTTGTAAATTTGAAATTAAAGATAATAAATTTATTATTCAGGCTAAAGGATTGAATTCTACTCTTTCTGAATTTTCAAGTGATGAGGCTACCATTGAAGCTGAAAATTGTAAATCAAAATATAGTCTAGAATATTTACAAAAATTTGTAAAAGGTTCAAAACTTTCTGAAAAAACTCTTTTAAAATTTGCAGAAGACCATCCATTAAGAATTGATATTCAAACAGCACAAATTGGATTAAGTTTTATTCTTGCTCCAAGAGTAGAAACTGAAGATTAATTTTATAAACTAAGTTTTCTTAAAGAAAGCATGGGTGATACTTTAAACAAAAGAGGTCAAGTTACAATTTTTATTGTAGTTGCTATTGTTATTATTGCTATTGCTGCATTACTATATCTTTTTTCTCCAAGTGTAAAATCTATTATTAGTCCTGATACTCAAAATCCTGAAGAATTTATTAGAGAATATCTTCAAGAAGAAATTGAAATGAATATTCAAACTATTGCTATGCAGGGTGGAAGTTATGACTTAGAAAATATAGGTACTGCTAACTATGGAGAATATGAAGTTTCTTATTTATGTTATACTGAAGATCCTGCTCCTCTAAAATGTAGTTTATCTACTGCAGGAAATACTTTAATTCCATATATTGAAAGAGAAATAAAAAATTCTGTTGAACCTCTTGTAGATAGTTCTTTTGATGCTCTTAAAAAAAGTTATGAAGAAGAAGGATATTCTGTAGATATAAAACCAGGAGACATTGAGGTAATTATAGTAGATAAACAAATAAAAATTAATATGGATTATAAGGTTCGTTTAGAAAAAGAAAATATAGATGAATATGAACAATTTAATATACTTGTAAATACTAATCTTTTTCAACTACTAATCATTGCTACAAATATATTGCAATATGAAGCTAGTGTAGGTGTTGCAGATCCAAACAGATATTTAAACTCTGAAGGTCCAAAAGGATTTATCTGGCAAAAAGAACTATTAGCAGATGGAACAAAAATTTATGAACTTGAAAATATTTATAGTGAAGATAAATTTCAATTTGCAGTTAAGGGGGGATTATGAAAAATAAAACAATATTAAGTCTATTATTAATGATTTTTGTAGTTGTAGTTTCAATTAATTTAGTGAGTGCTGTTTGCTGTGAAAAAACAATTGAGGGGAATTCTTGTGTTTCTGTACCTCCTGAAAATTCAGATGCTTGTGTAAAACCACCTTATAAATCAGATGATGCTTTTTGTGAAGAAACTTCATATTGTTCTACAGGGACTTGTGTAAATACTAGACAGGGAACTTGTACTGTGAGTCCTTCTACAACTTGTGATCCTCTTTTAGGGGGGCTTTGGGTTGATGATTCTCCAGAAGATGTTCCTCAATGCCAAGTAGGGTGTTGCATTATTGGTGAAGAAGCTAACTTTATTACAGAAACTTCTTGCATCTATAAAGTTTCTATAATTGAAGAGGAAACAGAATATGAGTTTTTAAAAAATGTCCAAGACGGGGGAATGTGTGCTTCTTTAGCAAATCCTAGAGAAATGGGTGCTTGCGTAGATTCTGATAGTTCTGGAGGGAGAGATTGCACTCATGAAACAAGAGAAAATTGTCAAAATAGCGGGCTAGATTTTTATGAAGGCTTTTTATGTTCTGCTCCTGAATTAAATACAAAATGTGGCCCTTCAGATACTACTTCTTGTATGGAAGGAGAAGAAGAAGTTTATTTTAGAGATACTTGTGGAAATTATGCAAATGTTTATGATGTTACTAAAATAGATGATACTTTAGGATATTGGACAGAAATGATAAGTACAGCAAATAGTTGTTTTACAGATATTGGTGATGAAAATAGTGTTTCTTCTTGTGGCAATTGTGTTTTTAGATTAGGAAGTACTTGTGGTAAATATCGTCCTGGAGAAGATGTGGCTCCAGACGAAGGGAACTATGTTTGCAGAGATTTAAGTTGTGAGTATGATAATGATGGAGATGGTATAAAAGAATCATATGAACACGAAGAAAGATGGTGTGCAGATGCAGGATGGATAGATGGGACTCCTGGTAAAGAGGAAATTGTTTTAACTTGCTATAATGGTCAAATTACTAAGGAAAGATGTTCTTCATACAGAAAACAAGTTTGTTTCGAAACAGTATATGCTGAAGAAGAAATAGATGATAATTATACTATTAAAGAAGAGGATTTTACTCAGGCTGCATGTGTTGTTAATAGTTATCCTGCATGTTATGGGTTCCAAACTAAATCAGATTGCGAAGATCAGGAATTAGTAGATTGTCAATGGCTTTTAGCAAATAAAGATACCAATTTATATGATAGTCTTTGGGAAAGCACAGAACTAGGTATTCCAGAAAATATGAAAAATAGTGAAAAAGGTTTTTGTCTTCCAGCATATGCTCCTGGGATAAAATTCTGGGAAGAAGAGGCTGCTTCAAGTTGTAATAGTTTTATACCTTCAGAATATGTTTGCGGAGTAGAATATGAAAAAGGTTTAATTGAAGTAGGAAAATATGGTGATTGGGATCTTGTAGAAGATGAGGTCACTTGTTTTAAAGAAACAACTTCTAAGGCAGATGATTTGCCTAAAACTAAATTAGACTCTACTTGGCAAACTCAAATGAAAAATGTTTGTTTAGCAACTTCTGATTGTGGTGTAAAAACAAATTATTTAGGAGTAAATGGATATTATTCTTGGAAAGACTTGTTTGTAGGAGATTATATTGAAGATAGTTTAAGTAATTATAATAGCTATGGAGGAGGAAAATGATTTTAAAAAATAAAAAATCAGCAATATTTAATATTATTAGTTTGATTATTAGTGTTTTTGCCTTTTCTTTTATTCTCGGAGGAGGAGTTGGTTTTGTAAGTGCAGAAGAACCTATTGTTGCTCTTTGTGATGGGGAATCTATGGGGCTTTTATCTTCTACTCTTTTTAATTGTGATCCTAATTGGCAATCAACTGTAGAGGATCTTTTTGAAACAACACCTGCAATTCCAGGTTCAGAAACTACCTGTGAAACAATTTATCAATCTTTCATAGAAATCTTTCCAGAATATGAACCAGATACCTTAAATGCTCCAGATAATGTGGCTACAAATTGTTTAAATACTGGGGGAGGAAGTTTTTATTTGGAAGTTGCAGATAATTCTGCTTTAAATGCTTGGAATGCTTATTTTGCAGATCATCAAGATGAAATTGTTTATCCTACACCTGCAAGTAATAATTGTGATAATCTTTGGAATAATTTTATTAATGCTAATCCTGAATGTGTATATGATCCTCTTGCAAATCCTGAAGAGGAAGAGGAAACTCCAGAAGTTCAAAACTGGAGAACACAAGTTTGTGCAGAAGAAGATTCAAGAACATATCTTTTTGAAAAGCCAGAAACAAGAGAAGGTCAAGATCGTCAAGGTAATTATGTTATTTATTACTGGGATCGTCTTGTAAATGCTCATGTGGGTTCAGATAATCCAGCTATGCCTTGTGAAAAAACATTTGAATTTTTAGATGATAACTGGGAAATTTTAAGCACTGCCAACATAGATCTCGAACTATGTACTATTAATGATATATATTGTACTGGAGAGGGATCTATTGATTTAGGAGATTGTATTGTGTGTAGTGATGACGGTGAAGAAAAAGATAATGCTCTAGATGGGCAAAATCAAGATAATTCTGGATCTGAAGGTGGAGAAGAGGAAGAGGGTGGTTTTATGACTTGGATAAACACTGCTCTTGGAGGAATTGGTTTATTTAATTCAGGGGTAGGGGATGTAGAGAAAGCTGGAAAAAGCGTGAAAACAGTTAAAAGTTGGTTTGCTGGAGGAGGAACTGCTTCTGGAAAAGCTGCCGAGTCTAAAGTACTTAATTTTATATTTAAAACTAAATCTGCAGGATCTGGTCCTTGGCATGGTGCCGCAAGATTTACAGTTCATGTAGGTGTTGCAGTTGTTATTGGCTATACTGTTACAGCAATATTAAAACAATTTCCAGGAATAGACCCTAGGAATGCAGAAGCAGCAGGATGGGCAGCAGGAATAGGATATTTGAGTGCTCAAACCTTGGCAGCAGCACTTCCAGGACTTGCAGGAGCAGGACCAGTGGCATTAGTTGCAGTAGGGATATCTGCAGTTATTTATGCTTTCTTACATAAAGACTATGATACAAATCTTGTTTCTTTTTCTTGTAATGCTTGGCAACCTCCTTCTGGAGGAGAATATTGTGAAGAATGTAATGATTTTGGAATTTTAGGATGTACAGAATATCAATGTAAAAGTTTGGGAAGATCTTGCGTATTAATAAATGAGGGTAACCCCCAATATCAATCTTGTGAGTGGAATAATTCAGATGATATAATCCCCCCTACAATTCAAGCTTGGGAAGAAATATTAGATGAGGATTATGAATATCAGGAACTAGGTGCAGAATATCCTGGAGAAAAAGGAGTTAAACTTGTTTACAAACATTCAGATGATGGTTGTTCTCCAGCTTTCCACCAATTAGAAATAGGTCTTAAGTTAAATAAATTTGGAAGATGTAAAATGGATCCTGTTAGAGAACAAGTTTATGAGGATTTGAGATTTGGATTTGGAGGAGGAGCAGTTGACAAATATAATCATTCACAAGTATTTACTTTCCCTGGAACTGCTAATTTAGTTCAAAATGGATATCCTGTTTATAATGATGGAGATTATGGGTTTTATGTGAGATGTGAAAGTACAAATGGATATACTTCTGGAACCTTTGTCTTTGATTTTTGTATTGAAAAAGGTGAGGATCGATCTGCTCCAAGAATTTTTGGATCAAGTCCTGCTAAGGGATCATATATACCATTTAATACTAGTGAAATAGAAGTTGAATTATATTTAGACGAACCTTCTCAATGTAAATGGGATTGGTCTGAAAAACCCTATAATGAAATGGCTAATGAAATTCCTTTATCTTCATGTGCGAATATTAATGAATCTGAAATAAATCTTCAAAAAACAACATATCCTTGTGCAACTACCTTAACAGGGATCCAAGATAATGTTGAAAATAATTTTTACTTTAAATGTATGGACCAACCTGAATTAATAGGTAATGAAAATAAAAGAAATGTGATGGGGGTAGATTATTTTTATGTTTTAGATCTTCAGGGAACAATGCCATTAGCATTAACAACTGTAGGGCCTCAAGATAAAACAATTACTGCTTCAAATTCCCCTGTAAAAGTAGAACTAACTGCAACTACAGAACAAGGTGCAGAAAATGGAAAAGCTTATTGTCAATATAGCCCTACTGGAGCCTGGAATGATTACACTTATTTTGATAATAGTGCATCTCAAACACATTCTACAGATGTACGGTTAACAGCAGGAAATTATAACTACTATATCCAATGTCAAGATGCAGGAGGAAACTTTGATACAAAAACTATTAACTTTACAGTGGATGTTGATGAATCTTATTCTATAATTACTAGAGCATATAAAGATAATAATTATCTAAAGATTATTACCAACGAAGAAGCTGAATGTAGATTTAGTACAGATCCTCGTCCTGAATCAGCATGTACTTATAGCTTTGATGATGGGACTTTGATGAATAATATTGGTAAGACTCAGCATTTTACTGCATGGGATTCTGATAAGAATTTCTATATAAAATGTAAAGATTCATATGGTAACCTCCCTGATTATGATCAGTGTAGTGTAGTCATAAGGCCCTTTGATCTTGCATAAATTTATAAGTTTAATTTTCTATTTCTCCTTATGAAAAAGAGAGGTCAGATGAAAATATCATTTGGAATGATTTTTTCAATTATTTTAATTATTATTTTTCTAAGTTTTTCTTTTGCAGCTATTAAAAAATTTGTAAGTATAAGTAATTCTGCGAAGTTAGCTCAATTTAAAGATGATTTTCAAGAAGATATGGATCGTCTTTGGAGAGGTTCTAGAGGAAATCAAAGTTTAGAATATAATATTCCTTCAAAAATAACTCATGTTTGTTTTGCAGATTATACTAAAGGCCCGGGAGGCGACGGAGAATTATATTATGATGAAATGGAACGTTATTTTTTCGAATATGAAAATATGTTTATATTTCCACCAGAATCTGCAGAAGGTTTAGAAGCTACAACAATAAATCATTTGAATCTAGACGAGACAACTAGAATTACAAATCCTCTTTGTATTGAAAATAAAAAAGGAACTATTACCCTTAAAATTACTAAAGATTATGGTGAAAGTTTAGTCACAATATCTAGATAAAATGCAAAAAAAAGCATATTTACAAATGTCCTTTGCCTGGCTCTTTGCAATTATTATTGGAGCTTTTATTTTATTTGCAACAATTTATGCTGTGAATAGGGTTTCAGATACTGGCCAACAAGTTCAAACAACTGTAACCTCAAAAGAAATTCAAACATTATTAAATCCACTTGAAACAGGATTTGAATCAAGTGCAAGTTCTTCAATCTCTACTTCTGCAGAAACAAGAATTTACAATGATTGTTTAGAACCTAGTTCAGGAGATATTTTTGGTAGTCAGGAAATTCGAATTGCTCAAAAAAGTATGGATAAATGGTCAGCTCCTAGTATGGAAAATACTTTTTCAAATAAATATCTTTTTTCAGATAATATTGTTCAGAGTAAAACATTTTATTTATTTTCAAAACCTTTAGAATTTCCATTTAAAGTTAGTGACTTGATTTATATAACTCCTTCAACAGAAAAATATTGCTTTGTAGGGAATGTTCCAGAAGAAATAGGGGAAGAGATAACTGAATTACAACAACCTAATTTAATCTTGGAAAACTGCACTGAAAATAATATTAAAGTATGTTTTTCAGAAGGTGAGAATTGTAATATTGAAGTGAATTATATACATAAAAAAGTGGAGAAAGGTGAAGACACCCTTTATTTTAACACAGATTCTTTAATGTATGCAGCTATTTTCTCTGAAAAAGATATTTATGAATGTCAATTAGAAAGATTAATGTCTAGAATAGATAGTCTTGCTAAATTATATAAGGACAAAGAAGGAATGATTTCTTCAACAGGGTGTTTTAGAGAAGTGAGTCCAGATCTAACAACTTTAGAAGGAAAGATTCAAACTTATTCTGATTCTAGAAATATTAATTCTTTTAATCTTATAATTGAAAATCTTGAGAGAAGTAATAGGGGGGCGACTTGTAGACTATGGTAAACAAGAAAGGACAAATGAAAATACAGCAAATGGCCTTTATGTTAATGGCCTTGATGTTATTTTTTGGATTAGTTAGTGTCTTTATAATTTCATTTCAAATTGCTAATTTAAAGGGTTCTGCAGCTCAATTAGAAGAAAAAGAGGCCCTATTACTAGTCTCTAAGCTAGCTAATTCTCCTGAATTTTCTTGTGGAAACTCTTTTGATAAACCAAGAGCTGCATGTGTTGATTTAGATAAGGTTATGGCTTTAAAAAATAAAATAGGGAATTATGAGGATTTTTGGGGAATTTCAGGTATTGAAATAAGAAGGGTGTTTCCAGAATTAAATTCTGAAGTTGAATGTACTAGGGATGATTACACAGATTGGGAGGCCTGTAATTTAATAACTTTATTTTCTTCAGAAGAAGGTACTGCTGTTGAGAATTTTGTTGCTTTATGTAGAAAAGATGGTTCAAATAGCCCTAGTTATAATAAATGTGAAATAGGTAAATTAATAGTTGTTTATGATACACAATGAGAAAA